>CAYPHL010000117.1:7842-12321 GCA_964410385.1 uncultured Rikenellaceae bacterium | reverse complement strand
TTGCAGGTTACATTGAAATTTTAATTTCTTCCGCTCTGTGTAACTCTGTGTTCCCGTCCCGATAGCTATCGGGAGCTATCGGGACTCTGTGGAACTCTGTGTAACAAAAAGAAATATAAGAACTTACACAGAGGTACACCAAGGGTTCACAGAGAGACACAGAGAAGAAGGAGGCTAAAGACGTTCCTTTGCCAGTTTCAGGACATCATCTTCCTTAACTATCGGTCTGAGCCGGAAGCTGTATTCATATTTATCCGCAAGAAGCCTGTACTGTTTATGGATTTCCGCTCCCCATGAATCATCGCCACCAACACCCATCTGTCCGAGATCTATATTCAGATTCACCAGATCGCGGGGTTTAACATCATTCGTATGGGTATTTGCACTCTTTGCATCCTTCCTGTACTGGCTAAGCTTACCCGGTGATTCGAAATCGTCGTGGATATTATTAAGAGCTGAAAAACAGAACAGGGGAGTACCGCTTACAAGTATACCTGTACCATTGTCGTCGGTAAGTGACATCCACCGTGTATCTGTCCTGTATCCATTTTCCTGCGGACGTATATAAGGTACATACTGATCTGCCACAGTACTTTCATACATACCTACATCCGCAGAGGTTTTTCTGTCGACATAATTTTCATGAGGACCCCGTCCATACCATTTCAGGTTTGCAAATTCAACAGGAAGCTGCATCTGCATTCCCATTCTTGGTATTTCAGGAAGACTGCCTGAAAGTTTCGCGAAAGAATTTGAGATTATAATATCTGCTGAGCCCAGTATTGTATAAGTGGTTGAATACCCTGCAATCTTTTTACCTTCCGGTCCCATTATATCATATCTGAAAACCACAACCACTTTGGCTAATCCCGGCTGACGGATATCGGCACCGGTAACCTTTAATCTCTCTCCGGCTTTCTTCCATATTCCCAGCCTGACATCCATGCCATACCCGTAATCATTATCGGTGGGTGGCCTCCAGAAATCCGGCTCCGGACCTTTTAGCAGCAGCTCTTTATCCTTATATTTGAATGATTCAAGCTTTCCGCTTTCCAGATTAAAGGTGAGAAGCATATCGGTCCCACCTACTTCCAGCTTATTTCCGCTTGTTTTGGTCTGAAGAACAGCCAGGTTATCCTGTTTCATCGGGACAGTTCCACCTTCGACAGGGAGCTTAAATTGTGTGCCTGCATACACATGATCTTCGGGCAGAATGCCCCATGGTTCACTCTTCGATATCCTCAGGTTCAGAAAATATTCAGCGCCCGGTGCAGGAACTATTTTTTCGATTGGTATCATTATGTTCAATTCTTTCCCTGGCTTAAAATCGGGAAGCGGGACTTTTCCTGACTGGATAACGGATCCGTCTGACATAACTTCCCAGTCAAAATCGAAATCCGAGAGATTCGTAAAATCATACTTGTTCTTAACGCTTATGAGCCCTGCCTTAAGGTCCACAGGCCTGAATCCAACATACTGATATACTCTTTTTACTTCGGCAAGTCCCGGCTTGCCGGTCCTGTCAGGCCACGTAAGTCCGTTTATACAGAAATTACCGTCGCTTGGGACACCTTCTTCTCCGAAATCACCTCCGTAAGCCCAGTACTTTTCACCATTCTCATCTGTCTGAAGTATCCCCTGATCAACCCAGTCCCAGACGAATGCTCCCTGAAGTTTGGGATATTTTTCGATCACATCCCAGTAATCCTGAAGATTACCTGTCGAATTTCCCATCGCGTGAGCGTATTCACATAATATAAGAGGCCTGTCATTCTTCGGATCCTTTGCATATTCTTCAATCTGCCATATCCTGGCGTACATGGGACAAACAATATCCGTATGCCTTTCAGTGGTATTGGTTGATTTTTCAGCCCTTTCATACTGAACAGGACGGGTAACATCTCTCTGTTTCGCCCATTTATAATTTGCAAGGAAATTATGGCCGTCCCCTGCTTCATTTCCAAGTGACCAGATAATGACAGAAGGATGATTTTTATCCCTTTCGACCATGTTCTGCATCCTTGCCATATGTGCAGCTGCCCATTCAGGTTTATCGGCAATTGTGACATCCTTATCATAACCGATCCCGTGAGATTCTATATTTGCTTCATCAATAAGATATAGACCATATTTATCGCACATTTCATACCAGAGCTCCTGCTGGGGATAGTGGCTCGTCCTCATGGCATTGATATTGTTAGCCTTCATGACACGTATATCCTTCAGGATAAGCTCTTCGTCGACAACATGCCCTTTGATATCATCATGCTCATGCATATTTGTACCTTTCAGATATACTGCAATCCCGTTCACAAGAAGCTGGGAATTCTTTATTTCCACGCTCCGGAATCCGATTTTTGAGCTTACACTTTCAAGAATATCTCCCGCGGGAGTCTTTAATGTGATCACAAGTGAATATAGATCAGGAGTTTCTGCAGACCATCTTTTTACATCCGGAAAGTTCTTTTCGAATCCCGCTAAAGCTTTGCCTTCTGAAAGACTGACAGACTTCGATTCGCTGTAGATCTTGTTTTCAGCATCAAATAATGAGGTTTCAATAAAAAAATCATTTCCGGCACTTCCGTACTGGTCGAGTTCTACATCAACCTTAAGCAAACCATCCTTATAGTCATTTATCAGATCGCCTCTGGCAAAAAAGTCCCTTATATAAGTTTTCGGTCTGGCATGAAGAAAAACCGTTCTCTGAATACCGCTCATCCTCCAGAAATCCTGATCCTCGAGATAACTGCCGTCGCTCCACCTGTAGACTTCAACAGCAAGTGAATTATTACCCTTCTTCAGATATTTTGTAATATTGAATTCTGCAGGTGTTTTACTGTCCTGGCTGTAGCCGACAAGCTGTTCATTAACCCATACGTAGAATGCCGAGGCTACAGCACCGAACTGAAGAAATACCTCTTTATCATTCCATTCAGAAGGTACCTTAAAACTTCTTTTATATGATCCGACCGGGTTATAATCGTGCTGTATTCGGGGGGGATCATTCTTATGAGGGAAGGTAATGTTTACATATATGGGCACATCATATCCTTTCATTTCCCAGTTAGATGGCACTTCAATATCATCCCAGTCCCTGGTGTCATAATCATCCATGAAAAACCAATATGGTCTCTCGTCAGGAGATTTTACAAGATTGAATTTCCATATACCATCGAGGGACAGGTAGTTAGGAGAAGCTGATCTGACTGCTGCCAGGGCTGAAGCTTCATCAGCAAAGCTGATAAGAGTTGCATGAGGGGCTTCTTTATTCTGACCGAACATTTCAGGATTTTCCCAGTCGCGGGGTTCCTTTTCGGTGAAAGCCACGCCTTCATATTTGCTATATCTCTTACATGCTGTGACTGCCATAAAAATCATTAACAGGATCAGTGGTATTTTCTTCATCACATTTTTATGTTTTTGTGCTATAAAGTTAGTAAAATGATAGATTGATCAGAACAATCCCGAGATTACACCGTCATTGTCAATGTCAATTTTCTCAGCCGACGGTATATTTGGCAGGCCGGGCATTCTCATTATTGTACCTGCTATCGGGACAATGAATCCTGCTCCTGATGAAAGTTCGACCTCCCTGATTTTTACTGTAAATCCTGTCGGTCTTCCTCTCTTGACGGGATCGTCAGAAAGTGATTTTTGTGTTTTGGCAATACAGACCGCAAGGTTTCCCATACCCAGTTTTACTATTTTCTCGAGCTGTGATTTAGCCTTTATTGTATATTCAACATGATCAGCACCATACATTTTTTTGCAGATCGTATCTATTTTTTCCTCGAATGACCAGGACAAATCATAGAGTGGTTTAAAGCAGGTAGAACAATCTTTTACCGACTCAAGGATCTTTTCCGCAAGCCCGGTTGCGCCTTCTCCACCCCTGGCCCATCCGTCATTTACTGCCACCTTTACATTCTGGTCTTTACAATGTCCTATAAGAAGATCAAGTTCCCCCGGAGTATCCGACTCAAATTTGTTTATTGATATTACAGGATTGAATCCGAAATACTTCATGTTCTCAATATGCTTGTCGAGATTCTCAAAGCCGTTTTTCAGTGAATTGAGATCCTCGTTCTGCAGCGAAGAAAGCTTTGCTCCGCCATGATATTTAAGTGCACGTATTGTGGCTACAATAACAACTGCATTTGTCTTCAGATCGCCATATTGTGATTTGATATCAAAGAATTTTTCGGCACCCAGCTCGCTCGCAAAACCTGCTTCAGTTACAACAAAATCGCTCAGTGAAAGTCCCATTTTTGTGGCAATAATTGAATTTGTTCCCTGGGCAATATTTGCAAACGGACCGCCATGTATTATCGCAGGTGTACCTTCCAGTGTCTGTACCAGATTAGGCATTATTGCATATTTGAGCAATGCAGCCATTGCTCCGTGGGCCTTCAGATCGGAAGCAAACACCGGCTCATCGGAATAAGTATAACCGACAAATATCCTTCCCAGCCTTTCCTT
>CAYPHL010000117.1:6590-7742 GCA_964410385.1 uncultured Rikenellaceae bacterium | reverse complement strand
GTTGTTTTACCTTCTCCTGCCGGGGTAGGAGTAATAGCCGTAACAAGAATAAGCTTTGAGCTTTTGACCTTTTCCTCATTTATGAACTTCAAAGGAATTTTTGCTTTAAATTTTCCATAAAATTCAAGATCATCCGGCGGTATACCCAAAATACCGGCAATATCAATTATCGGCCTCATTCTGGCTTCCTGGGCAATCTCAATGTCCTGTTTCATAACAAATGATTTTATTTATTTAAACTGTAATTTCCCTTGGTTTCAAAAATATATGAATTTATATTTTTTTTCGTAAATTGAGAATTTATTATAGATCATAAATATCACATTAAGTCATACAGATTATGGAAAAAAGAATCACCCCGCTCTATGATGATTACAGGAAAGGCAGAACCAGTCGCCGTAGTTTCCTGAAGAAGCTGGCTTTGATCACCGGCAGTACAGCTGCAGCTTCCGCTTTGCTTCCGGCCCTTGATCATAACTATTTGATGGCGTCTGTTGCAAAAAAGCAGAAAGAAGTTCAATTAGTGACTGAATTTATTAAATATCCTGCAGCAACAGGGGAAATGAGAGCTTTCCTGGCCAGACCAGAGAAAGGAAAAAAGTTTCCTGCAGTGATAGTTATCCATGAGAACAGAGGACTGGTACCTCATATCCAGGATGTTACAAAAAGAATGGCAAAGGAGGGGTTCCTTGCACTGGCTCCTGATGCATTATCACCTGTTGGAGGTACACCTGAAGATGTATCCAATGTTGGTGAACTTTTCAAAAAACTTAATGGAGAAGAGACAACAAAGAATTTTGTAGCCGCTGTCAAATACCTTGAAACACATCCAAATTCAAATGGCAAAGTAGGATGTACCGGGTTCTGCTGGGGCGGAGCAATGACAAACCAGGTTGCTGTAAATTCACCGGATCTTGATGCCGCAGTACCATATTACGGTCGTCAGCCCTCGGCAGAGGATGTTGCAAAGATAAAAGCACCGGTAATGGCACATTATGCTGAAAACGACCAGGGTATAAATGCAGGTATCGCAGCATTCGAAGAGGCTCTGAAGAAGAATAACAAGGAGTATCAGATCTTCTCCTACCCAGGAACAGGACACGGTTTCAACAATGACACCAACACCACCCGGTACAATGCAGAAGCTGCAAA
>CAYPHL010000117.1:0-6490 GCA_964410385.1 uncultured Rikenellaceae bacterium | reverse complement strand
CCATTATGTTCAACAACGGGGACGCCTCCGCAATTAACCTTAAAAATACAGAGTGTATGTTCCTGGTTAAATGCCCTTCTTAGAGCTTCTTCAATTATCTGGATCTTTATCCTGCCGGCATCCTTTTCTACCCACCTGTCAAAAATTTCCGAAAGAAAGTTACCGAAAATAACGGCAGGCACAGTCTCAGGACTTACACCTGTTACCGAACCGGGAACCCGTTCAACCAGTGGAAGAAAAGTCATATATTTTGCATCAATTCCCCTGAAAAAATCATATAATATCCCCGGAGATCCCCCATTGTAAGAATTCACTACGCATAATACTTCAGTTGTTATTCCAAATTTCTTAAGCAATTCATAGCCCCTCATCACCTGTCTGAATGAACCCCGGCCATCCCTTCCCTTTCTGTAACGGTCATGATATTCTTCCGGACCGTCCATGCTGATACCTGTGAGAAAATTCTCATCGGCCAGAAATCTGCACCATTCATCGTCGAGGAGTATCCCGTTAGTCTGAATACCATTTATGATCCTTTTACCCGCGGAATTATATTTCTTCTGAAGAACCAATGCTTTCCTGTAGAAGCCAAGTCCTGCCAGTGTCGGCTCTCCTCCATGCCAGGAAAACATAACAACATCATCCGTTGTAGCTTCAATATGCTGACTTATGTACTTCTCAAGCAATTCATCACTCATCTGGAAAGATCCCCTGTCTGCATAAATATCCTTCTTAGCAAGGTAATAGCAGTAACTGCAATGCAGATCACATACTGCACCAACCGGTTTTGCAAATATCTGGAATTCCCCTGCCATTATTGTATTTATCCTTTTAATCCTCCGGGCTTCTTAGCCGCTGTGCCGCTGTGCTCTTGTGCCATTCTATCAACTTCTCACCTCTGCTCTTACGTAAGTCTGTGCGTATCCGCCAGTCCATCGGGTAATAATTGTTTATCCTTGTCCCGATATTGTTAATAAATCCGAGGTTCACGCCCTGATAGCGGACAATATTCCATCCAGGATGAAATTTCCCCGGTGTAATTTGTCCGCGGCTGAGATAGACCTGTGCCTGATCGAGACTGAGATCAACCGCGGGATAAGCTTCTTTCTTACAACTAACTGATAATGCCAGATCATGCAGAGGAACAACATTCAGATTTCCTGAGCGGTTCTTTATCCTGGCAAGACCGGGGCCGGCTTTTACAATTTTCAGAGCACCTGATATTTTCCGGTATTCACCGTAGCTGCAGGGGATAGCAATGATCTCGTCATTGTATTTTATCAGTCTGTCTGCCATCGAATCATAAATATCAGTTGCGGCTTTTGTTTCTTCCCTGCTTACTCCCGGATTCGTATCCGATTTAATCTTAGAAATCTTTTCAGGTGGTTTTTCTTTCTTCCTTACAACCGAAATAAAAAATCCTTCCCCTCTGACCTTTCCCGGATAAAATCCATATCCGTAAATTCCCCTGTGGTTGATTTCTATAATTCCTTTGTATTCCGATATATCCAGTCGGATCGTTTCTGCTCCCTTTCTTTCTGTAAGCCATTTGACATTCTCCTCGTTTTCGGCAGGATTGAATGTACATGTGCTGTAAATAAGGATCCCTTCCTCCTTAAGAGCCGGCCAGACATCCATAAGTATCCTTTTCTGTCTGTCGGAACACATTGCAGCATTATCCTCCGACCATTCATTTCTTGCGACTGTGTCGCGGAACATACCTTCGCCGGAACATGGAGCATCGACAAGGATAATATCGAAGTATCCCGGCAGCCTTGAGAAAGCTGATGCATCGCTCTGTGTAACTATCACATTCGGGATACCCCATTTCGTAACATTTTCAGCGAGTATCAGTGCCCGTGATCTGATCACTTCATTAGCAATCAGCAGGCTTGTTTTTCCGATAAGGGATGAAAGATGTGTGCTTTTCCCACCCGGAGCGCCGCACAGATCAAGTATTTTGTAATTACCCGGTTCCGGTTCCGTTTGCCGGAATAATTCTTCAAGAAACATCCCTGATGATTCCTGAGGGTAATAACAACCTGCATGATAAAGCGGATCCATCGTATATGATGGTCTGGGTCCGGGAAAGAAGCCATCCCTGCACCAGGGAACAGGAGATGAATCGGAAGGATCACGGTCCCATTTCAGGCGGTTTAAACGAATTGAAGCAACAGACTTTTCCCTCAGGGCCCGAAGAAGCTCTTCACTATCTATGCAGGATTGTTTCTTGATCCTTCCTATGAATGCTTCAGGAAACATAAAAACAGATTATGTGCTTTTCCTTCCTGAGTAACGCTTCCAGAGATAATAAACCGGTATACCTAAAAGCACTATGACCAGTCCGGGAAAGGTATATTTTGGTTTATATATCAGCAGGATAATCATAATAACCGTTGTGATAATGATATATACGGCGGGAATCACCGGATAGCCGAAGGCTTTGTATGGCCTTGGAATGTCAGGACGTTTTTTCCTGAGGACAAAAATTGCCAGGATGGTGATTGTGAAGAAGATAAGAACGGCGAATATAACATAATCAAGAAGATCGCTATATGTCCCTGACAAACACAGCAATACTGCCCATACACCCTGAACAACAAGAGCAAAACCAGGAACGCCGAACCTGTTAATTTCTCCGGCTTTTTTAAAGAACAGTCCGTCGTGCGCCATCGCATAATATACACGGGGTGCAGTAAGGATGAGGCTGTGGTTACATCCAAAAGTAGCGATCATAATGAATATTGCCATTATTATTGCGGCATAATCACCAAGTATGGCATTCATGGCAGATGTTGCAACCCTGTCATCCGTGGCAAACTGGATTCCTCTGCTCATTACATCGGCACCATCAGGAGAGCCCGATAATGGTAGAACACTTATATATATAAAATTAGTAAGAAGATAAATTACGGATACGAGGAGGGTTCCATAAAAGAGGCTCAGAGGGATTGTTCGTTTTGGATTAATTACTTCCCCGGCTATATAGGTTACATTATACCACGCATCGGAGGCAAAAAGAGATCCGACGAGGGCGGTCCCGATTGCTGCAACAAGTGCAAAACCTGCAATTGGATGCATCTGAAGATCGGCTCCCACCTGATTTGCGTTCCAGAAAACCTCACGGTTTATTTCAAGTGAGTTATTGGTTCTCAGTGCAAAGAGTCCGATAATTATAAAACCAGCAAGGGCTATGACCTTTGTTGAAGAAAATATATTCTGCACCGTCTTTCCTGTCACTATACCTCTTGTATTAAGCCATGTAAGGAAAATAATCATAGCTATGGCGACTACCATTGTCGTATTTATTTTCAGTGGCCCAAGGTTAAAAAGAACATTGGATTCGGAGATCCACGGTAACAGTACTCCGGTGAATTTTGCAAAAGCCACTGCCACTGCGGCTATCGAGCCACACTGAACAACAAGGAAGGTTGTCCATCCGAAAAGGAATCCGACTAGCGGATGATACGCCTCTTTCAGATAAACATACTGTCCCCCTACATCCGGCATCATGGAAGCGAGTTCTCCATAGCTTACAGCTCCGATAACTGTTATAAACCCGGTTATCAGCCAGACAACCATCAGCCAGCCGGGTGAACCTACGCTGCGGGCAATATCGGCGCTGACTATGAAAATACCTGAGCCGATCATACCCCCGGCTACTATTGAGATCCCGTCGAAAAGGTTTACACGTTTTTGCAGCAGGTGATTTTCTGACGGCATATTTTTTTAATGAGTCTGGACAAATGTAATTAAACAATTGAATTTAATTCCAAATATGGTTAATTTTAGATCATCTTTAAATCCCATCCAGATATGAAAAAACCATTTATTGTTTTAATTGCTGCTTTTATTTGTTTCCAGGCTGGTGCCCAGAAGTTTGATCAGCTTGCAAAAACTCCTCCGATGGGGTGGAACAGCTGGAACAAATTCCATTGTGACGTAAGTGAAATACTTATTATGCAGATGGCCGATGCGATGGTAAGCAGTGGCATGAAAGATGCCGGTTATGAATACATAGTGATTGATGATTGCTGGCAGGTTTCGCGTGATGAGAACGGAGAGATCGTTCCGGACAAGGATCGGTTCCCTCACGGCATGAAATATGTAGCCGATTATGTTCATTCAAAAGGTTTGAAATTTGGTATCTACTCCAGCGCCGGTACCGTTACCTGTCAGAGGCGGCCCGGAGGTTTCGGACATGAATATCAGGATGCACGCACTTATGCACGGTATGGTGTGGACTATCTCAAATATGACTGGTGCGGCTCCACAACACAGGATGCAAGATCATCCTATACAAATATGAGGAATGCGCTTTATGCTGCGGGAAGACCGATAGTTTTCAGTATTTGTGAATGGGGTCAGAACAAACCATGGGAATGGGCCGGTGATGTCGGTCATCTCTGGAGGACAACAGGCGATATAAGCGACTCATGGAACAGTATGACAGATATTTTTGACCAGCAGAAGGAACTTGCTCGATATGCCGGCCCGGGTAAATGGAATGATCCTGATATGCTTGAAGTTGGTAATGGAGGAATGACAACCGAAGAGTACAGAACCCATTTTTCATTATGGTGCATGCTGGCATCACCCCTTATTGCCGGGAATGACCTTGCAAATATGACTCCGGAGACCAAATCCATACTTCTTAATAAAGAAATGATAGCAGTCAATCAGGATACGCTTGGAATGCAGGCTACCTGTTATCGTGATAACGGTGACTATGAGATATGGATAAAGGGATTGTCAAATAATGAAAAAGCTGTGTGTCTGCTTAACAGAAGTGATGAAAAGAAATCTGTACTGGTTGACTTTGGTCTTCTGGCACAGGTCAGGACCATGATGCGCAGGTTCAGACCACCTTCAGCGACGCCGGGAGCACAAGCCACGCAGGCGACATCAGGCCAGCCAGGAGCTGGCAGAGCGCCCGGATCTATAGGAGTGGCTGTTGCACCTCCGGCACTGGGAGCGCCGGGTGCTGGTGCCGGACCCGGTGGACCCGGACCAGGAGGACAACGTGGATTCACTCCTCTGACACTGGCAAATTATACTGTAAGAGATCTATGGGACCACAAGGACCTTGTGCTTAAAGAATCAGCAGTATTTGTCGATATGCCTCCCCATTCAGTGAAAGTTTACAGATTCATCAGGAAATAGAAATCTAACAAGTTTATTAAAATGGAAAAGAAAACAATCAGACTATTCACGCTACCTCTTTTATTATTTGTTCTCTGCCTGAACCTCTGGTCACAGGCAGGAACACCTTTGATAAAAGTTATCATTGGCCCTGATCACAAAGACTGGACCTATAAAGTCGGTGAAACTGCCAGATTCACTGTGCAGGTTATTCAATACGGGAATCTTCTCGAAAATATAACTGCCGATTATGAAGCCGGACCTGAAATGCTCCCGGACATTAAAAAGGAAGGTGTTGTATTGAAAAACGGCAAAATGGAATTAACAGGAACAATGAAAACTCAGGGGTTTTATCGTCTCAGGGTGTGGGCAATAGTTGACGGCCGCAGATACGAAGGCCTTGCCACTGCGGCATTTGAGCCTGAAAAGATCCAGCCAACAGTAAAGGATCCGGCTGATTTTGAAAGCTTCTGGAACAATGCTATTGCAGAAGCAAGAAAAATGAATCTTGATCCGAGAATCACATTGCTGCCGGACCGTTGTACCAGTGATGCCAATGTTTTCCACATAAGTTTCCAGAACGAAGCTTTCGGATCAAGGATCTATGGTATGCTGGCAATGCCAAAGAAACCTGGAAATTATCCTGCCATACTGAGAGTCCCTGGTGCAGGTATCAGACCATATTCTGGTGATTCCAGAACAGCCGGGATGGGTTTTATAGTACTTGACATCGGTATTCATGGCTTCCCCGTAAATCTCGATCCACAGGTATATCTTGACCTTGGAGCAGGAGCCTTGTCGGGTTACTGGAATTACCGGATGAATGACAAAAACACTCATTATTATAAGAGAGTATTTCTTGGATGCGTAAGAGCAGTCGACTTTATATACTCCCTTCCCGAGTTCAACGGGAATGATATCGCAGTAACCGGTGGTAGTCAGGGAGGAGCTCTTACAATAATTACCGCAGGTCTTGACAGCCGGATAAAATTTGCTGCAGGATACTATCCGGCGATGTGTGATCACACAGGTTATCTGAATAAAAGGGCAGGCGGATGGCCACATTATTTCAGAAATACAGAACCAAAACCCGGAGAAGTGGAAACACTGGCCTATTATGATGTTGTCAATTTTGCAAGAAGGGTAAAGGCTCCCGGGTATTATACATGGGGATTCAATGACATAACCTGCCCGCCAACTTCAATGTATTCGGCATATAATGTGATCACAGCCCCGAAAGAACTTCATCTGTATCAGGAGACTGGTCACTGGCAGTATCCCGAACAGACAGAGGCTGTAAACAGCTGGCTGATAAAGAAACTGAAAAGGGAATAAAAAGAAGAGATTA
>CAYPHL010000116.1:10175-12362 GCA_964410385.1 uncultured Rikenellaceae bacterium | reverse complement strand
ATATCCTGGTCTTCCAGCACGATCAGCATGTTGAATGCTGTGACCTTCAGATGACTCCCAAGGGCATAAGGGCAAAGACTAAATTAAAATTTACGGAGATTTAATGGGCATAAATTCAAGAATTTACACAGAGTTACACAGAGCCCACCTGTGCCAAGGCTTCGGTGGGTAAAAGATACACTGAGGTCCACAGAGATTTGAATTGTGAAACTCTGTGACTCTCTGTGTGACCTCGGTGGAACTCTGTGTAATTGATTTTTCTTTAACTCATTTGTTAAAAATTAAACTTTGAGTAAATGGCAGATTTTGTTTATGAAAAACCTTTTCAGATCGAAAAGGACACGACAGAGTACAGACTGCTCACAAAAGATTTTGTGACAACTATTGAAACCGGGGGCAGAAAAATACTGAAAGTCGATCCCGCCGGACTTGAGCTTCTTGCCAGAACAGCAATATCGGATCTCTCATTTTTCCTCAGGACATCCCATACTGAAAAACTCAGGAAAATTATTGACGATCCTGAAGCAAGCGATAATGACCGCTTCATTGCATATACAATGCTTCGCAATTCGGTTATATCAGCCAAAGGTGAATTGCCCTGGTGCCAGGATACCGGGACGGCAATCGTTATTGCCAGAAAAGGAGAACAGGTTTGGACAGGCGCCAATGATGCATATCATCTTTCAAAAGGCATATTTGAAACATACCGGGATAGAAATCTGAGGTATTCCCAGATTGTGCCGTATACGATGTTTGATGAAAAGAACTCCTGTACAAATATGCCGGCACAGATCGATATTTATTCGGTTGAGGGGACATCATACGAGTTCCTTTTTATTACAAAAGGAGGAGGATCAGCCAATAAAAGTTTTTTGTACCAGCAGACAAAATCCCTTCTGAATGAGGAATCCCTGATCAGATTTATCAAAGAAAAGATAAAGGATCTGGGAACCTCAGCCTGTCCGCCATATCATCTTGCCCTGGTTATTGGGGGAACATCGGCCGAGGCTACAATGAAGGCTGTGAAAGAAGCATCGGCAGGATATCTTGATCATCTTCCGGTTACGGGAAATGAAAGCGGCAGGGCATTCAGGGATACTGATTGGGAGAAAAGGATAGAGAAAATATGTCAGGATTACGGTGTGGGGGCCCAGTTCGGGGGTAAATATTTTGTTCATGATGTGAGAGTGATCCGTTTACCGCGTCATGCGGCTTCCTGTCCGGTAGGACTGGGAGTAAGCTGCAGTGCCGACCGTAATATAAAAGCCAGGATTTCTGAGCAGGGAATTTACCTCGAAGAGATTGAAAAGAATCCTGAACGCTTTATGCCCGAAAAGGCTCCTGAGCTCGCTAAACCTGTTGAAGTTGATCTCGACAGACCAATGAAGGAGATCCTTGCACAACTTACAAAATATCCTGTCAGAACGAAGCTCAGTCTTACCGGGACGCTGATAGTTGCGCGTGATATTGCACATGCAAGGATAAAGCAAATGATCGATGAAGGAAAACCTGTGCCGGAATATTTCAGGAGTCACCCTGTATATTATGCCGGCCCGGCCAAGACACCCGCGGGTATGGTATCAGGCAGCTTCGGTCCGACAACAGCCGGGAGAATGGATAATTATGTCGATCTTTTCCAGAGCATGGGCGGATCGCTTGTCATGCTGGCCAAGGGTAACCGTAACAGGGCGGTTATAGAGTCGTGTAAGAAATATGGAGGATTCTTCCTCGGGTCAATCGGAGGGCCGGCGGCAATCCTTGCAGCTGAAAACATCAAATCGGTTGAAGTGGTCGACTTTGAAGATCTGGGGATGGAGGCTGTCAGGAAGATCAGGGTTGAGAATATGGCCGCATTCATTCTGACGGATGATAAGGGGAATGACTTCTTCGATGAGTATAACAAATGATTCGCGGCAGATTGCTTCGTCGCTTTGTGTTACTCGCACCGGATTGCTTCGTCGCTTCGCTCCTCGCAATGACGGTACCACGATGTAACATCTCTGCTACAGTCATTGCGAGGAGTACCGTTTTGCACGGCAAAACGGTGCGACGAAGCAATCCATTACGAGCATCAGTGAGTTCCGGCAAAGTTCCCCGTTACGGGCAGCAGTGCGAAGCTCCGAAGTAATCCGTGCCGGGCCGACAGAAGGCCGCTAAAGAAGTGGTTCGATTTCGAATATCTCATGC
>CAYPHL010000116.1:8629-10075 GCA_964410385.1 uncultured Rikenellaceae bacterium | reverse complement strand
TGCCGGGCCGACAGAAGGCCGCTAAAGAAGTGGTTCGATTTCGAATATCTCATGCCTGTCCAGTTCCCGCCAGTACTTAATAGTATTTTTCCTTACCAGTTCCCAGTAAATATTACTGTCGAGGCCATAAATAAAGTTTATCTCTTTTAATTCAGAAGTGATCTTGTTCGCTGTTTCAGGCTTAAGTGTCAGCCTGATTTTACGATTCAGATATGTAAATTCAACAGAAGGGGAGAGGATTGTATCATTTCTGACAGTCAGTAATCCATGACCCGGAGTCGCACCGGTACTTACCTGCAGACCATCATTCATACAACTTAGCGGCGGAGTTGATCCGGCATACGAAACTGCCGTGAATTCATCGACACCGGTATTAAAATATTCTCTTGCACGTATCCCCATCTTCACCCCGATTATGGCAAATGTTCCCAGATGTCTGTGCAGCTCATTTGCAAGGACCCCCGACGTCCATTCATCGATACCATATCTGCTGATAATCTCATTTACAGATGGATTTATGTCATCATAGTAAAATTCGGGGCCCTTAGGAAAATCTTTAATAACCTGATTTCGTTGCACTGTTTCACCCTTAAGTATCCTGATGGTGCTTTCCCTTATTCCTACAGGATCTGCCGGTGTGCTTTCAGAAATCATCCCGTTCACCTTGTTCACAAAGAGCGACGGATAATGGATAAATACGGGCACCATCTCATCGGTACCATAAAATGAAAATTTATGGGATTTGAGAGTTTCATTGTTGAAAAATGATGAGATCTTTAATGCATAGGGGGTTTTAATACTTCCCAATGTTTTTATCAGTTCTTCATTGTAAAGATCACCCTGCTGAGCAGACATGCTCCTGACAATCCTGACCGGGATTTCCTGTTTCAGCATTGCTTCGGATGCTTCTTTATCGATCTTAAAATTGAAACCGTTCAGATAGCCTGACTCATCGGCGCTCCAAACTATTGACTTTACCTGCCGGCTGAAATCGGGAATATTCCTCAGAGCTCTGGCAGCAGTTGTCATACTTCCCAGACATACAAAGGATATCTTAGTCTTTTCGGCAGAGATCAGACCGGATATAATACTTAGATTATCCGGAGCATTATCAGCAGCAATTCCATTTTCAACGCCCCATTGGGTTTGCAAAGCAAAAGGAACTTCCTTTATCTTGTACTTGCCATCCGTATCAGTTCCGACAAGGATACCTTCATGAAATAATGAGTTCAGCAGACTTTTAACCTTTACAAAAGCATTCTGTGGTGAAAGGGCGCCTCCGGAAGTAGTTATTCCAAGGACCCTTACATCGGGGGAAGCCAGAAGCATCGTTATTGCTCTCATATCGTCTATCCCCCCGTCGGTATCGATAATTACATAATGGGATGGTTTCCAGGGATGGGAGTGAAGCGTTAATACAAACAGTATTAATATAAAAGTTATGAT
>CAYPHL010000116.1:7126-8529 GCA_964410385.1 uncultured Rikenellaceae bacterium | reverse complement strand
GGAGGAGGTAAAGCTATCGAAAAGACCTCAACAAATGAATATTGCATGTCTTGCCACATCCATCCTGCAGCCGATAATGCCTGGAAAAGATCGGTGCATTATGAGACAAAGTCTGGTTACCGCGTTGGTTGTGCCGAATGTCATCTTCCACCGAAGGGCGACGGATATCTATGGGCAAAGGCAACAACCGGATTAAGGGATCTGTGGGCCTACTGGACAAAAGATTCTGCATCATTTGACTGGGAAGAGAAAGGAAGGCTGGAGCATGCCCGTATCCACACTTATGAGAGCAGCTGCATAAAATGCCATGAAAATCTGTTTCCTGCCGAGCTGACAAAAGAAGGAGAGGACGCTCACCTTTATTATAAGCAGACAAAGAAAACCCCTGATCTTCATTGCATAAACTGTCATCTCAATGCCGGACATTATATGGAGGGTTATACACATGGAAGCAATAAGACATTTGGAGCAGCATCTTCGGCACCCAGGGAGATATTCACCGAACCTGCAAAGGTCGTTGAATTCAAGTCCTTCACCGAGCAGATCCCAAATTCCTCCGTATCATTCAATATGATGGCAATCCCCGGGGGTACCTTTAAAATGGGGAGTCCTTCAGCTGAGCCATTCAGAAAAGAAGATGAGGGTCCTGTAAGAGAAGTTGAACTCAGTCCTTTTTTCATGGCCGAGGTTGAAGTCACGTGGGATGAATATCTTACTTTCTATGCCCAGACATCTGCTGAAGGCAGAAGTACAGATACAGAAGGAATACGGTCTAAACAGGCAGCTGAAACCGATGCAATATCAGGTGCAACACCACCTTACGGGCAGCCTGACCAGGGATGGGGAATGGGCCAGAGGCCAGCAATATCCTTTACTCATCATGCAGCTGAAACATACTGCAGATGGCTTTCACAGGTGACAGGTAAAACATACCGGCTGCCGACGGAAGCTGAGTGGGAATATGCCTGCAGGGCAGGAACTGAAACTCCTTATTTCTTCCCGGGTGATCCAACTAAATTTGAAAAGTCGGGTCTCAGGGCAAAACTTTCAAAGAATGATACAACTGTTATCAATACATATATAATATATAAAGGTAACAGTCCATCAAAAACCCAACCTCCGGAGATGGTCAGACCCAATCCTTTTGGTCTGAAGAATATGCTCGGAAACGTTGCTGAATTCTGTTCCGACTGGTATCAGAGCGGGACTTATTCAGAATATCCCGAAGGTGTAATTAAGGATCCCTCCGGGCCTGAAACAGGAGAGGAACACGTAGTCAGAGGGGGATCATTCATGGATATGGCGGGAAGTGTAAGAAGCGCCGCCAGGGGATACACAAAGACAGATGAGTGGCTGAAAACCGATCCGCAGATCCCGAAGAGTATCTGGTGGTATTCCGACTG
>CAYPHL010000116.1:0-7026 GCA_964410385.1 uncultured Rikenellaceae bacterium | reverse complement strand
ATTTTTTTTTTCAGTTAAAAAAACTTAATTTTCTTCCCTAATCGTAGAAATCCGTCGGGAATTTTACCGGGGATGCATTTAGGTTTTTACTAACTAACTAACAGTGTAATTGTATGAAAAAAACTACCCGTTTTTTTTGGCCTGAATGGCCTGATGTGAGTTTTTGCAGATTACCTTTAGCTGCAAAAATTCTTGTTTTTATACTGGTGTCAGGATTGACGTTGCCAGCGTTGTCCTTTGCACCGGATGATCCTTATGTAGTACAGCAGATATCTGTTTCCGGAACTGTGACCGATGCTGCAACAGGTTCTGCAATGCCCGGTGTGAATGTCCTTGTAAAGGGCACCACCCTCGGAGCTATTACCGGTGTGGACGGAAAGTACACAATCACTAATGTTGACAGGAATGCAACTCTTGTGTTTTCATTTATCGGTTATGTTACCCAGGAAGCTGCAGTCAGCGGAAGGAGTGTTGTTGATATGGTCCTTGCCGGCGAGGTAACAGACCTTGATGAAGTTGTTGTTGTAGGTTACTCCACGCAGAAACGTGCAAACGTTATCGGATCGGTAACTTCCATTTCCGGTCAAAGTATTCAGTCTATACCGGCACCAAACGTTTCAACATCTCTCGGAGGCCGTCTGCCCGGATCGGTTGTTATACAGAATAATGGTGAACCGGGGCAGTACGCAACAAGGATCCTTGTTCGCGGTCGAAGCACACTCGGGGGAGACAGAAATAATGGAGTTGTACAGAGTCAGACTGCACCTCTGGTAATCATTGATGGCATTCCCGGACGTAATATGGATGAAATTGACCCTAACGACATCGAGAGCCTTTCTGTTCTAAAAGATGCCTCTGCTGCAATATATGGTGCCCAGGCTGCAAACGGGGTAATCCTTATCACTACAAAGAAGGGAACAGAAGGTAAAACAAGGCTTAATTACCAGTTTTACCAGGGTTTCCAGACCCCCACAGTTATACCAGATGTATGTAATGCTGCTGAATATGCTACCATGCTTTCAGAATACCAGGTATCGACCGGTAAGTCGAGAACCTATACTGATGCAGATATTGAATTGTTCAAATCAGGTGCTGATCCATGGAGGCATCCCGATACTGACTGGTATGCCGATCTTATTAAAAAGTGGACAACAACCTACCGTCATAATCTGACAATGGACGGAGGATCAAAGGGAATGTTGTATTATGTTTCTCTCGGGCTAAAGGGAGATGAATCATTTTATAAGCAATCCTCCACAAAATACAGCCAATATAATGTCCGTGCCAAAGTTGACATGCCAATTACCGATTGGCTCAAGACAGGAGTGGAGCTTGCCGGATTTCAGGTAAACCGGGTTTATCCCTATAAAAGCGCTGATGCAATTGTAGGGCAGTCAACACGCCTTGTCCCGACCAACTGGTCATTCTGGCCTAACGGTCTGCCCGGTCCTGACATTGAGTATGGCGATAATCCTGTTGTAACATCAACTTTTGAAGGTGGAAAAAATGATCAGAAAACTTACAGGTTACTGAGCTCATTTAACACCACTCTGACTATCCCGTTTGTAAAGGGTCTGTCGCTGAATGCCATATATAGCTATGACCTGACAAATTATTACCAGAAAGCTTTCTACAAGCCCTGGGTTCTTTATTATCCGAACTGGGACCAGGCAACAAAGGATCCCCAAACGGGATTCGTCACTGATATGCCCATGAAACCAACACTAAGGGGGCTTTCATCTCCTGAGAATACGGAAAGATTTGACAGGACAATTAATAAAACCATAAACCTGGGTGCAACTTTTACAAGGAAATTCGGTGACCACAATGTATTCCTTTACGGCGGATTTGAACAATATACAAATGATTATAACTGGTTCAGAGGTTACCGTCAGCTTTATATTTCATCACTTATACAGACAATGGATGCCGGGGCAAATCTCAACAAGAATACAGATGGTCAGGCTTCCATTTATGCACGGAAATCATATATCGGCCGTGCAACCTACGACTTCAGGGGTAAATACCTTGCCGAGGTTCTGTTCAGGGCAGACGGATCACTTAAATTCCCGCCTGAAAGCCGCTGGGGTTACTTCCCGGGATTTATGGTAGGATGGCGTGCTTCTGAAGAGGGATTCTGGAAGAATTACATTCCTTTCATAAATTATTTCAAGCTCAGAGCTTCCTGGGGTATGATGGGTATGGACCCGGGAACAGCTTTCCAGTATATGAACAGTTTCGGACTTGGTGCCGGAATGGTATTTGGTACCAGTGGTGCGATAGAATCCGTCGTAGGACCGCCAACCATAGCAAATCCGAATATTACATGGGAAACTCAGACCACAAGGAACATAGGATTCGAATCAAAATGGCTGAATGACCTCCTTCACCTGAATTTTGAATTTTTCAAGAACAAGAGGGAAGATATCCTTGCACCAAGGGATGCATCTGTTCCGGATTTTACAGGGCTGTCTCTTCCAAATGAAAATATAGCACGGGTTGATAATGCCGGTTTTGAAATGGAAGCAGGTGTACATAAGAATATTACATCCGATCTCCGCCTTGATGTCACAGGAAATTTCAGTTATAATCATAACGAAGTTGTTTTCAAAGATGAACCCGAAAGGGCAGTTCCATGGCAGAGGGAAACAGGTCATCCATATAACTCCTGGCTGATGTATAAATGTATAGGTGTTTTTGCTGATGAAGAAGCACTCAGTTATCCTCACTGGACAAATGCAAAGCCTGGTGACCTTATTTTCGAAGATGTATCCGACGATGGCAAGATTGATGGTAATGACAGGATACTGATAGATGAAGTTGATGTACCTGAAACTTATTACGGTCTTAATCTTGATGCAACCTGGAAAGGTTTTACCCTCTCAGTGATGGTCCAGGGCCAGGGGAAATTCTATAAGTTCAATCATTACGATGAGCGACGCGGTGAAGCAGGTAATTATTTCCAGTGGACTTATGATGATCGCTGGACTGCTAACAACAAAATTACCAATATAGCAAGAGCCTTCAACCGTAACGATTTCTACTGGGCCCACGCTGTGAATATGAGCACTTACTGGCTTGATAATACGGCCTATGCACGTCTGAAGAACCTGGTGCTTTCTTATCAGATACCGAATCAGATTTTCAAGCGTATTGGCATCTCAAATGCAAATGTCTATTTTTCAGGCAATAATGTTGCATTGCTGTGGACAGCAACAAAAAAGTTTGATCCGGAAGCCCAGGGCGCAGGAGTATATCCGATTATGAAGACTTTTGCTTTCGGTGCAAATATTTCCTTCTAATTAATTGAGAAAAAAATATACCAGTATGAAAAAAATATTCAGTTATATAATAGCAATATCGGTTCTGTTGTTCTTACATACATCGTGTACTGATGTGCTGGACCAGGATCCTGTAAGTACTTTCAACGAACAGGTTGTATTTGCCGATATTAATGTTACAAAAGCCTATCTTGGTAAATGTTATGACAGGCTGGGTGGTAATACTGACAACGGTATCCTTGGTATGCGTGAAGATCTTCTTTCTTCAGCCACTGACCAGACATTATGTATCCATCGCCCGAGTAACTATGTTAACCTTAAAGGCACGATGAGCCCGGATCAGCTGGGATACTTTGCAAATACAGGTTATGCAGGATTCCTCCGCTGGCCGTTTATTTACCAGAACATTCAGAATATTAATACAATTCTGGCAAATATTGATGATGTCCCTGCGCCGACTTCAACAGAAGAAGCCCTTAAAGCCCAGATTAAAGGAGAAGCATATTTCCTAAGGGCATTTGAGTATGCAATGATCCTGATGAATTATGGAGGAGCTGTTATTGCAACCGATCCTTTTGAACTTGGGGGTGATTTTCTTACAATCAAGAGGTCAACTTTGCAGCAAACCCTCGATCAGGTGCTTTCAGATATAGATGATGCAATTGCCAATCTTCCTGCAAAAATGGAGCAGGGCAGAGCTACTCGCGGTGCAGCTGCAGCATTGAAATCAAGAGTATTGCTTTTCTGTGCAAGTGACCTGGTAAATGGCGGATATGAACCTACAAAGACCCTCGTTTCCTTCGGTACGGGCGGTCAGGCTGCCCGCTGGACAGCAGCAAGAGATGCTGCGAAGGCTGTAATGGACGGGACTTATGGTACTTATTCTCTTGTCGGGAATGTTGCCGATCCTCCTTCAGGTGGCTATTCAGAAGCAGAAGTTCAGTCTATTGCTGATACATATTTCGGGATCTTTAATCAGAAAGGCGGCTGGAACAGTGAAACTATATGGGGAATCCAATACCCGCTTACCGGAGGTAATGTGAATAGGGCAAATATCTGGTTCGGTCCCTGCGGGTATCATAACTGGGGTAATAACAATCCCACAGAGCCTGCTGTAAGACAATATGAAATGGCTGACGGTACACCCTTTGTATGGGATAAATACAATCCGGGTAATCAGGTACTCCGTACAGCAACTGCAGCTGAACTGGCCGCTGATCCCCAAAGGAATCCTTATGTTGGTCGCGAAGCCCGTTTTTATGGTACTGTATTATATCATGGAGCACCATGGCAGGCAAGTCCTGCTGACCGTGCAGCTTTCGATCCGACCAACAGGGTGCAGACAGGTCATTTATATAACATGGACCGTACTGTAAAATCATATGCTGTTGATTCCCGACAGGGTCAGATTGAAGCATGGAACGGGACCAAGAATGGTTATTATATCAAGAAATTCATGGATCCGGCAACTGTCGGGCAGTATTATTACAATACAAATACCTGGGTGGAATTCCGTTATGCTGAAATCCTCCTGAATTATGCAGAAGCCTGTATAGAAATTGGCGGGGCAGAAATCCAGAACGGACTTAATGCACTTAACCTGGTACGGAACCGTGCAGGATTACCTGACCGGGTGACTGCAGATCAGGATCAGGCGAGGGAATGGGTGCGTCATGAAAGATACATCGAACATTTTGCGGAAGGTCATCAGTGGTATGATATGCGCCGCTGGATGACAGCTCCAAATGTAATCGGGAATGTCTATGAAATGAAGGTAAGGCAGTTTGTGAACGGCGACTGGGAATGGGATTATGATCTGACTGCCAAACCTGATGACAGATCCTGGTCATCCAATAAATTCTACTGGATACCGCTGGCACGAACTGAAGTCAACAAAGCACCTCAGCTTGAACAGGCACCGGGGTATTAATGAATTTTTTCGACCTCACCTCCTAAATCCCCCTCTCCCGGAGGAGAGGGGGACTCAAAATCCGTAACATTAGAGCCCCTCTCCCCCGGGAGAGGGGTTGGGGTGAGGTCAATTATAAAATGTCCAGTACCAGAAGGTATTACCAAACTGTTTCCGGAGCGCCGGCTCTGCTGATTTGGGATTGTTACCGAATGCCTGGAACGTCTGAAGAAACCTTTCAAACCGTACTTCGGTATCCGGATTGATAACCAGATTACCGGGAGAAGATAATTGTCCGGTATAGAGTACTTTTATGGCAACTGCAGCTTCTTCAATGTGGACAGGTATTTTTTTGAAACCATATTGCTTAAGATTATTCCATTCACCGGCTATCCCGCGGTAATCTTTTTTCAGCAGCAGCCATGCCAGCTTGTATTCGTATGCTTTCCTGTTAAGAGAATCAGTGGCAAGAATCCTTTCAATATTTATGACCGGATCATCGGTGATCGAAATAAAATCCGTCCGGATCTTATTCCGTCTTTTCTCACCTAATTCTGGATGCGAATCAATTAACTTGTAATTGAACAGCAGGTCTTCAAATTCCAGGGCATCTTTCCTGTAAAACAGGGTTTTCCTGAGGGTAGAATTATATTTTTGGGCAGTTTTGTAATTACCGTTAATGATCTCTGTCTTAATGATAAGTTTAAGTCCTTCAGGTGTCAGACCTCTGGTAACCATATCTTCATATGCCCATCTGTGGGCATCATTGATCATACCTACAGTGTAATAAAAATAACCGCCTCGTCTTGAAATCTCCGCTGCTATATCCCATTTCAGGAAAAGTGTTCCGCCATCAGGGCTCTGGCGAAAACTGAAAAGCCGATCATTAAGCTGCCCTGTTTCACATAAGGCAATATTATTAAGATATATTGTAAGGATATTATTTGATGGATACCTTATATTAAAATCAATTATATCCTGATAGCGTTTTTCATAAAACAGCTTTTCGACGATGAAATAGCGCCTGGTTTTACTATCATTTCTGAATACTGAAATCGAGAAAAGGGCCAATAATAATATGACCAGTCCGGAAATTGAAAAGAAATTCTTTGAAAACCTCTTTCTTAATTGATTTCTGAAAGTGACAAGGGATAATACCGGCAGCAGTGAAAGTATAACAACGACCGGAACAAACATCATCATCTGAAAACCTGTTCCATCAGGGGTAAACGGATATTGAAGAAGGGTGCGGGCGGATTGAAAAAACAGGAATTCTTCCGAAATCCAGATTACCAGAGCACTGATCATCCAGAGAGCGATCAGAACCATAAACCATTTTTCAGGCCTCTTTATAACAAGCCGGAAGGAGAACATGATCAGAAAAATCCATGTAAATCCTCCGGTCAGGAAATATAATAATGGTGCAAGGATAACCGGAAGGAAGCCTTTTAAATATTTCAAAGACAACCGGAAAAAGAGCAGCTGACAAAGAATTCCCAGGTTGTTGAAAAGCAGATACCTGTAGTCGGTCTGAAGATAAAAGAGAGCAAGTCCGGCCAGAAGCGGAAGAAAATTTCTTCTGGTACCAGTCATGCTGGTTGTTATATCTCCGGCAATAATTACAATCAGCCAAATTACCAGTGATGCAATCAGGGCTCCTGCAATCGGGTAACAGAAGAAAGAAGTCAGGAATTTTCCCAGATAAACAAGAAATCCTCCGGGCTGCCGGAGATTCTCTTTCAGAAAATCAAATGAAAAGACAAAAAGTGAAGTCTTTTCCTGGTAGAAGAATATATGGCTGGCAAAGAAAAACAGGAACAGGAATATAAACAGGAA
>CAYPHL010000115.1:0-12709 GCA_964410385.1 uncultured Rikenellaceae bacterium | reverse complement strand
CCTTAATGGAGAAAAGATTACCTATACGTATTTCTAAAACCATTTTAAGGCCTGTATTTGTAAGTAATTTACAAATATATGCATTAAAAACGGATGTCGAGCCATTTAATTATTATTTTTTAAAGAATTTTTCAGGAATCCAGGTGCACATACCGGTCACCTTGGCCATATTCCGCTGGTAAATAGGACATTTTTATATTTATCTATAGGTCATTAGATTAAATCCGGCACCGGGGGCCAATTTTAACCGGCCAGAAGTGATCAGGGTAACAGGCTTTTGCGCAGAATTCTGATTTCTATAAACTTAAACTACCTTCTTAAAAGGTTAATATTTGAGGGACAATTAAGCCATTCATTGATTTGATCCAACTTTTGCTCATAATCTGTCGCAAAAATTTCCCTGAGAGTTTTTTCAAAGTGCGATTTATTATTGTACTGTTCGGTCATCAGAAACCATCTGAAGCGGCCAAATCCTTTGCTCTCTGAACTTATCTCAAATGAAGTCTTTACAAGCAGATCAATAATAAGTTCCAGTATTTTCTTATAAAGATTATCTTTTGATCTGAAATAATAATGAATGCTTGTTTTATCAACTCCAGCCTCCCTGGCAATAAGGCTGAGGGTAGTTCCATGGTATCCGTATTTAAGGAAAATCTCACTTGCAGATATCAGGATAACCATCTCTCGGGAGTTGTTAATTGAAGGGGAGTAGATATTTTTAAGAATTTGTCTCATAGCATCTTTTTTGAAATGGACGGTTACTTTTAAAATTTCAGATTCTGGGTCATTAGTCCAAATCTCAATACATCGAGACGGTGATTAAAATAGATATTATAATAGTCGTTCCCATGGTAATAGGATACAAAAAGTCCCAGATCCTCCAGGAAGGCAGGATGATAGAATATTGTAGCAGACAGGTTGATTCTTTCAGGCGAGAATGCTGTCAGATCATTATAAGCTCCTGCCTGCCAGATCACCTCCCCCCTGACTGAAAATAGCGGCCTTTTTTCTGTCTCATTGCCAACCGAATCGGGTAATTTCATAATTGTTATTAAATTGTGCCATCTGAACCTGCTGTAATGACCGATCAACTCATTGGCCACCATTGATTCAGGATGTACTTCCAGAGAACTGCTGAAGAACCTGTAAGCATTGAGACCTGGCATCTTCCGGGAGAGTATCATTCCACCTTCAGCATAGTTCGTGGCGAAATCGCCTGACAACAGATTTATCTCACCGTTTTCCAGGTAGAAACTGCTGTCCTGCCCATTTGAGTGATGGGCATACCTTCCAAAAAGTGTTAAGGTTCTTCCATCTGTTCCCCTGTCAAGCAAATAATAGACTGTCACCTGAGGCATGTAGCTGGGTGTTCTCACCGGGTATGATCTTTCCCTGTACATCCTCAGGATCACATTTGGATTCAGCACCCCCATCAGCCTTGCGTCACGGCTTTTTCTCAGCCTGAATGCAGGCTTGAGGCCGGCCTCGAACCACAGTGGTTCAATATTTCCGATGTCAGACGGAAAGGTAATATAGCTGTTGCCTCCCGAAATGTCTGAGATCAGCTGAAGGTTCACCTGATCAATTTTTGTCACTTCCTGACTTTTGACAAGGCCTGAAATCAGAAACAGGAATGCAACGGAGGTGATTCTGATAATCATCTTATTGTTCTGTTTTGTTTCTTTTCTCTGATTGAATCAACCACATAATATAGCATGGGAACTATATAAACCGTCAGGATCATTGACGATATTAAGCCGCCGATAATAACCCAGGCCAGCCCGTTTTTCCACTCACTTGCAGTGCCTTTGGCAAGCGCAATGGGAAGCATCCCGACGGCCATTGCTACTGTTGTCATCAGAATGGGACGCATACGTTCCTTTCCTGCAATGATCAAGGCTTCCCTGTAAGGCTTTCCGCGGGCTTTTAACTGATTGGTAAAATCAACGATAAGAATGGAATTCTTTGTTACCAGGCCCATCAGCATGATTAATCCGAGCTGTGCAAACAGTGTTATATGGTTTAACGAAAGGTTCAATGCCAGAAATGCGCCTATGGCAGCCATCGGTATCGCGAAAAGAGCCACGAACGGATAAATATAATTATCATAAAGGGCTACCATGATCAGGTAAATGAGAATGAATGATATCAGCAAAACCGAAGCCAGAGCCCTGAAACTTTCATTCTGGGTTTTTATATCAGCCCCCCATACCAGTTCAATACCTTCAGGCAGAGGCCGGGTTTTCAAATGGTTTATTACCTCATCAGCCAGAGTGCCTGATGGCCGGCCCAACGATTCCGAAGTAAGGGTTACCGATGGCTGCCTGTCGAGCCTTTCGAGCAACGATGGTGAATTTTCCTGCCTGACCTGCGCAAATTGCGATACCTCAACCGGGATGTTCATCGGGTTCACAATGGAGAGTCGCTGCACATCTTCATAATTCTTCCTGTCAAAATCATCCAGCCATACCCTTACCGGATATTCTGTTCCGTTTTCTGTCAGGGTGGCATCTTCATTCCCGGTAAAAGCGGTTCTGAGATTCATTCCAACATAGGCTGTAGTTAATCCCAGCCGCTGCATCCTCTCTTTATCCGGGATTACTTTGTATTCAGGACTTCCTGCTTCAACGGAGAGACGGACATTATCGGCGCCTGGTATTTCCTCTATAGCCAGCTTCAAGTCCTCTGCAGTTTCTAATATCAGATCCGGATCGCTTCCGGTAAGTGTGATTTTAATGGGTGCCTGTTTGGGCAAAAGACCTAGGACAGCCATCGAAAAACTAACTCCCGGAAACTGTCTTTTAAGTTCTTCGCGCAGCGATATCATATACTCTTCAGTCTTGACTTTCCTTTCTTCTTCGGGCTTTAACTGAATAGTGAATTCAGATAAATTTGCCGAGCCTACCCCCAGGCTGCCGATACCTGTGGATGGACCAGCAATATTGCTGAAAAGGGTCGCAACTTCCGGTTGCTGAAGGATAAAGTTTTCTATTCTCTGAGTCCTGATATTATTCTCCTGAACAGTTGTTGTTCTGTCATATTCAAGGTTCAAACGGAACTTCCCCTGGTCACCTGTCGACATCATTTCTTTCCCTATGATGCCCTGTTTCATTATGCCGGCAGTCATTACGACAAGCAAAAGAACTATCCCGGTAAAAAGGAGTTTATGACTGAACACCCATTCCAGCTGATGGCCGTACCAGTCAATGAATGTTTTCAACTGCTTTTCAAACCAGAGCAGGAAGCGGTTCATGAAGTTGGTTGGCTGTAAATCTTCCTTTTTCCCGATCCTTGATGAAAGCCAGGGAGTTAACGTGAAACAAACAAGAAGGCTGGTAAGTGTTGAAGTTATTACTACGATCGAAAACTGTTTCAACATGTCTGCAACGAAAACCTGAAGAAATAAGATAGGCAGGAAAACGACCACAATAACCAGGGTAATTGAAATTGCTGACATACCGATTTCCATCCGGCCATCCATTGATGCCGTCCGCTTTTCCTTTCCCATTTCAAGATGTCGTTGAATGTTTTCAATTACAACAATAGCGTCATCGACCAGGATCCCGATGATCAACGACATGGCAAGCAGGGTCATAAGGTTCAGTGTGAACCCCATCAGCCACATCACAGCAAAGGCCGTGACCAGTGAAGTGGGAATTGATATCAGGACAATCAGTGAGTTCCGGTAACTCCTTAAAAACAGGAACATGACAAGGGATACGAGAATAACAGCCAGGATCAGATCATCAATCACTGAATGTACCGCCGCAATCGTCATCTCAGTCGAATCGTCGGCCACGGTAAATTTCACTCCGCTCTCCGATTCCGAACTTTCAATCAGGGCAAGTTCCTCACGAACCAGTTTTGATACTTCGACAGCATTGGCGTCACCTTGTTTCTTTAAAAGAAGACCTATCCCGTTAACTCCGTTGTAACGGCTGACGGAACTTATTTCCTTCACACCGTCAGTAACCGTGGCAACATCCCTGACATAAACCGGAGTTCCGGGGGCAGGCATTGCCACCTGGACATCCATGATATCGCCGACACTTGAAAATTTGCCGGTTAACCTTACTGAATTGCTCTCCTTATCGGTCTGAGCCTTTCCTGCCGGCAGGTCAATTCCCGACCTGTTGACAGCCTCTGCAACCTGGTAAAGCGATATTCCATAAAGTTTCAGCTTGTCCTGGTCCACTTTCACCTGAATTTCCCTTTCTTCCCCACCGAGGAGGGTAATCTCAGCCACCCCTTTCAACTGCTGTATCCGCGGAAGATAATTATCAGTCATTTTTTGATAAAATCCGGTTGCCGGCAAATTACTGGTCGCACTGAGAGACATGATTGGCAGGTCATTGGGAGAAACCTTACTCATGACGGGACTCAGAATATCGGCCGGAAGATCTTTACGGATGTTGTCGATGTAGCGCTGAGCATCCTGCATGGCATTATTCAGATTTGTGCCGTATTTCAAGTTGGCAATAATAACCGAGGCATTGGGCATAGACTTGGTCTCGAGATAATCCACTCCTTCGAGATTAGACAGGGCATCCTCGATTTTTCTTGAAACAGAAGATTCAACCTCACCCGGTTCGGCGCCTGGATACATTGTCTTTATTACTATGACCGGCTGATTAAAGTCGGGTAACAGTTCATACCCCAGATTTTTATAACCTATGATCCCCAAAAGGGTGAATACACTGAAAAGGACTATGATAAGCGAGGGGCGATCGATCGATATTTTTGTAATATTCATGGTTGGTTCCTTAATTACTGATTGTTACATTAGCTCCGTCAAAGAGATTAATAAATCCGTTCGTAATTATCATTTCTCCCTGGGCCAATCCATCTGAAACCAGAACCTTGTTCTGATACCTGGTTGAAATGGTTATGTCCCTGAGACTTGCTTTGCCGTTTTTTACGGTGTAAACCTGAGGCCGGATATTTGTTCCGATAATTGCAGAAGCCGGAATTATAATGTGCTGTTCTTCCACAGCACTTTTCATATGTACCTTGCCAAACATTCCGGATTTGATCTTCAGATCTGGGGTATTATTTACAGAAAACTGTATTGGAAAACTGTTCCCCATGTTAGCCTTGCTGCCAGTCATAATGACTCTCCCCTGCAGTGAGGTTTCAGGCCAGACATCTGAGTTGACGGGATATACCTCATTGATTTCAAACCGGCTTAATTCATGCTCGGGTACATTTACAGTAAACTTCAAAAGCGAAATATCCGTAATCTGAAGCAGGGGCATCCCAGGCGCCGCAAAAGCACCTGCTTCCGTAAATTTGGCGGTAACAATCCCGCTGAAGGGGGCAGCAATGGTTGTTTTGTTGATCTGCTCGGTTAAACTCGCCTGCTGAACCCTGGTAGATTTCAGTCCCGACACTGCCTTCTCAAGCTGAACGCCCTGAATTGCATCGGCATTTGTAAGAACGGTATATCTTTTTACATCGGCTTCCAGCGCTTCTATTTGTATTTCAACAGCCTGCAATTGCAGTTTCAGAAGGGAGTTGTCCAGTTGAATTAATGCCTGGCCCTTCCTGACATAGTTTCCCACATCGACCAGCATAGAGTTCACCTTTCCCTGGATATCAGCGCTGAGCCTGGTTTCCCTGTTGGGTTCAAAAGTCCCCGTGTAAGAAATATCATTATCAGCGGTTTCAAGTTTCAGGGGGATGGCCTGGACATTTATTGCCTGATCTTTATCAAAATGATATACTCTTTCGGCGGTGGCTTCCTTATTGCTCTCAAGGCGAACTGCAGCGATGGCAATTATCGTAAGAGTCAAGACAATGTAAATTATCTTCTTTTTCATGACTATATGTTTTTTGGATTAATTAGATTTCCGGTAACGCGTTTGTATTCCAGTTCTGCCTTGCGAAGCTCTATCAGTGCAACTATGTAGTTCTGCTGCGCCTCGCGAAGGGCATTGTCAGCCATAAGCAAATCAGTAATATTGGCTGTCCCCTGCTTGTTTTGAAGCACGGTGTTTTCATATATCCTTGTGGCCAGTTGTATCTGTGACTGGGCGGTACCGGTTGTTCTCAGCGCAAGGGAGTATTGCATCGCGGCATTATTAATGTCAAGTCCGGATCTTTCAGCTACCAGTTCCTTTTGAATATTGGCCTTATTCAATTCTATTTTTTTCTGACTGATCTTATGACGTGTAGTCGTTCCGTTAAATAAGGGAACTGACAGCTGGGTACCCACATACCCTACCGGATGGAAGTTGAAGAAACTATCGGCGCCGGTATTACCAAAACCGGCAGTACCATAAACCCCATAGGCGCTCAATGACGGCAATCGTGAGTTTTTCAGACCTTTAAGCTCCGATCTGACAAATTCTATTTTCTTGTCGATCATCAGCATATCAACAGTTGAATTTGTTTTGAATTCCGGTTCTCCAGAATTCATATCATTCATTGATACTGTAATGGAATCTGAAATTGGTTTACCCATTAAAAACTTAAGGGCGTTCAACACCTGCTGATACCTCGAGGCTAGTGTACTACTTTGTGTCATTAACTGCTCCAGCTGCAACTGAAGCCTGTCCACATCGGTTCCTCTGGCTACCTTCTCCTGATGCAGCAGGCTCGTGGTTTGTACAAGCCTTCCGGTATTTTTGATATTCCCATCCAGAAAATCCAGTTGATTTAACAGGATCTGAGCGTTGTAGTAGGCATTTGATACTTCCAGCACAACTTCCTCTTCTGTTTTATTCTTTTGAATCTCAGAAAGCTCACCAGCGATGCCTGCTGTTTTTATTGCGCTAACAGCGACCGGGTTGTAAAGAGGTACCATCAGCTGGATATTGGCGTTCAGATTCTTTGGAACGCCGAACTGAACCTCTTTGTAGGTACCTGCAGGACCGCCGAAAGCAGCTGCAGGCATAAGCTGGTAGGGCAGATCGGTGTAATAACGGTAGTCGGCCATGGCATTCAATTTTGGGATCAAATTTGCCTTTACCTCCTTTAATTTATCTACGGCCATGTCCACGTCCTGCTGCGACATCCTGTAACTCCGGTTATATTGCAGGGCTGTGTCGATGCACTGCTCCAGAGTCAAATACTGAACCTGGGCCTTAACTTCCGCCGTCATGAGTGTTCCTAAGGCGAATGCTCCCAGGAGAGTCTTTCTTATTCCGTTTTTCAATTTTTCAAACATGTTCCGATTGTATTATTTTAATTTCATCTTGTCATTCATAAAACACTTGAAAGTTAGTTTATGTTCACTAACTTATAAAAATAAATTTTTTTATCCATCGAAGGTCTTGTTTCAAGTCTCATGATTTTGATTTTCCGGGCACCTGCAGATATTTTACAATTATATCCGTGAAGACTTACTTTATTATATCCAGAAGAGAGGATAACAATTCGTTCCCCCTGGCTTTAATGTCGAATGAATAATCCGACATCTTCCATTTCTTTGCAAGAAGCCGGATCGAACCGAAAAACATCAAAATAAATGTGTCTATATTGACATGATCCGGAAGTTTTTTGTCGCGCCGTAATTCAATAAGAAACGATGCAATAAGGTTTTCATTGAAAGTCTGGATCTCTTTTACCCTGTAAGAAAGCTGTTTTTCATTCATATAGATCTCTTCAGAGAATATGACAGTAATCAGGGCAGGGTTGTGAACAAAAATCTCAAATATTTTATTCGCAAACGTCTTAAGCTTCTCAAGCGGATCATTTGCATTATTAAGTGACAAAGCCTGGTTTTCAAATATATCCCTTTTGAATGAATCGAGGATGGCAGAAAGAATAGCAAATTTACTTTCGAAATGCCGGTAAATGCCAGGTTCGGAAATCCCGACCTTTTTAGAAAGGTTTTTTATTGTAAAACCTTGAATACCCTTTGTATCTATCAGCTTTATAGATTCGTCGATTATCTGTTGTTGTCTGTCGCTGAACATAAGATTAAAATTGTTTGTTAGTATTCGCTCGCAAAATAAAACTTATTATTAATAACTTCCAAATCTCTAGGGGATTATTTTTTAGAAACATGGATTACCTATCAATGCCATAAATATTTCTATCCACAGATGAATTTCAGAACAGGAAACCAAGCCGCAATGAAAACAATCCCTCCTTTTCATCACGTGAAAACTCATACATGGCCGTAATAATTGTCATTTCATAAGGTGATACCCATAAGCCGCCGCCATAACCATGATGCCATTTATGCGAGTCCTCATTTTTTTCCCAGACTCTTCCCAGGTCGTTAAATAGGATAAGTCCAAAATATCCTCTGGTGACATAACTTCTGACCCTGGAAAGCTTGATCCGCAGGTCACTGTTCTGATAAAATGAGGCGTAACCTGAATAACGGTTATAGGCAAATCCCCGAAGCTCAGACAGGCTCCCAAGAGTATTCGCCTGGAAAAAGTCATAGCTGCCGGCATTGACAGCTCCCCCGGCCCTGAAGGCGATCACATGACCGGCGGATTTCCAGGGATGTGCATAAAATCTGATTTCGCCGCTTACCCTGTCAAATATGTTGTCTGATCCTGACAAACCGTAATGGAACTGGTTCCTGGCTTCCCAATAGAAACCGCTGGATGGGATAATAACATTGTTCCGGCTGTCGTGATTAATACCGGCGCTGACTCCGATGAATTCCTTTCTCGAAAAAATCCCGGAATTCAAGTCGTTGGAAATCAGATCCGAAATAAACCTGCCCTTCGTGGCTTCAACACGGCTGTTCTGATAAAAAATGCCTGCATAAAAGGTAGTACGTGAATTAAAAGGAAAACTAAGTTCCGGATTGATGAAAAATTCTCCTATCCGTACCCTGTAATAATCCCTTGCCGTGTCTGACTTTATTGTCTCATTACCTGACCCGAAATAATTCTGAGTGAATTTAGGATCCCTGATATGGAATTTAAGCTGAACATCGGTAATATTTAAAAAATCAGGATATATACCTTTGTATGTCAGCTCTTTTGCATCCGTACCCATAGAATACTTGAACAACACGGTGTGCCTTGCTGAAAAAGGCTTCCGTATAAAATCATATGTTGTGTAAGTAAATCCGCTGCCAAGATATACTCCATCATCATAGCTGTAGCCTGCATATAAAATGGGAATGAACTTATTGTAATTAAAAGCATGATAATTATAGGAGTATTTCCCGGGGGAAGTGGAAATCACCTTTCGTGTTTCTCCTGAAGTAACAATTTTTGTTTTTACAGTGTCTTCATAAACAATGGTTTTTCTTTCAATCCCGTTGACTTTCGACTCATCCCTGATTTCATCCTTATCCCTGCCTCCGACTATACGTATTTTGATTCCTTTGTTTACCTTGCCGCTGACTTTGAAAAAATCATTACCGCCCAGACCATATAACATGATTTCTTTTGTTTCAGGATAGATAAAAGTCCTCTCATAATAAATTTTATCAGGGTCTCCTTTATCATCCTTATTATAAATTCTTACTCTTGTTTCAGTGTCGTTCAGTCTTTCGACACTGAAGAATTCATCCTGATCCGAACCTGCAATATCTACCCTGACAGCCAGGATTGAATAGTACTCATCGGCATATTTTTCAAGGCTATCGCGCCGTGCCCTTAGTTTTGACGCTATCGCATTGCCGTTGATGGCAGCAATTTGTTGAGGCATATCATTCACAGCACTGTCAATAACTTCATCGGTGATTGATTCTCTGAGATTTCCCGCAGCCGAATTCCAGTCGTCCCTGGTGAGTTCGTTCAGGAACCTTCTGTCAAGATGTTGTGCCTGGGAATTCAATCCGCGAATATCTTTTATGTCGTAGTCAAGTCCCTGTATTTTGCGCAAAAGGAACTTCCTTGTCGACAACCATGGAAGTACGCCTTCACTTACAAAAAAAGCCATGTCACGATCACGGGGAACGGGCTTGTACACTTTGCTTCCGTTCTCTTCAAAAAATGCCCACCTCCACTGGTCCTCATGTCTGTCCCAGTCACTGATTAGCATATCTACCAGTCTTGATTTCAAAAATAATTTCTGGTCCACCCGTAAATCAATTTTACCGGTAACCTTTTCAATCATTGTTGATGTGCTGACTATCTTTTCAGAATGTCCAAAACTGGCAACGTCGCTCCTGTTGCCGTCAGGTCTTTCCTCAAAGAGATAAATACCTTCCCATTTATCAGAAAATCCGGCAGGAAGGTATATTATGTCAAGGTAAACCAGTCTTGGATTAGTGTGAAGTATTCCTGCCGCTTCTGCTATCCCTGGAACTGCAAATGCTCCATAGGGATTCGAGGCCGACATCTGATCCTGAACAATATCCTCAGCCATACCGGTCCGTATATTTTCAGGGATCACAGCTGACGCATTTTTGTCGAGCGAGCGAAGTACCCACTCCTTTCCTTCCTCATCTTCGAGCCTCAGAGCTGATGTTTGAAAACTGCCTCCCTCCTTTATTATTTTCATTTCCCCTTTTTCATTCCTGAAATCAAAAAGAGGTATTTCGATCGGGGTAACCCATTCTTCGCGATAATTGTTTCCAAACCAGAATCTTTTGAATTTTCCGGCCCGGTAAATATCTCCATTGGGATATGCCACGACAGTACTGTCAGGCTTGTCAAAATGTTCCCCGGCATCCTCAGGAACCGCTTTATTCTTATTTATCTGGCCTAAAGCCGGATCAAACAAGCTGATTAATGATAACAAAGCCACTATGGTTAATCTGTTCATCATTCTGGTTGGTATTTAAATTTCAAAATATTGCCTCTGCCATTATCGCCTTCATTTGATATGTACAAGTCGCCTCCGGAGGAGAAGCTTATCCCTTCGGGTTGCCGGAAGATCCGTTTGTCAAGTGTTTTAATATGGCTGACGCTGCCATCGCGTTTCATTACTATCAGCTTTCCCGGGAAAGCTGAAATAACATACAGGTCGCCCTTCAGGGGATGAATCGCAAGTCCCGAGGGATTAAAAACATTATTCTTTGCCAGTTGAAGCTTCCTTGCCAGGCTCAATGATACCCTTTTAAAGTATGTGTTTTCAGTTGAATTATTAAACCATTCGGTGTCAATCAGATATTCCGGCTTTTCTTCCAGTTTGTTGTCATTTGCCCCAAAATGATAAATAGCCCTGAAACCATCAAATTTTTCCTTTTCGTCGATGGAGGGAACATTTTTACAGGCTATCAGGAGAACTTTTTCAATGATATCATAAGCCATTCCTTCCGTATCGTTTCTCGTGGAAAGAGCAGTTGGAATTATGAATGTTTCGCGGCCGGATCCGGCAAAATTTGTAACTTTATATATTGTCCCGTTGCTTTTGAGGACCCAGGCAGTATCATAATAAATAGCAATATCTTCATAGTCGCCGTGCCTGGCAAAGGGATATGAACCCGTTATTTCCCCTGTCACCTCATCGAAGAGGTAAATTATTCCCTTCTCATCCTGTATGCATGCAAGTTTATTATGGCTGTACCATGATATTCCTGAAATCTCATCCAGGTCGTCATGTAATTCATAATCAGCATCCGGAGCAGTCAGATCATATGCAAATCCATAGCTTTCCATTTCAGCATCAGCTCCATCACCAGAATTGGAACATGAAATCATGGCAAGGGAAGCCGACATTATCAAAATGCTTATTATGGATGGTAATCTGTTCATAATTTTATTTAGATTGGCAGATAAACAAGAATGAAAGAGCCAACTGAAACTATCAGTCCTATCATAAAAACACCATATGTAAGCCTCAGAAGTCTGTACTTTCTTGCCAGTACCTTTCCAAGGTAATACTGATCCCTGATCATTGCCGAATAGAGGTAGGGATCATCATTGAACAATTCCTCCACTTCACTTTCATACTCTTCGATATCCATCTTATAAAAATTACCGAAAAACAGGAGATTAACCTTTTTTGACCTGACATTATGACTGCCGGATTTTCCGGATGATATGTCGGGACGGGTCGAAAGTATGGCGAGGACAATGGTCGCCAGGCTGAAAATGAGAAAAATCAAAGTCGGGATTATGAATTCGGGTCTTTCTTCAAATTTCCTCACCAGCAAGGCCAGCCCCAGGGAAATAATAATGCCATTCAGAGAAATCAGGATATTGGATTTGTTATCTGCAATTGAACTCAGGCTAATCTGGTTGCGGGCGGTAAGCCGAAGCATCGAATCTGCACCGCGTGAATATTGCCCGGTTTTAGCCTTCCTACTGGCTTTCAGCTTCTTTCCGGTCAAAGGGCTGCCTGATGAAAGGGAAGACGCCAGATTTTTAAGATTTTGCTCTTTAATCCCCGACAATTCTTTCCGGCAATAAGCAGTATGGAATTTGTGGTTCATCAGGATTTTTATAGATTTCTTTGTGAACTTTTTTTCTGACAAGGATCTGACACCCATATTTTCCCACTCATACCTTAGCTTCCCGATTATACCGGGATACTGTTCCATCCCCAGATGCATCATATCTGCATCACATAGCACGGCAGATACCTTATCGGCCGGATGTTGGGGAATAACAGTAGATCTTATACATTCGGTTATTCGCTCCACATGCTTCCTTTCAACTCCTTTGCCGTTCAGGAATCCTTCTGCAATATGAATGCTGACCTCCTCATGATCCCTATATTGTTTCAGGTATCCCACATCATGAAACCAGGCTGCAATTTTCACTATATCCATCTCCTCTTCATTCAGGTTTTCATGAGTGCCGATAAGCTCCGCATTTTTTACAACCCTGAGTGTGTGGTCGAT
>CAYPHL010000114.1:2432-12868 GCA_964410385.1 uncultured Rikenellaceae bacterium | reverse complement strand
GCTTCCCTGTTCTTCACAAGCACAGCTCCCGTACCATAAGGAATGAACAATCCTTTATGCGGATCGACAACAAGAGAATCTGCCATTTCTATACCTCTGAAAAGATCTTTCCTTTCTTCTGTCAGGATAAAAAATCCTCCGTAAGCGGCATCGATATGATACCAGAGATTATGCTTTACTGCGATATTTCCCAGATCAAATAAAGGATCAACTGCTCCGGTATCCGTTGTTCCTGCAGTTGCAATTATCAGAAAAGGATTCAGTCCTTCAGCCTTATCCTTTATTATTTGTCCGGCAAGCTTACCGGCATTTATCCTCAATTTTTCGTCCAGCTCCGAATACCTTATTATTAAATCTTCCAGTCCGATAATTTTCAATGCCTTCCCGATGCAATGGTGTGTATGCTTACTCAGGTAAACAACACTTCGTGGTATCATGTCCGATTTAATCGCATGATGATCACGGGCTGCAGTAAGACCAATAAGGTTAGCAATCGAACCACCCGAAGTCAGACTCCCTGCAGCACTCATGGGGAATCCGAAAACAGATTTAAGCCAGTTCAGTATTTCGTTTTCTATTATCACAGCTCCCGGAGATGCATAAAATAATCCTGCATACTCATTTGTAACGGCAGCCAGATAATCGGCAAGTGAAGAATTATATATACCGCCTCCGGGTACATACCCGAGATGGCTCCCAGATGCAGCATTGATCCCTTTCTCTGCTACTTCATGCTTAAAGACGCCTATCAGTTCCGGTAAGGACATCCTTCCGGCACCGACAGAAAGTACATTTCTATCTGATACGTCATCAGAAAATACTTTTGTAATTTCCAGATCATTTATGAAACTGTTAACATATTCATGAATATGCTGCAGATATTCATTCCGTAATTCCTCTGACGGCTCAAGTTCTGAAGAGATCTTCTCAATCTCAATTATTTTTTGCCTCAGGTTATCCATTTGCCCCATATTTTGATAATAATATTCCTTGTACAGGCTCTGCAATTTATTAAATCCTGATACATTTTTGGAATATGTTATTATTGTTATTGTCCGTTAAAGCACATAATGGTAAAAATGATACATTTGCCAATAAACCTAATCATTAGCAAAATGTCGAAAGTTTTAGTGCTCGGTGCCGGCATTTCAGGTCACACTGCCGCCGCATTTCTTAAAAAGAAACTGGGCAGGAACCATCAGGTTACTGTTGTAAGCCCCTCGGCATATTATCAGTGGATCCCATCAAATATATGGGTCGGCGTCGGTAAAATGACAGTCGACCAGGTACGTTTCAAACTAAAAAAAGTATATGACAGGTGGGATATTGATTTCAGGCAGGCAAAAGCCACTTCTGTTTACCCTGAAGGAGATACCGGAAATCCTCAGCCGTTTGCTGCCATTGAGTACACAGATGAGACCAGCAAAGGTAAGACCGATAAGGTTGAATATGATTACCTTGTAAATGCTACCGGGCCAAAGCTCAATTTTGAAGCCACTGAAGGATTAGGCCCGGGAAAATTTACTTATTCCGTCTGTTCATACGATCATGCTGCTGCAACATGGGAAGCCCTTAAATCCTGTTTTGCACGGATGGAAAAAGGTGAAAAGCTGCGTTTTCTGATAGGGACAGGACATCCGACCGCCACATGCCAGGGAGCAGCATTCGAATATGCTCTTAATGTCGCTCACCAGATAAGGGAAAGGAACCTCAGCGATAAAGCCGAAATTACCTGGATATCCAATGAATATGAACTGGGGGATTTCGGAATGGGAGGAGCTTTCATTAAACGTGGAGGATATATCACTCCAACAAAAGTATTTAGCGAATCGATTTTCGCTGAATATGGTATAAACTGGATAAAAAGAGCCGGCGTTACAAAAGTTGAAAAAGAACTTGTTTACTATGAGACACTTGATGGTGAAAAGAAAACCATCGGTTTCGACTTTGCAATGCTCATACCTCCATTTTCGGGCGTGGGACTGAAAGCTTTCAGCAAAACCGGAGAAGATATCACTTCAAAGATCTTTGCACCCAATGGTTTTATGAAAGTGGATGCGGATTATTCTCCGAAAGATTTTGAGGACTGGTCGGTTGAAGACTGGCCTTCTACCTATCAGAGCCCGGTTTATTCCAATATATTCGCAACCGGTATTGCATTTGCTCCGCCTCATCAGATCTCTAAACCTATGAAAAGCCCTGACGGCACCCTTATCACACCGGCACCGCCAAGAACAGGAATGCCATCAGGGGTGATCGGTAAAATAGTGGCTTTGAATATAGTTGAACAGATAAAATCAGGGAAAACAGAATTAAAACATAAAGCTTCCATGGGAAAAATGGGAGCAGCCTGCATAGTCTCGGCCGGCTATGGCATGATAAAAGGAAATGCTGCAACAATGACAGTCTTCCCCATAGTCCCTGACTGGCAGAAATATCCCATGTGGGGAAGAGATATTAAATACACAGTGGGCGAAGCTGGCCTTGCAGGCCACTGGATAAAACTATTCCTTCATTATATGTTTATTCACAAAGCCAAAGGCTATCCTTTCTGGTGGCTTATACCTGAATGATATTCTTTTAATTTCTTAAAATCCTGAACTATGGCAAAAAATATTGTAAGAGCTTATTATGACGAATCCTACCCTCCGCTCCCGACAAAATCAACATTATTCTGGAGAAAGAACATCTTCTGGCAGGTCTGGCGCTTCATCGTCCTGAACCTGAAAATTATGAGGATCATCGTGGGAGGCCATTCCTGAGATCTGGTCCCGCGTCCTGAAAATATTTCCTCCGGAGTGATCCCGTTGTCACCGGATCTCATATGGCGTCATCAACCAGAATCTTCCGAAATAATAATGCCAGATTGTTTCTTTGTCTCCCGGCTGATAATATTCGATGTAATCTTTCTTAATTACAACCTTATCGGATTTAATTTCCTTTTCAAACAATTTCTGGATTATTCCCTTACTGTATGAAAAGACATACAGAAAAGCTGTCGCTTTAAGATCATTTATCACGACAAGCTCAAGATCAGCATCGGCACTGAAATCAAATTCATAAACATTAAGTTCGGAAATATATTCACCTACATTCTGTTTTACTTTCCGCCCTTTATATTCTATTTCAATCCAACACCCTCCCTGATCACATCCGGCACCTATTATTTCTCCGGCATTGAGCTTCCCCTGTGCTTTCATTGCTTCACTCTTTACAAGAAGTACCTGCCGCTTGTAATCAATGAATTCAACATTCGATATTTTCTTCTGACCTGCTGCGGTAACAGAAATTACCAATAATAGTATTGCTGCTGCATATCTCATGGCTGTCATATTTATAGGTTTTTAATCAGAATGATCCTGTTCAATAAAAGATTTTTCTTCTTCCCGCCTGTTGTAAAACGGATAGTTATTGTATTAACAATATCAAGCTGACCCAGATCACAAATGTAAATATCCTTATATCTTTCTTCATATGGTGAAGCGGTGCTTATCCGGTCAGAGACCCGGGTCTGACGCTGCCATACAGAAAAATCACATCCCTCAGGTCTTTTTACAATATCAAAATATAACTTATACCGGCCAGCCGGGATCTCTTCCAGTGAGATCCGCAATCCGGCATCATCCCCCGGGGTAAAAATAAAACTTTCTCCTCCCGTCCCGTATTTCCATGTTGTCTTCATATCCATGTTCCCCGAGATGTTATAATCCATAAGCTGTGGATAAATGGTCAGAGTATCCGGAAGGAAAACTGTGGCCAGGTCATTTACCGGTGTGGTGACTTCCTTTACCGGGGAATCGGAATAATAAAGTGCGAGCGATGTATAATCAACCGGGAACCTGTTTCCTGCCGGGCCATGTTCAATTCCCATATAAATGCTTTTCCCGAAGGATAATTTATCTGAAATATAAAATCTGTATCCTCCTGTCCTGCAGAATGGAAGTGAATAATCAAGAGCACCGTGAAGCGGCAGGCTCATTCTTCCGTCCCACCGGTCCATAATTGCATACCACCCGCCGTTAAAATAATCTTCCGAACCTGTCCCGTGTATCCTGAAAATTCCGTCGATTGAAGCAGAATCATCACCCTCAAAAAAATACGTCATACCCGCCTGAAGCCCCTGGGCCTGAAGGATGGTCCCAATATAATGACCCTTCCCCTCAACATCCAGGAAAAGATGAGGTTTCCCCGGAACCGATTTCTTAATTTTGTTCCAGTAAGTATAAAACTTCCCTTCCTTCCGGGGATCTCTTTTTTCATCAGAATAAAAAACCCTGACATTAATCTGAAGAGGATTTCCTGAAGATGATGCGTTTTTACGGTTTATAAGTTCAACTGTGGCGCTCTTATCGAAAGGCATGGGGAAATAACAGTAATTCACCTCTCCGCGGGTCCCCATTAAAAGACTTTGCATTGATGCCTTTCCATAGGCATATCCGAAAAAGTCTGCCAGCGGACAATATACTGCCGGATTTTCTTCGCCATCCCAGGTTATTCTTAAATCGACACTTTTTATGATCCCTTCAAAAAGACCTGATGGCCCGATCTCAATGCCAAGGATCCTTCCCCCTTTATTATATCTGAATATTGCTACCGTTTCGCCGGAACTGATATTAAACTGTCCGCTATTTTCAGAAACTTTAACCGTATGGAAATCTGATACCTTTCTTTCCTCCTTGCTCCACAGAAAGGCGATCTTTTGCAGAGCGTCTCTTTCCTGATCATTAAGGTCCGGATTGAAGCTTTTAACATCTGCATCCGGTCCGTACAAGCGGTATTGTATCTGGTGAAACTGGATCCTTTTCCCCCTGAATATTATCCTGCAACTTTTTTGAAATGGAATTGGCAGGTAGCAATAATAACCGCCAAGCTGATTCCCGCATAATGGCATGACGAAGGGATATTTATTCCCGGAAAACAGGTCAATGAACCTGATCGAAAAGGCCGGCTTTTCATTATCATCAATGTAGAAATCCAGAGTGTCGTCAGTCGGGGTAGGCGTCCAGATCCTGTTTATTACACCGCATCCTTCCTGATCAAAAATTACAAGTGAACCATCGTCATTTTTCCGCAAAAAAGAATATGTACCTCCAAAGCCGTCGTCATTCCCGCCGGTAGTATCCCATGATGATACCTGGGCAGAATATGTTCCTTCTGAATATTCAGGAAGTGAAGAGATGTCAGAAAAAGCCAGTAATTCTGTAGAAAGAGAATGCTCGTTTTTAATTTCCGGAGTGCTTTCCGGAGTGCTTTCCGGAGTGCTTTCCGAACATCCCGCTAAAAACAGTATAGTAATGACAGATAAAGAGTATAAAGCTTTCATTGAATGAAATAATATTCCTTCAGGTTATCTAACATATAAACAGCTAATTAACCTCCGGGTTTAAATTATCAATGCTAAAATACACATTTTAAAGTACATATTAAATTTACTTTGTCATAATATTAAATAATTCAGCTTTTCAGCTTTTTTACCCCACTCAAAAGGGCATAGTCGTCAGCTAAAGAAGTTTTGGGGCTATAAGTTTCCCCTCCTTTTTTTAAGGAGGAGTGGCCAGATTACAAAACCATCTAATATGTATAAATAAAAATTTTCTGGCCGGGGTGGTTTATTCAATTCCGGCAAATAAGTCCACTTTAGCAGTGAACGGTATAATTATGATATGCTAATATGCAATGGGAATAATAATACCGCCTAAATTGTCAGATATTTAAATTCATATGATCATCATGAATAGTTTCAAATTCATTCTTTCACTCTGTATAACTATAGTAATGCTGCTGCTTATGGATCCGAGGTCCTTTTACGGGATCTCGTTCCATGAATGGGCAGGATTAATAATCGGATTATTCTTTATACTTCATAAAATACTTAACTGGAACTGGATAAAAAAAGTCACTCTCGGATTTTTCAGAAAATGCCCGGGAAAAGCAAGGTTTAATTATTTGCTTGATATATTGCTGCTCGCAGGCATCACATTAATGATCCTCAGCGGAATAGCAATAGCAAGGACTATCAATTTTTCATGGCTAGACCTTGGTGGTACAAGGATGTTCTGGAGGGCAATGCATACCAGCTCATCATTCATTACTCTTGCACTGTTTGGTATCCATCTGGGATTACACTGGAACTGGGTGCTTCAAAGGTTAAAACTTAAAAAGTCAGACAATGCTGAGGAAAATTAGCTTCGCGATATTATCCGCCGCCATTCTTGTGACAGGTGTTATAGCACTCAGGAAACTGAATTACCTTGATAGCAGTATATGGGTATTCAAACTTAATTCCGGTCAGGTATCTGAAAGAAGAATGGGCCAAGGTTTTGGAGAAGGGGCAGGAAGAGGAAGATCAGAAGGTTTTGAAAGAAGAACAAGGCCCGGAGAAAGACCGGAACGACCACCAATGAGGGAATTACCGGACAGCATCCGCGAAAGATTTACAGGAAGAGGAAGAGGCCAGGGTATGAGAGAAAGAAATTTTACTGACAGCCTCAGACATGAATTTCCTCCGGAGTTCAGAGAGAGAGGCGAAAGGATACCACCGGCCGGAAACTTCAGAAACCACGATGGCCGTGGCAGAGGATATTTCAGGGAAGGAAGTAAAATCAACCTCGGTAATGTATTGTGGTTTCTGGCCGTATTTGCTTCTCTGACTGTAATAACAATTTATATCGATAAAACCATAAAACTTTTTTGCAGGAAAAAGAAATCCCGGCAAAGTCAATAGAATAATTATATTTACTACCTGGTAATATGATTAAAGTATGAAAAGACAATACCTGATTTTCCTGATCCTTGCCTTTATTATTATCCCTGGAAATACATACCCCAGAGATAAGAATTCAGCCCTGAAAGAAATTAAGAATGATAAATCCGGAAAAACCGGGATCAGGTTATTTAATGGCCATGACCTTGATGGCTGGTATACCTACATTAAAGAAAGAGGAAAAAATTCTGATCCTCTGAATGTTTTTACAATCACCAAAGGAATGATAAGGATTTCGGGGGAGGAATTCGGATGTATTACCACAAATAATGAATTTGAGAATTATAAACTGACTGTTAAGTTTAAATGGGGCGATCAGACATATTCCCCCAGGACTGATAAGGCAAGAGACAGCGGGATATTATTACATTCAAACGGAGAAGATGGAGCATCATCCGGTACCTGGATGTATTCAATAGAATGCCAGATAATTGAAGGTGGTACAGGTGATTTTATTGTCGTCGGCGACGGAAGCAAGGACTATTCAATAACTTCCCCTGTTGCTGCCGAAAAACAAGGAAGTTCATTTGTCTTCCGGACGGGAGGAAACAAAGCCACTATAAACTCCGGACGGATAAACTGGTCCGGCCGTGATCCGGAATGGAAAGATGTTAAAGATTTCCGTGGAAGAAATGATATAGAAAAACCTGTCGGGAAATGGAACCTTATTGAATGTGTTGTAAATGGAAATGAGATCCATATTTATCTTAACGGCGTTCTGGTCAATCAGGCATTCGATGTTAAGCCTGATAAGGGTAAAATACAGATCCAGTCGGAAGGCGCGGAGATATTCTTCAAAAAGATCATCATCACTCCACTGTAATTAAGACTTTAACGTATTAATTACTATATTTTCCTGTATTAGTAATCTCTTGACTTTGTGTCCTTTGTGATTTCCTTTGTGCCCTTTGTGGTTAAACATCAATGCTTACTTAACCACAAAGAGCACTAAGGTAAGCACAAAGAGCACTAAGGGGGTGTTAAAATAAAGCTTCCCAGACTGTGTAGAATAATATCTTATCCGTAACTGTTTACTCTCACGAAATTAACTATATTTGCCGAACGATTGAACAATTGTTCATATATGATATAAAATGAAAAAGAAAAAACCAGATTTATCGGATAGCGAATTCATTGAAGGGAATAAAGTTAAGTCGGTTAAGAGTAAAATGAAATCCGAAAAATTCTTTCATTACCTGGCCGAAACTTTCAGGGCCATGAGCGATCCGACGCGGACCAAGATAATATTCGCACTGAGCCAGGAAAATGAATTGTGCGTTAGTGATATTGCTTCAATCATTGGAACTACCAATTCCGCAATATCCCATCAGCTCAGGACATTAAGGAATATGAAGCTGGTAAAATATAATAAAGTGGGTAAAGTGACCTATTATTCACTTGACGATATACATATAAACAATCTCTTTGCAGAAGGATTAAGACATGTGGAAGATAAATGATCTGCGAAAGGTTAATTAAATGAACTCTTAGAAAAAATCAATTTAACAGATGGAACCCAGGAAAAGCAATATAAGTCTCATTGAACTGGAAGATGGCCAGTCGGGAACAATCGTATCGCTGAACGGCGGCCGGAATCTTACAAAACGGCTTGCCGATCTCGGAATAAGTCCGGGAACCAATATAACTGTATTAAGACGGTCATTGTTTTCAGGTCCTGTCCAGGTTGAGGTTGCCGGATCAAAACTTGTACTTGGCAGAGGATTGGCATCGAAGATACTTGTGAAACCGAAATGAATGAGACAAAAAAAATAAATGTTGTTCTGGCCGGTCAGGGTAATACCGGCAAAACATCAGTTTTCAATTATTTCACCGGATCACATCAGCATACAGGTAACTGGGCAGGAAAAACTATTGAAAAGCTTGAAGGGACCCTGTATTATAAAGACTATACAATCGACGTACTCGATCTGCCCGGGATATATTCACTTACTACTTTATCTGTTGAGGAGTTAATTGCCCGCGAATATATTATCAAGCATAAACCCGATGTGGTAATCAATATAGTTGATTCAACCAATCTGGAAAGGAATCTGATTTTCACTCTTCAGCTGCTTGAGCTTGGCTGCCGGGTCATTATAGCCCTTAACATGATCGATATTGCCAGGAAGAAAGGGATCACAATTGATATACCCAAACTGCAGAATATACTCAATACACCTGTAACAGGAACTGTGGCGTCGAGGGGAACGGGGCTGACAGACCTCATGGATAAAGTCATTGAACTTAAAGAAGTCAGCAATGACAGGGTATCATTAAATTATGGTAAAGAAATTGAAGATTGCATCCGTCAGCTTACTGATGAGTTAAAAGGAGTTCAGGTACCTTATCCTGAAAGGTGGATAGCAATAAAGCTTCTTGAAAAAGATAATGAAATAGTAAAAATAATCCGGCAGATAAAACCTGAGGTCCTTGAAAAGAATAAGCTTCTTGAGAAAAAGCTTGAAGAGATACATGGTCATGATTCTTCTCTTGTGATAGCCGATGAAAGAAGCCATCTGGCCGCACAGATAACAAGGGAAACTGTTACCATGGCGCCACACAGGAAAATGTCACTGAACGACAGGCTGGATTTCATCACCACCAACCGGTTCAGCGGCTACCTGGTAATGATACTGATAGTCGGAGGAATGTTCTTTACTGTCTTCAGCCTGGGAAACTGGCTTTCATCAGTACTTGATTCACTATTCATCGGCTGGCATGAATGGTGGAACAATACTGTCGGAGCATCATTTTTAAGTGCACTCGGGTGGTCCGCCATTGAAGGCGTTCTTGCCCTTATCCAGATTGCACTGCCATATATACTTCCTTTTTATATCATCCTTTATTTCCTTGAAGAGTGGGGCTATATAGCCCGTATCTCTTTCCTGATGGATAATTTCATGCATAAAATGGGCATTCACGGAAAAGGATGTATTTCTTTCATAATCGGCCTTGGTTGTAATGTCCCGGGATGTCTTTCCTGCCGTATAATGGAATCCCGACGCGAGCGTTTCATAACTGCGGTACTGGTAACACTTGTACCCTGTTCTGCCGTTTCGGTAATTGTTTTCGGACTCGTAGGAAAATATGTAGGACTGATATGGGCTCTGGGATTATATGTTTTTGCAATGATACTGATCTTCATTGCCGGAAAAATATCATCAAAGATACTTCCAGGTGAACCTGTGGAACTTATAATGCCGATGCCCGACTATAAAACACCGCAGTTAAAATCAATTCTCTATCAGACCTGGGATGCACTTAAGGAATTTATTTATATAGCCGCTCCGGTAGTCATTGTTTCAGGAATAATAATTCAGGCCATCAATCTGGCAGGGTGGATGCCTGCAATCTCATCATTTCTGAGCCCGGTGACTGTTAGCTGGCTGGGCCTTCCGGCAATTACAGGTATCCTTCTGATATTCGGGATTCTCAGGAAAGAACTGATCCTGGTCATGCTTGCAGCTTATCTCGGAACTACGGAATTTGCAGAAGTGCTGACATCACAGCAAATGATCACACTGGCAGTTGTCAGTATGTTCTATGTGCCCTGTGTGGCTACAATTTCGGTATTATGGAAGGAATTCGGCTGGAAAAAAGCTATGGCAGTATGTATTATAGAAATTGTCTTTGCAATAGTTCTGGCCGGATTAGTAACCAGATTATTGAATTT
>CAYPHL010000114.1:0-2332 GCA_964410385.1 uncultured Rikenellaceae bacterium | reverse complement strand
TTTCTGACAAGGCTTTTGAGGTCGGGTATTGATCCTATGAAAAACGGCAGACTTTCGACAGACAGTTCAAGCGCCAGGGGAAGATTTTTTAATGCAGTCTTCTGGAAAAAATCCCTGATCACAGGATTGTATAATTCGGTTCCCAGAACAGCAAATCCTGTAATAATGACAGCAGCCCTGAAATTCATCTGGATTCCGGTGAGAAGACCCTCAGCCCATGAAATACTGCCTCCCTGTGCAACTGTAAAAGCAAAAGCTGTCAATAATGTGATTAAAACAAAGAATATCCAGAATCCCGGCCGAATAATCTGACGGAAAGCCCTTTTGTACCTCGATGACCAAATTATAACAACTCCTGTTATGGCAATACTCCATATATACCACGGTGTATAATAAATCAAAAGAAAGGAACCAACCATTAAAGCAATATCAATCAACAGCCATACAACCGAGTATTTAAAAACTTCACCGGAATTCTTTCTGAAATCGTCAACAGAATTATTCCTGGAGAACGGGACTTCTTTTGCCGGCTGCCGCAGCATTCTCTTTCCTGTAATTATACCGATTATCCCTGCAAGAAGACCGAAGAGTGCGAAAACTATCAGGAGAACAATAATGGGTAGCCATACAATATCGGTTTGTATATTAAGCTGTTTTTGTGCAAACTTCAGAAGACTGTTATAGACCTCAACAATATTTGATCCGTAGGAAATAATATAGTTGGCTATTTTCTGGAACAGGTTCCAGGACATTGCCAGCATGGCTCCAATAATCAGACCTGCCATATTCCTGCCAAAAATTCTTACAGAAAACTCAAGAAGAAGTGATTCAGCGAAAATTGCGATCATAGGTCCGAAGATAATTGCACTCGGCGACATTGTTTTCATTACGGCACAGATCAGTCCCGCACGCCAGAATATGCCATTCTCATGCCAGATATAACTTATAGAAATAAGAATGATCAGACCAATTGCTGTAAGGATGTTTCCACTGAACGGGACTCTCAGATTATGAAGAAAACTACCGAGAACGATCTCGGATGCAGCCCAGATCGTTCCGGCAATTGATGCCTTTATCCACTTTTCACTCAGTTTATATTTCATCTCCCCTGATGATGCTTATTTTACGGGCACAGTATTCGAAAAGGTGAAAACCGGCACCACCCTCACTTACAATATTAAATAGTTTATCAGGATCGGTTATCCTAATTCCACCAATGATACTGATTTTATTCCGAAAAAGAATATCCGGTATAATATTACCTGACGGACCGGTTAAAATAACCTGAGACTTCAACGGAATTTCTTTCAGCAGATCATCCAGAGTCCCGTTCACGAGGGTCTGTCCGGTTATAATTATAATATCCGATTCCGGAAGAATTGTTCCGGAATCCTTTGAAGGAACAAAATACTTCTTCTGCTCAGGAGGAAGGGCATTTTCATTCAGTTCCAGAACATATAGTTTATTCCCCGTACCGGTTATCTTCCTAATATATGATTGAAAGGCTCCTATAACAGTTATAGTCTTAACCGGAGTAAGATCAATAAGATCGACCGGATCACAATCATCAATGATCCTGTAGTTACCGGAATCAATTATTTCAGAAGATAAGGCACTCAGAACTGCTGTCTTTACCGAAGAAATAACTGGTGAGCTTTTTTCTGATTCAAGGATCTCTGCCACATTCTTCCATCTGATCTTAAGAGGCGACAAATCACCGAAATCCCTTTCGCTCTTCCTGCAGAACGGATGATCTCCGGTCAGAGTGGCTGAAGTACCTACACTTCCGTCAGACAACCGGACAGCAGTAAGATAAATACCTATCCTGATATCCGCAACATACAGTTCATTCCATCTGTTTCCATAGCGGTTCTTTAACAGGCTGTATGTCTGTTGTAATATCATAGAATTATCATTTGTATGCCGTTCTTAACCGGGCCGGGAGTAGTCTGTTCCTGTAGAATGATTAGAAGGCCGTCCTGTTTTTATTCATTGCATCCCTGATATGATCACGGATCGATTTACCATTTTCATTCTTATAAAGGATATAATTTACCAGCCCTGATGTAAACGCACCAAGGAAAAAGAATAATGCATCTCTTTTTGTGATTCTGCCTTTCATTGTATGTAAAATAAAAAATGCTGAATAGTGTTTAATACCGGTTTTACAGGTCACAAATTTATTAATATTTTTATTTTACTTTTTCCGTAAAATCCTCAAACATCGTGATAGCCTTGAACAGAACCCCTGCTTCCCCTCTGAATGTTCCCGATCCTCTGGGTTCATTATTAACAGAATACCACTCATAAAAACCATTATTTTCTTTCACCC
>CAYPHL010000113.1:0-13037 GCA_964410385.1 uncultured Rikenellaceae bacterium | reverse complement strand
CGTTTTTATATCTAATCTATTAGTACGATTTTCGTTTTCTCAAATTGGTGCCAACTGTTTATATGTATACCAAAATTACACATAATTTTCAATTTCAGTGGTTATTGTGTAGCTGCACTTGGATTTATCAGCTTGCTCTCTTTCATAAATCGTCATACGGACTCCTGATCTTCTCAATACTTTGAATTGTCACGTGAGTGTAAATCTCCGTAGTACGACTGCTCTTGTGACCCAACAGCGCCTGAATATGCCTGAGGTCAGTTCCTGCCTCCAGAAGATGAGTCGCGTAACTGTGCCTTAATCCATGAAGAGTAATGTCCTGCTTGTTTATTCCTGCTTTCAAAAAAGCGGTCTTAAATATCTTCTCCAGACTGGCCGGACTGTACCGGCTACCTTTTGTCTGCCCCTCAAATAAATACTTGACTGGTCTATAATGCAATATATACCGGTCAATCATTTGAATCAGCTTGTCCGACAACGGAACCATTCTGTCCTTAAACCCTTTCGCCTGCCTGATCTGAATCAGCTTCCTGTCATGGTCGATATCCACCGGCAATAATTCCAGAACCTCACTCCTTCGTAAACCACAGCCGTAAACCAGACTCAGCATAACCCTATGCTTCTCATTTGCCACTGAATCAAGTATTTTCCTTACTTCTCCCTTGCTTAATACATTAGGTAACCTGTGTTCCGGCCTGGGTCTGGAAATCTCACCGGGATCAATTACAGACTTGTAAATCTTCCCGTAGAATTTCTTCACAGCACTTATCATCTGGTTCTGAAAGGAACGGCTCAGGTTGTTTGGCAAAATGTATTCATCTACAATCCTTACCAAATCTTCTGAAGTGCACTCTTCAGCTTCCTTCGGACTGATAAATCTCAGAAATGTTGTTATCATTCCGGAATATGTCCTTATCGTTGATTCCGGATACCGGTTTGATTCCATCCACCTCCTGAATTTGTCAATATCAGCCTTCCCTTTCTCACTGAGAGGGATCCGGTTTTTTTCAATAGAAATATCAGGCTGCGATACTTTTTCTTTTCTCTCATCAGCCTTTTGTACGCCGATATCTTCAGGATGATGAGTTCTTAATCCTGAACCATCAAGAACAGCTAATCCACTATACAATCCGGCAAGATCTTTAAATAATTCTGCATCATCCGGAATATGCCAGCTATACAGACTCTGACTCCATTTTGCTCCCGGAATGCTCCGTGTAATTTTTATTAATTCAATGTCGTAGGGAAACCTCAGGGTCACACGATTTTCTCCTTTGTGCAAAACCCTTTCACAAATAATTGTTTTCATTTTTGCAGCGAGTTAATTATATGTAAAATAGCACTATAAAACTATTAACCTAATGTCAGATCATTCTGCGCTTTGTATATTTTAATGTATCAATTGCCGTTGGCTTCGGAGGTTGTGTAAAAACCCTGCTGGTGCCGTTTTCCCCTAACACCCCCGTCTCGCTTTACCGAAGCTCTTACGCAAGGGTGAAGCGAGAGACTTAATATATTACTGATGCTTTCAAAGCCCCCCTTGGGGGGGATGGGGGGTAGAAAAGGATTTGTACACAGCATCTTCAGCCAACTGGTTTCTGTAAGGATTTCTTAATATTCCATCTGATCTTTAGCCTCACTGCCCAGCCTAATTAACATCATCCCTCCCTTTACAACATCCTTAAATGCTATAAATGGTGAAGCGAGATCATTTCCGTTAAGGGATATCGACTGGATATAAACATTCCCGGGACTGTTGTTTTCAGTTTCAATTACAAACTGCTCTCCTGAATAATATTTGCTGCTCAGATCAATAATAACCCTGTCGAAAACCGGACTGCCGATACCGAATTCCGGTTCAGGCTCCGTAAGTCCCTTTACATCAAACAATCCCATTGACGACATTACATACCAGGCTCCAAGCTGACCCTGATCCTCATCCTGACCATAACCATACCCGTGAATGCCTTCCGTACCATAGAATTCATTCAGGATTGCCCTTACCCAATTCTGGGTTCTGGAAGGAGCTCCTGAGAAATTAAAAAGCCATGATGTGTGAAGACATGGCTGATTGCCGTGATTATAGGGTTTTGTTATCCCAGCAAATGCCTGTATCTCTGTCCCTCCTCCAAAAATATCCTTCTGCGAAATTAAGAATGTGCTGTCAAGCCTTGTATTGAACTCATCCCTTCCTATCTTGTCAATCATACCTTCAGGGTTATGTGGTACATAAAATGAGTATTGCATAGCATTTCCCTCCTGGAAGCCGTCATGAGGTACAGTGGCATCAAATGCTTCGAAAAACTCCCCGTTTTCAAGCCTGGGCCATATCATTTTTCTTTTGGGATGAAAGATCTTTTCCCAGCCCTTCGATAATTCCATCAGCATTTCATAATCCTGGTTTTTCCCGAGAGCCTTTGCCATCTGGGCAACAGCATATGAGGTGAAGGAATACTCAAGTGTATGCGAACACGAGAATTTCCACAATTCATCGGATCCAGAACCTTTTTTGTTATAAGGTACATAACCATACTTGACAAACCGGCCTACATCCATCTTTCCGGCGCCGAAAACTCTTCCTTCCGATGTTATTTCATTCTTCAGACAGGCTTCATAAGCTTTTTCAATATCAAAATCCCTTATTCCGCACATGTATGCACTTACAATCGCAAGCGGCACCTGATTGGTTCCGACACCTGAGACAAATTTACTGCAGGCGAGCCCGTCGCCAAGCCATCCGGCATCTTCATAAACCCTGAGGTGTGTTTTTATAAAATCAATTAAATATTCAGGATAAGCGAGAGCCCATAATTGGATGAGATTCCATTGCCCTCCCCAGATTGCATCGGTATTGTAAAAGTTGAATTCAGGGTTGCCGTCAGGACCTGCCGGAATCAAACCATTTGTTCCGTCATGCCTTGGATATGAGCCATTAACATCACTGGCGACTCCCCGTCCAAGTATTGCATGATAAAGACCGGTATAAAACTTCACCTTATCCTCATGGATCTTACCTTCTGCCCGGATCCTTCCCAGGTAAGAATTCCATTTGTCGTTTGTAAGTTCCCTTGCCTCATCAAACCTCAGCTCTTTTGCTTCTGTATCGAGATTCAGACGGGCATTCTCAACGGAAGTATAGGAGAGCCCCGCTTTGATAGTTATGCTTTCATTCTCCTTTGTAGAAAATGTAAGATAAAGACCAGCTCCTCTGCCCTTCGCTTCTTTCCTGCCGGCCTCAGCCTTTGTTCCGTGAAAGATTCCGTAACTGTCAGGCTTTTTGTCAATAACTGCTGAAAAATACATCCTGACACTTGCCCCTGTCTGGTATTTCTTTACATATTCGGGATAGGTTTCGACATATCCTTCAACTCGTCCGTCACTTGTAAGAGTTACAGATGCGTTCTTTACTTCACCGCTTTCACCCTGCTTATTACCGATGTCAAAAAGTATATGGGACTGTTGGTTTGCCGGGAAAGTATACCGGTGAAAACTTACCCGGTCCGTAGATGTAAGCTCAGCCCTGATATTATAATCTTTAAGGATGACAGAATAATAGCCTGCACTTAATATTTCATCCTGTTTATCGAATCTTGACCTATATCCCTTGTCGGAAAAATCAAGCTTGCCGGGAACGGTCCTCAATTCACCATTTGTCGGCATAAAGACAACGCCACCTACCTGGAACTCATGGAAATTTGGGAAGCCCTCAATTGAATTATGCCTGAAATCATACCCGACAGCCTCCCATCCACTGGCATTACCCAGATGGCCATCCGTTGAAGGTCCCGGCTTGGCCATCCCGAACGGACTGGCTCCCGGGGCGACATGAAACCACCTACAGTGAGCAGTCCCGATCTGCGGATCGACATATTTCGTCAGATCTTCAACTTCGGTTATGCCTTTCTCTGTTCTACACGAAAATGATATCAATATCAAACATGCAATAATACCTGCGAATAGAAGTTCTTTTCTCATAATATAATTATTTGTCATTTATAGTTTTTCGTCAACCACGAGTCAGGTAAAGAGCACCGTCATTGCGAATCCCGCTTAGTAACCATGCATCTTTGATGAAATATTAAGATAGCGGGATGAAGCAATCCTAGCCGTGTAACTGCCTCGTTCACTCCCTCCTCACCGCTCGCCGCTCACCGCTCGCCGCTCACCGCTCGCCGCTCACCGCTTGCCGCTTGCCCCTCTCCGCTACATACGTTTCCACCTCGTCAGTCCCATAATTAAACCCCGATATTCTGCAAAGCCTTAAAACGAAGCGCTTATGTCTGACTTGATTTAGAATTCATTAAAATTACATTTATTTCGTAAATTTAGTGTTTCCTTTTTTTCAGAAAACCAAATCAGGTAGATTATGAGGACGAAGATAATTTTTTTGATCCCGTTAATTGCCGGTATGTTTTTATCATGCCTGCACCGGTCAGAATCGACAAAAGATAACGGGGAGAATCATGGTTACCTGGTTAAGATAAGTCAGCAACCTGTCATCGCCGGTCGGACCGAAAACGAACTCATAACTATAACTTTTCCTGTTGCTGATTACACGGATGAAAATATTTCAATAAAGAGTATCAGCCTGAAATTCAACAAAACAAGCCGGATGGAAAATCTTGAATCAATAAATGCATATTTTTACAGTGGATCGGAATCAGCTCAGAAACAGCTTTTCGGAAATTCAGACAAGCCTTCAGTCAACAATAAGATAGATGGAGCTATCACATTAAGTGATTCACTGAGCAGGATCATTATCTGCTTTGATCCTGCTGAAAATATTGATATGATGGCCAGGCTGGAGATTGAAGGCTTAAGTATTACTTTATCTGACCGGACAAAGATCGATCTTAAGGTACCTTCCGGGGAAAATATTGTACGCTTCGGACAGGTGCTCCGGGCTGCCGGGCAGGATAATTGTGATACTTACCGTATACCCGGACTGATCACAACAAATTCCGGCACCCTTATCGCGGTATATGACAACAGGTATAACAGGAGTAAAGATCTTCAGGAGGACATTGATATCGGGATGAGCCGTAGCACCGACGGAGGTAACTCATGGGAGCCGATGAAAATAATCATGGATATGGGAGAATATGGAGGACGTCCCGAAGAACTTAACGGGACAGGGGATCCATGTATACTTTATGATCATAAAACAAACACTGTATGGGTGGCTGCCCTCTGGATGAGCGGAGCATCGCGCGACCTTATGCTCTGGAATACATCCGAACCGGGTATGACACCTGAAGAAACCGGACAGTTTTTGATTGTAAAAAGCACTGATGACGGAATTACATGGTCCGAACCGGTCAATATAACGAAGCAGATAAAAGATCCTTCATGGCAGCTTCTGTTACAGGGTCCTGGTAGGGGAATTACAACAAAAGACGGCACTCTGGTCTTCCCGGCACAATTCAAGGCGGATATCGGTGAACCTGCTCTCGACGGGGGTCAGTATACCTGTCATTCAACAATAGTATGGAGCCGTGACGGTGGAACAACATGGAATATCGGGACAGGCGCTGTGTCAAATACTACCGAGGCACAGGTTGTTGAGCTGTCCGATGGCGCTCTGATGCTTAATATGCGTGATGATCTGAACAGGAAAGAAAAAGGTGTAACTAACGGAAGAGCAGTAGCTGTTACAAAAGACCTGGGAAAAACATGGATCGTCCATCCAACATCCAATTCAGCCCTGCCTGAACCCAACTGTATGGCCAGTCTCATTTCAGCAGATATTTTTATTGAGGGGGTAAAGAAAAAAGTTCTCTTCTTTTCAAATCCGGACAATAAAATCTCAAGATCTGATATGACAATTAAAGCCAGCCTCGATGAAGGCTCAAAATGGCCAGAAAAATATCAGCTTGAAATTTATGAACCTGAGGGTTACGGTTATTCATGCCTGACTATGGTTGATGAAAGGACCGTGGGGATCCTTTACGAAGGCTCGAAAGAACTCTATTTTCAGAAAATTCCGGTAAGCGATATACTGAAAGGATTAAAGTTTTAAATGCGCAGGGCGATAGGCGAGAGAGCCAGGTGTTCCAGGTATAATTCAAATCCAGTCGTAATAAATAGAATTTCTTCATCGGAAATAAATATATTTGAAATTCCATTATTAAAGAAAATTCTCACATCATCATATAAATAACACACGTAAACCAAATTGATCTGTGAAACCATGGATTCTCGCAAGGAACCAGCAACCAGCAACCAGCAACATTATCATAATATTAATCTCAATAAATCGTAAAAGGAATGAAATTCAAAAAATTCGAAGGACTTGTAGCCGCTCCATTCACCCCGATGGATAAAAAAGGAAACATTAATCTGAATATTATTCCCGGGTACTATGCTTTTCTGGCACAGAACGGAGTGATCGGAGCATTTATAAACGGTTCCACAGGAGAGGGCCCTTCGCTGACACAGAAAGAAAAACAACTTCAGACATCCGCATGGGCAGAATGTTTAAAAACAGATGGCCGTGTAAAGGTAATTAACATGATAGGAGGGACATCTTACAGGGAATGCATTGAGAATGCTGTTTTCTCATATGAAGCAGGACTTACGGCAGTGGCAATGGTGGCCCCATATTACTTCAAACCTTCCGATCCCGGGAAACTTGCTGAATTTGTTGCTATTGTTGGTGAATCTGTTCCTGAAATGCCGGTATATTTCTATAACATACCTGTCCTTACGGGTGTCAGAATGCCGATGATCGGATTCCTGGAAAAGATCACTGAAATGCTTCCGAATTTCGCAGGTCTCAAATATACAGATGAGGATCTGATGGATTTTATGTCATGCATCAATTTCCGGGATGGTGAATTCGATATGCTCTACGGAAGAGATGAATGTATGCTTGCAGTTCTTGCACTGGGTTGTAAAGGATTCGTGGGCAGCACTTATAATTATGCAGCCCCTCTCTACCATAAGCTTATCGGGGCATTCAATAAAGGAAATCTTGAGGAAGCGAGAAAGTTGCAGCAAAAATCCATCGACATGATCGAATTGCTGGACAAATATGGCGGAATGGCAACAGGTAAATCATATATGAAACTTGCCGGACTTGATTGCGGAAAATTCCGTCCCCCTGTTTATAATTTGCCTGATGATTCATTCGACAGTTTCAGGGATGATGTAAGAAACCTGGATATCGACGATCTGTTTTCAAAGATATAATTCACAGGTAATTTCACTCAATAAATGGGAAAAAAATTTGATTCTCTGGCACAGCAGTATAAGAATGAACTGTTTAGGAGTGTTATTCCTTTCTGGGAAAAAAACTCGATAGATAAAGAGTACGGTGGATTTTTTTCATGTCTTGACAGGTACGGAAACGTATTTGACACTGATAAGTTTATCTGGCTTCAGGGCAGGCAGGTCTGGTTGTTCTCTGCCATTTACAACAATATGGAGAAGAATAATAAATGGCTTGATATTGCAGAACATGGAGCCTGGTTTCTGCAGAAATACGGACATGATGGTAACGGTAACTGGTATTTTTCCCTGAACCGCGAAGGTAAACCTCTTGTGGCACCATATAATATTTTCTCGGATTGTTTTGCAACAATGGCATTCGGACAGCTGGCAAAAGCAACAGGTAATGAGCATTATTCAGACATAGCTGTCAGTACATTCAGGAATATATTATCACGAGCCGGAAATCCGAAGGGAATGTATAACAAGGTCATACCCGGAACCCGTCCTCTGAAAAGCTTCTCATTGCCGATGATACTTTGTAATCTTTCCCTCGAAATAGAACATCTCCTTGAAAAGGATTTTGTCGATGAAACTATTGACCGTTGTATCCATGAAGTGATGGAGGTCTTTTATGATGGACACTCGGGTCTGATCCGCGAAAATGTCAATCCCGACGGTTCATTTTCTGATTCATTTGAGGGCAGGTTGCTGAATCCTGGTCACGGGATTGAAGCAATGTGGTTCATTATGGATCTTGCCGTCAGGAATAATAATAAGGCCTTACTTGAGAAAGCTGTCAGAATCACCCTCGATATTCTCAATTACAGCTGGGATAGTGAATTCGGCGGGATATTCTATTTTATGGATATAATGCGGAAACCGGTACAGCAGCTTGAATGGGATCAGAAGCTATGGTGGGTTCATATTGAAACACTAATAAGCCTGATCAAAGGTTATTTTCATACCGGGAACCCTGAATGTCTGAAGTGGTTCGAAAAGGTTCACGATTATACCTGGTCACATTTCCCCGATCCTCAGTACGGTGAATGGTTCGGTTACCTTAACCGCCGGGGAGAGGTGCTCCTTCCTCTTAAAGGTGGCAAATGGAAGGGTTGTTTCCATGTACCTAGAGGACTGTGTCAGGTATGGCGAACCTTAGAAAAAATTGATCAATAATAAAAAAATGATCGTAGCGTGTAGATACGCTATGCGTGACGTTTCTACAGGTAATAAAAGGAAAAACTGACAAACACGTAATCCATAATGCTTTTTACCTCTGCTGGTAAAATAAAGGACCGTAAAGACGCCATATATAGCGTCTCATCCAATCCCTGGTACCCCTGGCTGGTAGTAGCCCTGCTCTGGATGGTCGCGCTCCTGAATTATCTCGACCGGCAGATGCTTTCAACGATGAAAGCTGCTATTATGGGAGATATAAGGGAGCTCGAAATGGCCGAGAATTTCGGCCGGCTTATGGCTGTCTTCCTGTGGATTTACGGACTGATGTCTCCTGTTGCAGGACTCATAGCCGACAGGGTTAACCGGAAATGGCTTATAGTCGGAAGCCTCTTCGTTTGGTCGGGGGTAACACTTGCTATGGGATTTGCTACCACTTTCAGACAGCTTTATGTCCTGAGAGCGATAATGGGCATAAGTGAAGCCCTTTATATCCCTGCCGGACTGGCACTGATCGCCGATTATCATAAAGGAAATACCCGTTCTCTCGCAGTTGGTATCCATATGACAGGACTATATGTGGGTCAGGCACTTGGAGGATTCGGGGCCACAGTTGCACAGACATGGTCGTGGCAGATAACCTTTCAGGGCTTCGGACTGATTGGCGTTTTTTATTCCCTGGTTTTGATTGTCTTCCTTCGTGAAAAAAGAGATACTTCAATAAACATTGTCAAAAAAGAAGCATCAGGGAACCTTTTAGGATCAGTTAAAAGAAGTCTTGGAATGCTCCTGGGAATCATGAGTTTCTGGGTGATCCTGTTTTATTTTGCCGTTCCAAGCCTTCCCGGATGGGCTGTCAAGAACTGGATGCCTACACTTTTTGCCGATACTCTGGGAATTGATATGGCACGGGCAGGACCATTATGTACAATTACGATAGCTTCATCATCATTTCTGGGTGTCATAGCCGGTGGTATTATTGCCGACAGATGGATAGCTGATAACCTGAGAGGCAGAATCTATACCGGGGCAATAGGTTTGTCTCTGACAATACCGGCTCTCTTTCTTGTCGGTTTCAGTAACGGGATCACCGGAATTATGGCCGGAGGGATTTTATTCGGCCTGGGATTCGGTATGTTCGATACCAATAATATGCCCATTTTATGCCAGTTTGTATCTCCGCGCCACCGTGCTGCCGGATACGGGCTGATGAACCTGACCGGTGTATTTGCAGGAGCGCTTGTGACAAGCTGGCTGGGTAAATCGACCGATGCCGGGAAGCTCGGGAGAGATATGGCTCTCCTCGCAATCCCTGTCGCGGTTGCAGTAGTCCTGTTGCTTATGACCCTTAAACCCGTTGTAACTGACAAAACAGATGATTAATGAAGTAACTACGTATTATAATACGTTTTTTAATACGTATTATAATACGTAGATTGGCCAAAATACCGGAATGTGATTTGGAATATAAAGTTAAATCTGTGATAACAATCGCCCAGATAATATTTGAAAATGCAAAGGGAGAACTTCTCCTTTATCTTCGCGATAATAAGCCGGGAATACCTTTTCCTCTTCACTGGGATCTTATTGGCGGACATGTTGAGGAAGGAGAAACTCCAGAACAGGCCCTTGTCCGCGAAGTGAAAGAAGAGCTTGATATTGACCTGAAGGAATTTAAATTTTTCAGAAAATATGAGTGTTTTGAGGGGGATGCATACCCGAACATAAAATATATCTATACAGGCAGGATAAACCTTCCTGTTGAACAGATCACACTTCTTGAAGGAGATCATCCCGAGTTTTTCGGGAGAGACAAAATACCTCAGCTTAAATTTGCCAATATCCTGAATAGAATAGTAATGGATTATTTAAAAGAGAATGAATAAATCTTATCTGAAAACCTTTATTTTGCTTGCACCTGCAGCAATCACTTCATGTATAAATCAAACCGGACAACCAAATATACTTATTGCTATTGGTGATGATATTTCATATCCACATATGAGTGCATATGGTTGTACCTTTGTCCGGACGCCTGGCTTTGACAGGGTGGCAGGGGAGGGGATTCTGTTCAAAAATGCATATACCCCTAATGCCAAATCATCTCCGTCCCGGGCATGTCTGCTGACAGGCCGCAACAGCTGGCAGCTTGAGGAAGCGTGTAACCATGTTCCCTTCTTTCCACCGAAATTCAAAACATTCATGGAATCGCTGGATTCGCACGGGTATAATGTTGGTTATACTGCAAAGGGCTGGGCTCCGGGAGTGGCTCTCGACAGCACCGGTAAGAACCGTCAGATGACCGGGAAACTATATAATTCAAGAAAAGCCCTGCCACCAGCTTCGGGAATCAGTGTTACAGATTATGCTGCAAATTTTGAGGATTTCCTGAAGTCGGTGGAACCCGGAAAGCCCTTCTGCTTCTGGTACGGATCCCACGAACCTCACAGGAAGTATGAATACGGTTCAGGGATCTCAAAAGGAGGAAAGAGCCTGTCCGATATCAAAAAAATATTTCCCTTCTGGCCTGAGAATGATACTGTAAGGAATGATCTTCTTGATTATGCCTTTGAAATTGAGTATTTCGACTCTCACCTTGTAAAAATGCTTGAAATGCTTGAATCGAAGGGAGAACTTGAAAATACTATTGTAATTGTAACCGCGGATAACGGAATGCCTTTCCCCAGGATAAAGGGACAGGTATACGAATATTCAAACCATATGCCTCTTGCAATAATGTGGGGAAAAGGTATTAAGAATCCGGGCCGGGTTGTTGATGATTTTATAAGTTTCATTGATATTGCTCCAACCCTTCTTGATGTGGCAGGAATAGCGGAAACAGAAAGCGGAATGCAGGAAATTGAAGGCAGAAGCTTTACAGATATTTTCAGATCTCGCAGGAGTGGTATTATATGCAAAGACCGCAACTTTGTTCTGGTTGGAAAAGAACGACATGATGTCGGAAGACCCGATGATAAGGGTTATCCTGTCAGGGGAATAGTTAAAGACGGATTCCTTTACCTGAGAAATTTCAAGGCTGACCGCTGGCCGGCAGGGAATCCTGAAACAGGATATCTGAATACTGATGCTGGACCGACAAAATCCCTGATCCTTAATATGAAAAGAAGTAAACGGTCGGATAATTTCTGGAACCTGAATTTTGGTAAGAGAACAGATGAAGAATTGTACAATATTATTCTCGATCCGGAATGCATAAATAATATTGCAGGGAAACCTGAGTTTAATCAGATTGCAGCAGCATTAGGTACCTTACTTGAAGAAGAGCTCATAAAACAAAAAGATCCCAGGATACTCGGAAATGGCGATATCTTTGACAATTATCCGTATGCTGAGGAACGTACAAGAAATTTTTATAACAGATTCATAAAAGGTGAGCTGTCAAGAAAAGTTGCCGGGTGGGCAGACTCAACAGATTTTGAAGAGAAATGAACCTTTTACGCGTTCTGAGGGTCCCGGAAGGCTTCCTGATTAAATAAAAAAGGTGTTTTTTTAAATTTTTGATCCCTGTTTTAAATCCGTTTGTCAAAATCAATCCTTCGGTATTGAAACAATATATCACATTGTTAAAGAATGTTAAATGCTTAATTATAAATCATTTAATTTAAGTATTAATATTACTGATCTCATTTTCCCCTTATCTGTAAATAAATAATGATGCCATTTTGACGAACGGACAATATACGTCTGTTAATCTCTTCCCTTAGTAAACATTTGCACCAAATCGGTTGATGAATGAAATCAGTCGGTTCTTAGTTCCTCAATAATTGGGCTTTAGCTACTTGACAAGCCTGTCTCGGGGCAGTATTTTTATCCCTATAATTTTAACTCAAAAAAATGGAAGGAAATTCTGTTTTGTATGGAGCTGAAGTATTAACGGAAGAAGAAAAGGCATATAAGCAGCGAAGACCATGGGTCATCACAAATGAGGTAAATCCTGTTCATGAAAATCTCTTACAGGAAGGCTGTGGTACTTTCCTTGAATATCTTAAATGGCTTGGTCTGGCATATGAGCCTGAGATGCTGGTACTTTCTTCAAGGTATCACTTTTTTTATGATCAGAATGATATAAAGGGAGTGAAGGTGCTGGTAAACCTGAAGAGGCTCAATAATATTAAGCACCTTGATAGTTTTTTGCATATACTTTATCGTGTATTACCTCCGCAGGCATATTTTACCGGATGCTTTAAAGAGACGAAGAAAAACGGGAGGAACGGAGCCCATCTTCTGAATACGAGTCTTCTTTATAAGAAATTTATTGATTTTCTTGACCATAAGACCGACAGGATAATGATAAAGAGCAATGTTGAGGAACTGCTCGATTCACATGGTTTCAAGGTTATTGATATGACTGAAATGAACGGAATTACATATTTCAATACGCTGAATCAGCGTCAAGCAGGTGAATAGTTTTTTCACCAGTTTCCCGGTGTTAAAAGGGAAGGATTAGTTGACCAGGGAGCCGGTACCATAAAAGCCGGCTTCCTTTTTTTATTGTAATTGTTTTGCAGAAAAGAAATTTCGATTATTTTTGCATCGCGAAAGTTTGGTGCGGTAGTTTCCCGAAGTTTCGGGATTAGAATATCGGCCTGTCATCCCGAGTCCTCGGGACGGGTTCGAGCCCCAACAAA
>CAYPHL010000112.1:10949-13061 GCA_964410385.1 uncultured Rikenellaceae bacterium | reverse complement strand
CTTTGTGCCCTTTGTGGTTAAGTGGACTGAATATTTCACGGTATTATCACTACTCAGAAAGATAATCCAACGGTAAGAAATAAATTCTCACTGTCAGGATTAAAAACAATCTGACCGTTCAGCTGAAAGGAGAATTTATCGGTTACTTCTATTTCTTTTCCGGTTCCCAATCCAAGATTACATAAATTGAACCGGCCGTCTTTAGTAAGCCATCCGTTTCCTGCACCTGCAAACAGATTGAACCTGCTGAAATTATAAGCGATCTGGAAATATAAATCACCGCCAGCTGATCCGGCGCCACCGGCTTCATTAAGGACACAGTTTGCACTCAGACCAATTCCGCCGATGGTATAGTTACAATTAATCTCGAAAGCATGACTTCCATCAGCCCGTGAAGTATTAAAAAATGGAAGGCCGGGATAATAATAATCAGTCAGACCGACGCTTAATCCGAACGGGAATGAATAAGAAATGTAGGGATCGGCTTCCGAATAACCATTGAAATCAACAGACCCCCAGATACCTATTGCCAATCCTCCGGCAGTAAACTCCAGTTCAGGCTGAAAATGCGGACCCTTTCCGTAAGATGTACCTCTCCATACATAGGTTGAATAGAAATCCATGCCGGTATTGAAATCATACTTTTTCGTTTCAGCCTGTCCCTCAGACTCTCTTCTGGTTGTAAAAAATAAAATGATTATCAGTCCTGAGATCAAAAAAGCATTCTTCATTTATCTGTTAATTGTATTATGATGTCGTAAAAATATATATTTTCCGGAATACCCCTCAATTTTAAGTGGATTAATATTTAAAAATATATGTTTTTTTGTAATAAGGGTATATTTATTAGGGGGTTCTCTTAATTTAATGCTAATAATCTTGTTGTTTAAGTATAAAATAAAATTAAGTGAAAATTAGTGACCTGGTATCTTTGTGGCATTAATACTTATCTCCCGGGCACAAAAACACCAGGCAGTATAAAGCTTTATACGCTGTTCCTGGTTTCAGTTTGATTTTTGATTATATATTTTTATTAGTATAAATACCTGATAATTATGGAAAACTGGATAACTGTTATGTCATTTTCCTTTACTCATGAAGCTCATATGATAAAGGGTTATCTCGGGTCTGCAGGTATTGAAACTGAACTGAGGGATGAAATGGCGGCCCATCTCCAGGAACTGGCGGTGGCTGTCGGCGGGGTAAAAGTACTTGTGAAGGAATCCGTTTAGAGAAAAGTATTCTGCCCCTTCTGCCATTCTGATAATATTTCGGCACAGAAGAGACCAAATCTCTTTGCCGTAATATTGTCTTCACTACTCGGATTGCTCTATACTGCTGCAGTTTTCCCTTCATACAAATCGACATACAAATGTTTTGAAGGTGAGAAGGAGTGGAAATATAAGAAACAGGGAACAGGGTGACCTTTTATTGAATTACCCGGAAATTATCCGAATATTTATTACTAAAGCTTAAATTTGTATTGCGAAGTAATAGAATGCTATGAAGAAAAAAATTATGTCGGGCTTATTTGTTATTCTTATGTTAAATATTTGTGCATCAATCCCTAAGGGAGCAACTCCGGTTAAGCCTTTCGATAAGGGAAGATATCTCGGAAAATGGTATGAGATTGCCCGGATGGATTTTCGTTTTGAAAGGAACCTGAATAATACAACAGCTCAGTATTCGCTCAATGCTGATGGTACTATTAAAGTCGTAAACCGAGGATATAATTATGTTGAAAATAAATGGACCGAAGCTGTCGGGAAGGCAAAATTTGCGGGAGATACAAATGTCGGAATGCTTAAAGTATCATTTTTTGGCCCATTTTACTCCGGCTATAATGTAATTGCCCTGGATCAGGACTATAAGTACGCTCTTGTAGCAGGAGAAAACACTAAATATCTCTGGATTCTTGCAAGAGAAAAGACTATTCCGGAAGATATCAGGAAGAATTATCTCGAATTAGCGAAAAGAATCGGATTTGATGTGTCAACCCTGATTTGGGTAGAACATGATAATAAATGACAGGTCAATTATTTACGCATAAATTACCTACGTATTAAAAAACGTATTATAATACGTAGATATTAAATTTTTTGATTATGATTG
>CAYPHL010000112.1:4604-10849 GCA_964410385.1 uncultured Rikenellaceae bacterium | reverse complement strand
ACGTATTAAAAAACGTATTATAATACGTAGATATTAAATTTTTTGATTATGATTGAAATTCCCGAATCCGCAACAGTCGGCCTGCAGGCTGGCACAACACTTGTGAACAAAACAATTACTGATGTCTTTACTGCCACAAGTCCTCACAAATTCGCATTTTTTACCGGCGATCCCGGTGAATATAGCAAATTGCTCAAAGGTAAAAGGGTAATATCGGCACGTGGACATGGTATGTTCGTTGATCTCGTCTGCAGTGATAATATCTGCATTACGATCGGAGAGGGTATAAATATGCGATACCATGAACCAGGTTCGAAAATTCCTGATAAATACCAGCTTCTGATAGCCCTCAACGATAATGACTTCCTTTCTTTCAATGTTGCTATGTACGGAGGAATATGGGCATATAAGGGAGTTTTCGACAATAAATATTACAGTCTGAGCCTTAACAGTATTTCGCCGCTGGTGGACGAATTTGACGAAACTTACTTTGAAGGCATAATTAAGAATACTGCCAAGGATGTTTCTGCCAAAGCCCTGCTGGCAACAGAGCAGCGTATACCCGGACTGGGAAACGGAGTTTTGCAGGATATCCTGTTCAATGCGGGGATCCATCCGAAACGTAAGAAATCCACCCTTACCGGATCTGCCGGAGCTGAATTGTTCAGAAGCCTGAAAACAACTCTTAAAAATATGACAAGTCTGGGGGGGAGAGATACCGAAAAAGACCTGTTCGGAAATAACGGAGGCTATAAAACAGTGCTTTCAAAGAATACACTTAATGATCCCTGTGTCATCTGCGGCAGCAAAATCATTAAAGAGGCCTATCTTGGCGGGGCGGTTTACTATTGCCCTTCCTGCCAGAAACTGTGAAATTCTTACTATCTTCACCCTGTTGAATATTTGAAGGGAAATCAGGTAAACATTTCTGTTTTCCGTTATTTCTCAGCCAGAGATATTTTTATGAATTTGCCAATCTGATATGGTCAGGACTCAGAACATTTTTAAGCGGAACAGGAAATACCTTATAGTCGTTCTTTTAATAATCCTGTCAATATTTCTTCTTACAAATAAACTTATATTATGGGGATTGATAGTTTTTGCTGCCGGTATGATCATTTTCGGGATTCAGCAACTTATCAATCTGAATGTACGGGTTTCACAGTTTCAGGGAAATATGGATGCTCTTGATGAGAAAAACAATGAACTGCTGAAGCAGAACCTTAAATTGCAGGAAGAAAATAATTATTTGAAGGACAGACATTTCCAGATCACCCAGATCCGAAGTATCCTTGAACTCAATTTATTCGAAATAGATACTCAATTCACCCGGTCCCTTAGCAGACAGGAAGAGATCAACGGCAGGAACATTAAATATTTCGGAAGCTTAAATGTAGCCCTTACAGCAAAATACGGGATCGACTGCAAGGAACTCCGTTTCCGTTACGATGAGGAAAATGACGTTTTATCCGTTGCAAATATTAATCCCAAATTTCTCTCTTTCGGTAACAGGAAACTGGAATGGGATTATTTCGAAATTCTTGAACATAAGAATATTATCCCTCTCACCGGGAAGAGATGGATGGCAAGTGACGATCTGCAGGAATTTGCCGGAAAAATAAAGGAGCAATATCGTCTTGACACCGAAAGATCGCTTCAGAGCGGACCTGAAGAATTTTCCTGGATCTATACCCCTATAAAAAATAATGTTGAAAGCCTGATCAGGATTCTATTCTCGGGACTTTGCCGGAATATTAAGATAGTTGAGAAATCCGACAGTTCATTTATTGAGTTGGATAAACTGAGAATAAATGATATTTCCGGACAGAAGCAGATCAGTGAATATGTCAGGCGGTAGAAACAAATGGCGAAGGGATTCAATACCGATATCATTTCAATAAGATGCGAATTATATCATTTTTAGCTGTTGTTATTTTACTGATGGCAGGGTGTGGTCGTAGTGCTACATCTCCGGGCGATCCGGTTACTTCCGATATGCTGGCTGAGGGTTTTACAGTTCCCCCTGATTCTGTTAAGCCCTGGGTTTACTGGTACTGGATCAGTGATAATAATTCAAAGGAGGGAATAACACGGGATATTGAAGCCATGGCCAGGGTAGGGATCGGTGAAGCGCTGATCGGTAATATAGGTAACGAGGGCATGACATACGGCGAGCCATCAACTCTGAGTGAAGATTGGTGGAAGCTGATAGTACATGCTGTAAGTGAGGGCAAAAGGTCAGGAGTAAACATTGGCTTTTTCAATTCACCGGGATGGAGCCAGTCGGGAGGCCCGTGGATCAGTACCTCTCAATCAATGAGGTATCTGGTGACCACTGAGATCCGTGTTGACGGAGGTGAAAAGATTATTAAGCGGCTGCAACGGCCGGAAGGTTTTTATCAGGATGTGAAAGTACTTGCTTATCCGCTTCCTGAGTATGATGATCTGACCATATCAAGCCTCAATCCGGAAATCACCTCTTTTCCTGATCTTGGAACTCATACTCTGCTTGCTGACGGTGACACGGCAACAATCTGTTATTTCAAACGGGCCGGAAACAGCAACGAAATTATTGTGGATTTTAAAACTACAAATCCGTTCACCGCACGTTCCCTGATCCTCTATCCCTCTGATATACCTTTTGCTGCCGATATGGAGCTTCAGGCAGGGGAACCTGGAAGATTCCGGAGCATCAGGAAATTCCGTTACGACCGAAGTAACAGGGCATTGAATGTAGGTCCCTCGCCGTCAGGACCGGTATCGGTAAGTTTTCCGGAAGTTACTTCCACCGGATTCAGACTGATAATGAATAATTTTAACCTGAGCAATTATCTGACTAACCGTGATAATATCGCCGCCAGTGCAGGACTTGCTGAAATTTCAGTTTCCTCCTCTCCCCGGATAGAAAATTATATCGAAAAACAACTCGGTAAGATGTGCCAGACCCCGTTCCCGCTGTGGGATGCATATCTCTGGAGATCAGTTCCGGAGACAGGGACACCGGAAATGATTACCAATCCGGATAAAGTTCTGGACATAACCGGCAGTATGAATGGGGATACTATAATCTGGGAAGCTCCCCGGGGTAAATGGCTTATAACGCGTATTTGTGCCGTGCCGACCGGTACAAGGAATGCTGCTGCAGCTCCGCATGCGATGGGATGGGAGGTTGATAAGATGAATAAAGTTCACCTGAAGAGCCATTTTAATTCATATGTGGGGGAACTTCTGAAAAGGATCCCTGAAGAAAACAGGTCTGCATTGAAACACATAGTCCTTGACAGTTATGAACAGGGTTCTCAGAACTGGACGGATGGCCTGATTGAGGATTTTAATGACAGATACGGATATGATCCGGTGCCCTGGATGCCTGTTCTCACGGGACGGATAGTCGGTTCTGCAGATCAGTCTGACAGATTTTTGTGGGACCTTCGCCGGCTTGTTGCCGACCGCATCGCTTATGATTATGTCGGCGGCTTCCGTGAACTTTGCCAGGATCAGGGATTGAGGATATGGCTCGAGAATTACGGTCACTGGGGTTTCCCTTCGGAATTTCTTATGTACGGCGGCCAGAGCCATGACGTTGCAGGTGAATTCTGGAATGAAGGTTCGCTGGGGAATATTGAATGCCGGGCGGCATCATCTGCAGCACATATTTACGGAAAAAGATCAGTATCCGCCGAATCTTATACTTCTGCGGGGATGGCCTACCAGCGTTATCCCGAAATGCTTAAGAAGCGGGGCGACTGGAGCTATACCGAAGGAATTAACCAGGTGATACTTCACCTTTATATACATCAGCCTTATGAGGACAAAACACCGGGGATAAATGCATGGTTCGGGACTGAATTCAACAGAAAGAATACATGGTTTGAACAATCGAAGCACTGGATGGATTACCAGAGGCGTTGCATGTTCATGCTCAGAAGAGGATTGCCTGTAAATGATGTGTGCTATTTCATCGGGGAGGATGTACCCAAAATGACCGGGGCGAGGATACCTGAACTTCCATCAGGTTACTCTTTCGATTATATCAATGCCGAAGTTATTCTGAACAGGTTATCGGTGAAAAACGGCAGGCTTGTACTCCCCGACGGTGTGAGTTATGAGCTGATGATCCTTCCTCCTCTCGATAATATGAGACCGGAATTACTTTCAAAGATAAAGGAGCTTGTTTCAGAGGGAGCTTCTGTATACGGCCCGCCTCCGACAAAATCACCAAGTCTGGAGAATTATCCGCAGGCGGATAAAAATGTGGAAACAATGGCTGGTGAATTATGGGGCGATACAGGCGGTCCGGGAGAAAAAAGAAATCCATCCTTCAACGGTAATGTTTTTTACGGTATTGACCTTCAGTCAGCATTAAATGAACTGGAAGTTCTCCCGGATGTGTCACTTAAAGATAACATACCGGTACTTTGGATACACCGGAGACTTAAAGATATTGATATTTACTTCCTTACAAACCAGAGTGATACTTTAACCGATTTCACAGCGACATTCCGAACATCAGGAAAGAAACCTGAACTGTGGGATGCAACTAATGGTTCAATACGGAAGCTTCCTGATTTCATATCGGATGATAGAACAACCACCGTACCTCTCAGGCTTGATCCCCGGGAAAGTGCATTTATTGTTTTCAGGATAAAAGGGAATCCTCTTTCCGGGAAAAATGAGACCAACTTTCCGGAATCTCTGGTAGTTGCAAAAATCAATACTCCCTGGGAGGTGAGTTTCGATAATTCAATGAGAGGACCGGATGAGCCATTAAAGATGATTATTCCCAGCGACTGGTCGCAGTGTACTGATGAAAGGGTCAAATATTATTCCGGTACGGCTGTTTACAGGAATTCGGTCAGATTAGCAAAGCAGGAGCCGGAGGCGAAAATCTTTATAAACCTGGGAAGGGTAGGGGTCATGGCGGAAGTCAGGATCAACGGGCAGCTGGCCGGAGGTGTATGGTGTTCACCCTGGAGAGTGGATATAACAAAATTCATCAGGGAGGGAGAGAATGAGGTAGAAATCAGTGTGGTCAATAATTGGGTAAACAGGCTGATCGGTGACAGCAGGCTTCCTGAAAATGAGCGGAAGACATGGATCAATTTGAATGAGATCAGACCTGACGATTCGTTACAGCCGTCGGGGTTGCTGGGGGAGGTAGTAATTACAGAAGTGAAATTCTGATAAGCATTGGAATTGTCGTGAAGGATTGCTTCGTCCCGTTTTCATACGCCGTAGGTTTACCGAAGGCGTACAGCGGGACGAAGCAATGAAGGTGCATTTGACTTTGTTATTAATAATCGTATGCTAGAAGATGAATAAAATTAAAATTTCGACTGCACAGTTTGAGAATCACAGTGGCGACAAGGAATATAACCTTGGTGTTATAGAAGAGCTTGCCGGGAAAGCAGCGTTGCAGGGATCTCAGGTAATTGCATTTCATGAATGTTCAGTGACAGGCTACACTTTTGCACGAAACCTGTCGAAGCAGCAGATGCTTGATCTGGCGGAATTCATTCCGGGCGGACAGGCTGTTACCAGACTTACAAGTATTGCAGAAAAAAATGATATCGTCATTCTGGCAGGTCTTTTTGAAAAAGATGAAAATGATAACATATTCAAGGCATATATTTGTGTTGACAGGAATGGCCTGATTGCAAAGCACAGGAAGCTGCATCCTTTCATAAATAAACATATTACACCTGGCAATAGTTATACTGTCTTTGATCTTCTTGGCTGGAAGTGTGGAATACTCATTTGTTATGACAACAATGTTATAGAGAATGTGAGAGCAACAAAGCTGCTAGGTGCCGATATAATTTTTATGCCTCATGTCACGATGTGCACTCCCTCAACCCGTCCGGGTGCCGGTTTTGTTGATCCGAAGCTCTGGCATAACCGGGAAAGTGATCCGACATCCCTGAGGCTCGAGTTTGACGGGATGAAGGGCAGGGCATGGCTCATGAAATGGCTTCCGTCACGGGCTTATGATAATGCAGTATATGTTATATTCTCAAATCCTGTAGGCATGGATGATGATCAGCTTAAGAATGGTTGTTCAATGATAATTGATCCATTCGGGGATATTATTTCAGAATGCCGCTCATTCGACGACAGCTTCGGGACTGCCACCGTCATTCCGGAAAAACTTGTCCAGGCCGGCGGCTACAGATATTTACAGGCACGTCGCCCGGATTTATACAAAGATATAATCGGTCAGCCTCATGATCCTGAACAAAAAGTCG
>CAYPHL010000112.1:0-4504 GCA_964410385.1 uncultured Rikenellaceae bacterium | reverse complement strand
ATCCGCCCCCGGCGGATTTTTTATTTTACGAATTTCACGGATACCCCTTGACTTGAATTACTATAATTAATAAATTTGATATCATTAAGTGAGTTACAATATTTTTTGCAATACAGGTTACAGTTCTGAATGAAGTCTGATACTTAATGGTCAACACTATGGAAAATCATAATGTTGTTGTAAAGACAAAACAGCAGATGGCTGATGAATATGGTGTTTGCAGAAAGACATTCACTAAATTGCTTATCAGGAAACGTATAAAGCTTGGCAGAGGACTCATTTATCCAAAAGAACAGCAGTTAATCTATTCAGTGCTTGGCAAACCCGACTTTGGTCATGAGTATTCATCCTGCATACCCTAGATATTCCCAAACATTCCCAAACATTCCCCAAAGTTCCCTTTAATTCCCTTATTGTTTTTTGAATTGATCCGTAATCGTCTGAACTTTGATAAGGTGATTCCTGTCAGTCAGGGTTTTTGTTATGTGTAATCACTTTTAAAGAGGAGGAAATTATGAAAGTAAAGGAATTTAAAACCGAACTTCAGTCCGTTAAGGCTAAATGGACAATTTCTGATACAGTTCCGGACGATTATGAATTATCGGAATTACAAAAAACAGAATGGGGATTAGGATCGCTGCAGGTTCCTCCGGGAAGAGCAGAGACAAGATTTCCGAAAATCAGGAAACCACTGGATTCCCCTGTTGCCTTGCGTGATCCGTCAAAGTTTGTGCTGACAGCTAAAACGGTTAAGCTGGTACCCAGGTCTTGGGACTGGAGGAATGTGAGTGGTAAAAACTGGATAACAAATACAAAAAATCAGGGAGGATGCGGATCATGTGTGGCATTTGCTTCAGCAGCTGCAGTTGAGTCACATCTGAGAATTGAGACCAACCAGCCTGCTATGGCAACGGATATGTCAGAATCAAGCCTGTTTTTTGTAGCTAACCGTCAGTGCAATGTCAATGATCCCCGGTATGGCTGGTATGTACCATCAGCCCTTGATGCACTGGTTGATGAAGGAATATGTACCGAACAGGTCTATCCCTACCGCCCCGTTAACCAGACAGCTATTATAAAGGACGGAACGGAGGTGACATATAAGATTTCAGGGTTTGACTCTACCTCCAATACTGACCAGATGAAAAGATGGCTGTGTGAAAACGGTCCTCTTGTAACAACATTTAAAGTTTACGAAGATTTCAGGGATACATACTGGCCGGCGGGAACAGGAATTTATTCTCATGTTACGGGTAGTTATCTGGGTGGCCATGCCGTGCTTGTTATAGGATATGATAACAGTAACAATTCCTGGATATGCAAAAACAGCTGGGGTTCAAATGCTGCTCATCCCGATGGATGTTTCAGAATTGCTTTCGGAAACTGTGCCATTGATTCCAAGATGTATCTGATCCAGAATGTTTACGATGTAATAACAAGAGATGAAATTCCATATAATCCTCAGACCCTCAGGATTGTATATGAGGTGACAAGAGGATGGCTTCTCACTGACGGACGGAGCAGGATGAAAATGTTCGCCAGTGCTGAAGATGCAAGAAATGGATTAAGAGTTGCCCGCAGGTATACAAGACAGGGATTTGTCGGAAGAGATAACCCCAGAAGTAATCGAAAAGATTATATAATGGAATACTGGACAGGTAACAGCGGACTGCCTCACGAACCTCTGACGAAAACAGATATCATACCATATAATCCGAATAATGTGGTTGTAGAGGATCGTGATGCACAGGGATGGAGGTTGAGAGACGGAAACCACTGGATGCTGATAGCACATGATATGAATGATGCACTGGCCATGTTGAATTTTGTCGAGCGGCACACCAGGATCTGCTTCATCGGCAGGGATAATAACATGCCAAACCGCAAAGATTTTATTATGACATACTGGGAATGAACCAGAATATAATGCTTACACTAATAAACTGAACTTAATAACAGCACTCAGGAGTAATTTGTGCTATTATGATTTAACAAGGTATTACAGCGAAGGTCGAAAAGCTGAAACAGAGTAGACACCATTTAAATCAACAATGTATGGCAATAAAAAAAGACATTTTAATCCCGAAAGAGATTCTTAACGGATTACAGAATTCGGTCAGGATTATTGACAAAAAACACCTTGCCGGTTACTGGCCTGTTGAATTCAGACAATTAAAACAGCTACAAAAAGTCCTTCCCGAAATAATCGGGAACGAAGCTCTTGCCAATAAATTTGATCTGGCAATCGGGTATAAGATGAAACCGGAAAGGAATGACCTGGCAAAATCAGGACTTCAGGTTATTGCTGACAGGATCGTTCCTGATATATGGCTTGTAGGAATACCAATCCCGTGGATCCTGTTAAGGAGAGCAGAGATTGATCACCGTAAATTTGAAATAGTACTGACGCCAAAGGGAATGATGTGATTTTATATGGCAGATAAACAAGATGTTGAAGTTCCCTTCCTGAGTAATGTAGGAATGATGCTTACATACAAGTGCACCATTGCCTGTCCCCATTGTATTGTTGAAGCAGGTCCCCGCAGAAGAGAAGAAATGAAAATAACTTCAGCATTTGAGTGGCTTGAACAGTTGAGAGACTTCAGGAATGGATGGGTAATCGGAATTTCATTGACAGGCGGGGAGCCATTCTATAATATGGATCATCTGATCAGAATAGCGGATTATGCATTCAATCTGGGATTTATTGTATCGGTTGTAAGTAACGCGTTCTGGGCATCTACAAGGGAGGAGGCATTAAGGGTACTGAAATTGTGTTCATCAATAAATATGATCTCGGTTAGTACGGATAAGTCTCACCAGATCTCAATTCCTTTCAGGAATATAAGTAATGCTGTCTGGGCAGCAAAGAAGCTTGGAAAAATATATAATATCGCTGTTGCAACAGAAAGTGATAAGGACCCTGAATATCTCAGACTTATTGATAACATTCTTGAAATTACTGACAGGGAAAATATCAGTACTTCATATATTCTTCCCGTTGGAAGAGCAGGCAGGAATTTAAAAATCAGGGAATGTAATCTGTCACCAGTACCTCCTCCATACGCATGCCCGATGGCAAGTTTCCCGGTGATCTTTCCGAATGGCAAAGTCATAGCATGCATAGGTCCTCCGATAACTATGCCATCATTCACCCCTCTTTTCCTGGGTAATCTTGGGAAAGAGACGATTCAGGAAATTTTCATTCGTGCGGAATCGAATTATATTCTTCAAGCAATACGTACTTTCGGGCCCAGGATACTGATCGACCTCCTTACTGAACATGGTCATTCGAATATTCTACCCGGTAAGTATATGAATGAAGCTATCTGTGATATCTGCTTTAAGCTCTTCTCAAATGAATCGACCTGTCAGCTTCTGGATGAACTGATAATGAAAGATGAGACATTCAGGAATAAGATCGCCTGGGGAAGATATTATTATATGAATGAAAGCGAAATGGTCGGGCAAAGTTCAATCCCGGACCCTGTCAGGTAAACGACTCTTTTACAAAACTATGTTCCTGATTGAGAATGCCGGCTTTTGTTCCGGATAAGCTCTGGGTGAAAATCCGGGTTTGATATCTATTTCCTTCAGTACAAGTTTTCTGCTCCGGTCGTCTTTATACGGATCGACAGCCTTTGGCATTTTCAGATCAGTAAGACGTTCTATAAGGGAAATATTCACCTGGTAAGTCCCAGCATCCTCAAAATCACTGAATGGCCCATCCGTGGCAGCGGGTCCCGTCTTCAAAAGTGGCTTTATAATCCCATCTTCGGTAAGCAGTCTTTTCTGGCTCATAAGAAATCCAACCCTGTAGAGTTTTCCGTCGTTCTTCGGATAGATAACCACTTTCCAGAAAATTGTCGGGAGTTTTATTTTTTCACCGTTTACAGGAGTCACAAACTCCGGATCATCCTTTCTGAGAACCGGACCGGTAAACACACAGACCTTCATGGATTTTTTCCTTGTTTCAGTATGAAGTATATAGTCTTCGAGATTTTTCCAGATTTCCTGGTTCAGATCCTTATGTTGCGGAACTGCATTTGTATAGTAGAATGTTGAGTAAGCTGCTTTCTTAGCAATATCTGTTGTTTCACCCCATTGAACATCCTCACGTTTTGTCATATGACCTTTATCGAAATCACTCTTCTTTGCTTCATACAGGTCTTCCCCCCACTGATATAGTTTTACCCGTTCATCAATTTTCCAGGTTTTTGGACGCGGGGCAGATTTGAAGAGTTTTCCGTCAATATTGGTGGCAGTGAATATCGGGAACTTCCTGGAACCTGATAACTGGACACTGTAATTCAGATAATCTATCTTCAGGCTGTCATTATACTTTACAGGTGCAAGTTCGGCTTTTTTCTTTTTCTGAAGAGATGGAAGTGATACTTTCTGTTTTACCTTGTCATCGACCAGAAAATCCGGATTAAATCCTTTGAATAGCTTTTCATCTTCCATGGAATATTTTTTTATGCAATTTACTACTGAAAATTAAAAA
>CAYPHL010000111.1:0-13061 GCA_964410385.1 uncultured Rikenellaceae bacterium | reverse complement strand
TGGGACATCTTGAAACGGCATTTCTGGATGGGAAAACACTTTATTTATTATCCGCAGGAACATTTCAATGACAAACCCATGAGTCCTGAACATAAAAGAGCCAGCGAGGTTTCAGGCCTGGGAGGGGCAGAAACAATCATTTTCGGACTTGCAGGGTTTCAACCTGAATATGATGGCACACTATATATCAATCCTCAACTGGCTGATAATGTTGAATTATCTGTAAAAGGTTTCGGGTTCAGAAATAATATATTCGATGTTGAATTGTCTGAAGCAAAAATGAAGGTCATCAGGAACGGATCAGTCATATATGATGGGAAACCGGAACGGATCAGGATCTTATAAGAAGGATAAAGCGGATTAAAAAAATTCCTGACAAATTTTATGATATCATTATGTAATTTACCAGTAGAAAATTAAGCTTTGCTCCTATGTATAGAAAATTAACATCATTTATTTCGCCAGTATTATTTATCACACTGTTCCTTGCTTCCTGCATGCAAAACACAGAAGAACTGAAAATCACTAAAATAAGATTGCTTCAGGATGAGAAATGGTGGGGAGGCGCAGTGGTTGATGGACGTAACTCACCATATCCGGACATTAATTTTACTTACGATCAGAATGGTGATTGCAAAGGTAACCAGGCTCAGCCGTTTTTCCTTTCAAACAAAGGCCGATACATCTGGAGCGAAAAACCTCTGAAAATATCATTCTCTCCGGATGAAATAAGCATTCAGTCCTTTGGAGCTGATATAATCTCAGGAAAATCCGGCGAAACTCTTAAGGATGCATTCCTGTATTGCAGCAAAACGTTCTTCCCTCCTTCCGGAAAGACTCCTGATCCACTCCTGTTTACAAATCCACAGTACAACACCTGGATAGAGCTTCAATATGATCAGAATGAAAAGGACATCCTCAAATATGGAGAGGATATCCTTAAAAACGGTTTCCCTGCCGGTGTACTTATGATTGATGACAACTGGCAGGACCGCTATGGTACCTGGAAATTTGATTGTGAAAAATTCTCCGATCCCGGGGGAATGACAGAAAAACTTCATGATATGGGCTTCAAAATTATGCTCTGGGTGTGCCCCTTCATCAGTTCAGATTCACCCGTTTTCAGGGATCTGGCCGATAAAAAGCTTCTTATCTTCAGGGATGAAAAGAAATCCAGGCCTGCAATTGTTGACTGGTGGAACGGATCAAGTGCAATAATCGATCTTTCGAATCCTGCGGGAACAAAATGGTTTAAAACACAGCTGAATAACCTTGTTGAAGATTATGGAGTTGACGGCTTCAAGCTTGATGCCGGTGACCCTGAATATTATAAAGGAACATTTTCATACGGGGATTATGGACCAAATGATCACTGTGAATCATTTGCCCGTATCGGACTTGATTACCCCCTGAATGAATACCGGGCATGCTGGAAGATGGCCGGACAACCGCTCGCACAAAGGCTCCGCGATAAAAGTCACACATGGAGCGACCTTCAGGTACTTATCCCGGACATGACCGGACTTGGGATAATTGGTTATCAGTTTGGTTGTCCCGACCTTATAGGAGGTGGTGAATGGACCTCTTTCCTGGATTCATCTGTACTTGATGAAGAACTGATAGTCAGATCATCACAGATCCATGCACTGATGCCAATGATGCAATTCTCAGTTGCACCCTGGCGCGTCCTCAGCCCTGAAAACCTGCAAATTTGCAGGAATATGGCTCTGCTCCATAAGTCTATGGGAAATGAGATTTACAAACTGGCAGAAGAGTGTGCTTTGTCCGGAGAACCAATGGTCAGAAACCTGGAGTACGAATTTCCACATAAAGGCTATGCATTTATCAACGATCAGTTTATGCTGGGCAAAAACATTATGGTTGCACCAGTCGTTCAAAAAGGACTACGGGCCAGGGAAGTCGTTTTCCCTGAAGGGAAATGGCTGGGTGATGACGATCAGATTATTACAGGACCTGTAAAACAAACAATTGAAGTCCCCCTCTCCAGACTGCCCTGGTTCAGAAAAGTAATCTGATTCCGGCAGCTACAAAAACAGGAGTCCATAGTTTTCTTAACCTGCCGTGAAAAGACCATCCGGTAAGGCTTTTTCAACTTTTATTTCCTATCTTAATAACATGAGTATATCAGATATAATGATTTTATACTGTAATGATTAATCATCATCCTACGATGTGATTCAATGTTTATTTTCCGATTCCGGAAAATCTGAATTGTTAAATAAACATAAAACCAGTAAAATAGATATCAGCATTTTGATTTTAAAAAAAAGAATCTATTACTTTTTCACTTTTCTAACCTTAAAATTTATACCAGATGAAAAAAACAGAACAAGAAGGTATGATTCTTTTTTATTTAAAGAAACCCTTTCTGATCATGGCCTTAAGTGCTTTGATCATGATTCCGGGGATTATGCAGACTTATGCGTCTGCCGAATATCCTCCGGATAATATGCAACAATTTACAGTATCCGGCAGAGTCACCGATAGTCAGACAGGCGAGGCAATGCCCGGAGTTAATATTCTGGTAGTCGGGACGTCAATCGGAGCAATAACAGATGTATCAGGGAATTATTCTGTCACAGTAACAGACAGAAATGCAACCCTCAGATTTTCTTTTATTGGTTATGTAACCCAGGAAGAAGCTTTAAATGGCAGGTCACGTGTTGACGTAAACCTTACAGGTGAAGTTACCGGTCTTGATGAGGTTATTGTTGTCGGATACGGTACACAAAAGAAAAGTGATATTACAGGAACTGTCGCTTCAATCGGAAAAGAACGGCTGGAAAAATCACCAAATATTTCTGTGGCCCAGGGAATACAGGGAGCAATTCCCGGTATAATGGTTCAGAATACTTCTGCAGGCGCAGAGCCCAGTCTTGATATCATGGTAAGAGGGCGAAATTCTATCGCAGCCAACAATTCCCCCCTTATCGTTGTGGATGGAATTCCATATGGCGGAAGATTATCTGACATCAATCCCAGCGATATTGAATCTATTGAAATACTTAAAGATGCCTCAGCTGCTGCAATTTATGGCTCAAGAGGCGCAAACGGGGTTATACTTATCACCACAAAACAGGGAATGGAAGGGGCCCCGACAATAACTTATGACGGATATGTTTCAATGCAACAGTTCACCAACGTGCCGACTTACATGGATGGCCCTCAGTTCTATGATTTCAAAAATGAACGACTGGCTGCCGGAGTGGCTACTTCTGAAAAAGCAGTTTACGATGCAGGCGCTTGGGCAGACTGGGCCGATCTGGCAACAAGACAGGGTTTTAGCCATCAGCATAATCTGTCAATCTCCGGGGGCTTCGGCAAAACATCCTATTTTGTATCCGGAGGAGTAATGGATGTGAAGGGAATAGTAATTAATGATGATTATCTGAGAACCACCGGCAGGTTCAACCTTGATACCAAAATCACTGACTGGCTGACTATAGGTACCCGTACCCAGCTGACTTTTTCTGATAAAAGCGGTGTTGCACCAAGCATGTATGATGTCTATATTATGAATCCGCTTGCAGTTCCTTATAATGAAGACGGAACATTAACCATCCAGCCGGTTGGAGATGATCCGGCACGCTCAAATCCTTTGCAGGAAATTCAATTTGCAAACAGCGATAAGTCCCGCCGGATTGTAACAAATAATTATGCAATTGTCGATTTCAGCAAGCTCCTGTCCGGTTTAAATTTCAGACTTAATTATGGTGTTACAGACGGAATTACAAGAAATAATACCTACAGGGGCAGAGATACATATGACGGGAAAAACGCTCAGGGGAGCGCAAGTATTGATAAAAATATGGATTTCAATACTGTGCTGGAGAATATCCTGTCGTACAAAACTGAATTTGGCGCACATTCTATATTTGCCACAGCAGTTTACAGCATCCAGACTGATGAATGGCAATCAGAAGAAATCGATATGGAAAAGTTCCCTAATGATCTTTTGACATGGTACGCGGGAGGACAGGCAGGATTGATCAAACCTTCATTTGATTATATCAAATCCCAGCTTATCTCACAAATGTTAAGGTTAAACTATTCTTATCTAAGTCGTTACCTGCTGACATTAACTGTTAGAAGAGACGGATATTCAGGATTTGGTGCAGATTCCAAATGGGGAGTATTTCCTTCTGTTGCCCTTGGATGGAATCTGGCAGAAGAAAGTTTTTTCCCGTTTAAAGACCTGTTCAGCCAGATGAAGCTCAGAGCATCATATGGCCTCAATGGAAATCAGGCTGTGGGATCTTACAGGTCGATGGGAAGAATGGAAGAAGAAAACTACCTGTCGGGTTCTACAACAATGCCGGGGTACTTCCCGGGTACACTGGGACAACAAACTCTCGGTTGGGAAAGCTCCCGTTCTTTTAATTTCGGGATAGATTTCGGGATCCTGAATCAGAGAATTACAGGTGATCTGAATCTTTATCACACCAACACATATGATCTGCTTTTGAACAGAACAATTTCCTCCATACATGGGATAACTTCAATATTACAGAATATAGGTGAGACACAAAACCAGGGTATAGAGTTTTCTGTTAACTCAAGAAATTTTGTCAAACAGAATTTTACATGGACTACTTCAGCTAATATCTCTTATTTAAAGAATAAAATTCTGGATCTGTATGGTGATGGACTGGATGATGTTGGCAACAGCTGGTTTATCGGGAAGCCAATCAGGGTAAACTACAATTATGTCTTTGATGGTGTCTGGCAACTCGATGAAGCAGAAGAAGCTGCAAAATGGGGATCACAACCGGGATACATAAAAATAAAAGATGTTGACAAGGATACAAAAATAACTCCTGCCGACCGGCAAATAATTGGCCAGCAGGATCCGAATTTCCTCTGGGGTTTGACCAATACGTTTACATATAAAAATTTCAATCTGTCTGTTTTCATGCACGGAGTTCACGGAGTTACAAAACAAAATGTATTAATGGATGATGAAATTGTGACTTCCGGTGTACGGCGTAATACAATAGTTAAGAAATGGTGGACCCCTGAGAATTTCAGCAATGAATGGTATATGAATGATGTAGACGCCAACCGGATGGCAGGTGTTACAACCAGCATTTATGAGAATGCCAGTTTTGTGCGTGTAAAGGACGTCACATTATCTTATGATCTCCCCTCTGCACTTATAAGAAAGATCGGAGGAAAGAGACTGACAGCCTATTTGACAGGAAGGAATTTATTCACTCTTACCGAATGGAGAGGCCTGGACCCGGAATTAAATGACCAGCGATCGATCCCATTACAGCGTGAATTGGTTTTCGGGTTACAGATTGGCTTATAGTATTTATTACGTGATTTTTACTAAAAATATAAAGCAATGAAATTAAAAATAACAATAGCGATCTTCATAACTATTATTATGTTTTCAGGTTGTGATCTGAAAAATTCACTCAATGAAGATCCCCCTCACATAATAACCTCGGATAAGCTCTATACAAATTATTCGGGTTTTGAAACTGGAATCAATGGAGCATATTCTGAAATCAGATATGAGATCCGTGATGCAAGTCAGCCTTTTCAGATCTTTGTAACTGCTACTGATAATATGTGTCCTAATTATATCTCGGGATTTGGTACTCTTGCATCAAAATGGGGTGCAGTAAATAATTCTTCAAATTCCTACCTCAGGAATGCATTTAACTGGCTTTATGGGATTATCAATGCGACCAATACCATCATAGGCCGTGCAGAGGATGAGAATATCGACTGGAAAGGAGGAAAAGGTACTGAAGCGGAGAACAAAAACTATATTATTGCCGAAGCAAGAGCAATAAGAGCCTGGTCATACCGCCACCTTACATATCTGTGGGGAGATGTCCCACTTTCACTGGTTGAATCTTCAGGAAATTCTATTAAAACCGACTGGGAAAGGACACCTGTCAGAGAGGTGAGGGATCAGATCATTGAGGACCTCCTTTTTGCAGAACAGTATATTCCTGTAGAACCTGTTGCCGGCCGGATGAGCAAAGGAGCAGTCCAGCACTTACTTGCTGAAATGTACCTGGTGATTAACGATCCTGCCAAAGCTCTGCAATGGGCTGATAAAGTAATAAACACACCTGCATATAAATTGATTACTGAACGATATGGTATAAAAGCCGATCAGCCTGGAGTTCCCTTTATGGACATGTTTTATCAGGGTAACAAAAACAGGGAGGAAGGAAATACCGAGGCTTTGTGGGTATGGCAATTCGGCTATCAGCTGATAGGAGGAGGTACAAATCCCCGGGCCAGGGCACTGCATCTGCAAAGATATATGGATATTAAGATCGGAAAGGTTCAACCTTTACAGATAACATTCGAGAGAGGTGGAAGAGGAAAAGCTTATACTGCCCCGACTAAATGGTTCATGGAAATCTATGAGAAAAAGGATGACAGATTCAGCAATCATGCTGTAAGACAATGGTTCATTCTCAATACCGCTGAACAAAATACTCCTGCAAAAGCAGATAAACTGCCCGAAGGATATTCTTACGGCGACACAATCAAATTAGACTGGTCAGTGCCGCTGGATGCAGCTACATGGGAAAGGAATAACTGGCCATTTTCAAGAAAACATGAAGGGAGCATCCCTGATGATGTTGCTTCTGATTTTAATTATGATGACTATATTGCAATGCGTCTGGCAGATACCTATCTGCTTAAAGCAGAAGCTCAGTTCAAATTAAATGATCCTGACGGAGCAGCAGAAACGATTAATATCATCAGAAGAAGATCAAATGCAAGTGAAATTGATGCCGGAGACGTTACTATTGATTTTATTCTTGATGAAAGATCACGCGAATTATTTAATGAAGAATATCGCAGGTATACTTTACTGAGGACTAAAAAATGGTACGAAAGGACAAAAGCTCATAATTTCTTCGGCGGAGAGAAAATCACACAAAGAGATACTCTTTTCCCGATACCACAGACAGTTATTGATGCAAATCTGACAAGCCCTATGCCACAAAATCCCGGATTCTGATCCGATTTGTAAGCAGAATACATAGTTAAGGTAACTGAGGTCGTACATAATGATCTGGACAACCTCAGTTTTTTTAAATTATATTTACCAGGAACCACCTCATAATACAACATGTTGGGATCTTTTTTATGTAATTAAAAAGACAATCGAAAAATTAATTCTGACTTTCGGTTCCCTGAGCGTACTTCTTTTCTTATTTACCTGCAGTTCGCTGTCAGGAATGGAAGGTGAAAGGATATAGATCAGGTTTATTGATAATTCATTTGAAAATGCCTCTACTTTAAACTGGGAGATTCAGGGTTATACAGCGGTAAAAATATTCCTTTTTGCCGATTATAAACGGGAGTCGTTTTTCCGCCAGACTGATCACTGGTTTTTTAATTTCGAAGCGGATAAAAGTATCAGGATGAAGGTCATTCTGACAAAATTACTTCCTGATGTATTTTGTGGCAGTTAAGCTTTAACCTGGTGGAATTTGGAACATGATATTTCATGTTATTTTTCCTTTGGCAGGAAAAAATGGGAGGCTGTTTGGACAAAGAATTATAAATCAATGTCTGGCACGGATCAGAGGTCTCATGCTTAGGTTCTTTTAAGATAATTGCCTGAAAAAATCCTTACTCCAAAAATCTGTCTGAGGGTAGGGATTTAAAATAAAACCATTTATATTTAAATTCCCATTTAGAACCGGATGAGAATTAAAACTTCAACCATCTTGATCAGTAATCTGTTTGTGATCCTGGCTGTTTCCGTTCATACAAATACTGTAAAAGCCCAGGAAGCAAGGAATAATTTGACAGAGATTGAAAAAATATGGGAGAAGATATCACCCTGTTTTACTCCGGCTGAAGAATACAAAAATAATTTTAGCAACTACAGGTCACCATTGAAATTTTACAACGGCGATCCGGTTAAAACAGCCGCAGACTGGAATAGAAGAAGAAAGGAAATACTTACCCGGTGGAATGAAATGATGGGGAAATGGCCTCCGTTATTAAAGAATCAGAAGATGGAGATCATTGAAACAACCCCGGAAGATGGATTTATTAAACACAGGGTAAGATTCAAATGGCTGCCGGGAGAACCGACAGAAGGTTATCTTCTGGTCCCTGAAGGTAAAGGTAAAAAACCGGCTGTGGTTGTTGTATTTTATGAACCTGAAACAGCAATCAGCAAAGGTAAGGCTAATCGTGATTTTGCATATCAGCTTACGAAAAGAGGCTTTGTAACACTTTCCATCGGGACAACCAGGACCACAAATTCCAAAACTTATTCACTCTATTATCCTGATATACAAAATTCAACAATTCAGCCGCTGTCAGTACTGGCCTATGCTGCTGCAAATGCATGGTACGTACTCTCGAAGAGACCTGAGGTTGACCGGGATCGTATCGGGATCATGGGTCATTCCTATGGAGGCAAATGGGCAATGTTTGCCAGTTGTCTTTTCGAAAAATATGCCTGTGCAGTCTGGTCCGATCCGGGTATAGTCTTTGATGATTCCCGCCCCAATGTGAATTACTGGGAGCCATGGTATCTAGGCTATTATCATCCCCCATGGAGCGGTACCTGGCGTAAATCAGGGACAACTGAAGATGCAAAGGGATTATACCCAAAACTGATTAAGGAGGGGTATGATCTTCATGAATTGCATACCCTTATGGCCCCAAGACCATTCTTCGTTTCCGGTGGTTCAGAGGATACCGGAAAGCGATGGATCCCGCTTAATCACACAATAGCTGTTAATCACCTGCTCGGTTACAAGAATCGTGTTGCTATGGATAACCGGCCGGATCACTCCCCGACTTCAGAATCCAATGAAAAAGCTTACCTGTTTTTTGAATATTTCCTGAAATTTAAAATGACCAATAATAAATAATATCAATAGCATTATAAATTCCGCCTGCACAATGCATAAGAATAAGATCCATACTATTACCCTGCTGCTATTTCTTGTTCTGCCTGTCTTAGCCAGGTGCACCAGAAGTTCTGATGGAGAAAGGATTAATGTTCTTATTATCAGCGGCAAAAACAACCATGAATGGCAGAAAACAACGCCCCTTCTTGTTAAGATGTATAAGGATGCGGGACTTTTTAAAGTCAGTGTATCAGACAACCCCGACACCCTGACATATAATACCCTGAAAGACTATGACGTCCTTGTCAGCAACCGGAATTCATGGCCCGATACAAGCTTCAGGATGTCCGCGGAATGGGAAAGAGAGCTTCTGAAATATGTCAGGAAGGGAGGCGGAATTGTATTCTTTCATGCAGGAGCCTCATCATTTTACGGCTGGAAGGAATACCACCAGATGGGTATCGGCAGATGGGGAAAAGAAACAAATCATGGAATACCTTCCAAAGGTAAGGTATTGGGATTTGTTCTGTCTCATCCCATAACCAAAGGCTTTAAGGATTTCTTCATTGTGGATGAAATATGGGAAAAAACTGATATCTATCCGGGAATTTCAGCCCTTGCATCTGTAACTGCAACTGATGAAAAAGACGGGCATCAGATAAATGAACCAGCCATATTTGTTAACCAGGCCGGAAAAGGAAGAACCTTCTATACTATCCTCGGACATGATGAAAGGGCTTTGCTGAATTCGGGTTTGCAGACCCTTCTTCTACGGGCTGTACAGTGGTGCGCCGGAAAACCTGTAACAATTCCTGTCCCTGCAGAATTCTCGCGGACCGATAAGCAGACAGGCAATATCCTGACATGGGATGAAACTGACACTTCTGTTGCTTTAAAAAATCATGAGGATATAATCTGGAAATTCAATTACAATAATCGCTTCGGAAAACCATATTTCCATCCTTTGTGTGTAAATAATTCTCCACTGACCTGTGTCTCTCCTCCCGACCATCCCTGGCACCTCGGATTATGGTTTTCATGGAAATACATTAACGGAATAAATTACTGGGAGTACCTTGATGAATTTAAATCAGAAGAAACAGGATATAAATCAGCCGGGATAACAGAAATCAAAAAGATTGAATTAACCAGAAACAATGATTTTTCAACCGGAATCAGTATGGATGTACTATACCGCCCGGCAGACGGATCACCTGTACTTTCAGAACAATGCAGGATGCACATTTCTCCGCCATCAGTGGACAATAGTTATTATATTGATTATGATTGCTCATTTGAATCACTTGCTGATGAAGTGGTACTGGATCGTACTCCGGTTGAAGGTGAACCCGATGGTGTTTCCTGGGGAGGATATGCAGGTTTATCGATTAGATTTAACCAGGACTATACATCACAAGAAATTACGTTTCCGGCTCATGATCAAAACTATCTGAAAGATCCCTGGCTATATATGGGATTTAATACCCTGACCGGTAATAAGGCAGGGATATGCATAATGCAACATCCGGATTTCACATCACCTACAACAAGCTGGTATGTGATCAACGATCCGGCGATACCCTTTTATTACTACAGTCCCGCGGTCCTGTATGATGGTAAGATAATCCTGAAAAAAGGTGAATCACTTCACCTCAGATACAGGGTCCTGATACTGCCGGGGACGCCAACAAAAGAGGAATTACAGAGAGAATATGAAGATTATGCGATTGGAGAATTACGATAAATGTTTTTAAACTAAGACAATAATATTATGACAAAGACACAGAATAATCCGAAGCATATCTCCCGTAGAGATTTTGTAGAGAGTTCGGCAAAAGCTGCTATAGGTGCAGCAATTTTGCCGATAATACTACCTTCCTGTTCTACCCGTAAGGGTGCAAATGAGAGAATTACTATCGGCCATATCGGAGTCGGTGACAGGGGAACCCAGGAGCTTATGTATTATTTATTGCCTCTTAAAGAAGCTGTGAATATTGCTGTTTGCGACACTTTCCGGGATCGCCGGGAGAAAGCAGCCTGGCAGATAAACAGCTTTTACAGGGAAAATGACACCGTGGGTGAGGTATGTAAATCGTATCTCGATATGGATGAACTGCTTGAGAGAAAAGACATCGATGCAGTCCATATTACTACTCCGGATCACTGGCATGTTCTGGCAGCAATAAAGGCTGCAAGAGCAGGAAAACATGTTATGCTTGCCAAACCGCTTGGACTTAGTTATCCCGAATACATGGTCCTTGCCAGGGAGTTGAAAAAAAATGATGTGAGATTCCATTACGGTACGCAGCAACGTTCTTTCGAACATATGCAGCTGGGCTATAATCTGATCCGTGATGGTCTGATAGGTGATATTGAAAAAGTTGATGTCTGGTGCCCGGGAAAAAATCCTGTCTCCTCTCCCGTCTGCAATGAAGTGCCGGTGCCGCCGGATTTCGATTTTGACAGGTGGACCGGTCCCGCGCCACTGAGACCTTATTGTCCCGACCGGGTTACGAACAACAGCTCATGGTTCAACTATGACTATAGCATAGGATTTCTTGGAGGATGGGGCGCCCACCCGCTCGATATACTTGTCTGGATATTGAAAGATCAGGTCTCCGGAGTTTATACAACAGAAGGAACTGGTCAATTCTGGGAGCCGGGAGGACTTTATAATAACATTTATTCGTGGGATGTAAAGTGTAAGTATCAGAATGGCCCTGAACTTCATTTTGTAAGCGATGATATAGCACTACAGGGAATGCTTGATCACCTGAAAATGAAAGAGACCAATGGAACAACATTTTATGGCACAAAAGGATGGATTTCGATCAGCAGGTCATCCGTTCAGTCAGATATCCCTGATATTGACACAAGGTTGAATAACTTCCCGAAGAATGAAGACGGATGGATTAAAAGTGAAAACAACCTTATGGGTAAAAGATTTATTTCGGTAATATGGGGTGAAGAGAAAGAATTATGTCCCCTTGATGATGCAATAATTTCCGATACCATCAGTCACATGGGCGATGTTGCAATACGGACAGGAAGAAAAATAACCTGGGATCCTGTTAAAGGTGAGGTGGTAGGCGATCCTGAGGCCAACAAATTATATGTCAGGGATATGAGACCTCCGTATACAGTTTAGTTTACTCCGGCGAAGATCTTTATTACTGATTTTTTCTCAGCTTTTTGAGTACCCTGTCAAAGTCAGATTCATACTTTTGATCCTGGACTATCCTGAACTTATCATATTCCTGTTCTGCAAGCTTTTTGGCAATACTGGCAGAAATGGCTCCTGCATTCTTTAAGACAGAATAATCGTTAAATTGAAGGAAGGAATCCAGTTTTTCTATCCAGTCCTTCATTTTCATTGGCACCTGTTTCTCTGCCTGATTCTCTGCATAATCGAGATACATTGTCACAACACGGTTCAATTCCTTAATCTCTTTTTCATTAAGATAATTTTTCGCTATGGTTATGTCTGATTTCAGAATTTTACCTTTTGGCGATCTCTTCCAGATTGTAAGCCCCATGTTTGGCAATTCAGCTTTAGCCCTCCCGGAAATTATCTCTGCTGCAGTCAGACCTGTTACTGCCCAATGCAGTTTATTCTGAACTGTTTTATAAAATGTTCTGGTTATTTCCGATTCGGGATCATAATCCATACTGCATTCAGCATAAATATCAGTGATCTTCTGATAAAATCTACGTTCGCTGGCTCGAATTTCCCTGATTCGTTCCAGAAGTTCCTCAAAGTAATCTTTTCCGAACCGTTTTCCCTGTTTCAATCGTTCATCATCAAGAACAAATCCTTTTATAATATATTCTCGCAGTGTTTTGGTAGACCATATCCTAAACTTAGTAGCCTGAAAAGAATTTACTCTATATCCTACTCCAATTATTGCGTCCAGATTATAAAAATTTGTGATGTAGCTTTTACCATCAGCAGCAGTTATTCGAATTTTTCGAATAACTGAATTTTCTTGTAATTCATTGCTTTTAAAAATTTCTTTTAAATGGTAGTTTACTGTATGTACCTCCACTCCAAACAGCTCTGACATCTGCTTCTGGCTTAACCAGAATGTTTCATCACTGTAAATAACCTCTACCCGGACATCACCCTCCGGGGTAGAATAGATAATGATATCTGAAGATTTTGCCTGAAGTCCATTTTCCATATTA
>CAYPHL010000110.1:0-13246 GCA_964410385.1 uncultured Rikenellaceae bacterium | reverse complement strand
TATAATATGTATTATAATACGTAGAAAAGTGGAGTTATAAAATAATTTTGAGTTATATCACACTAGCGTGAAAGGTCCTGATCCCACTTTACTATTAATGTTTCTTCCGGATGAATAGTACAAATATTTCTGCTGCTGACACTTCCGGATCTATTTGAAAAAATAACAGAAGGTCTCAATGGCTCCGGAATATTTATTTCCAGATTCCTGGTATCCGTATTTTTGTTTATTATAACACTCAGATATGACCTGTCCGCTTTCATGGTTCGCATCAGAATGCCTTTTTCATTATAAGGATGAAATAATTATTTCCAGGTAAAGATCTGTTGAGCATTCTCGGCATAACCTTCTCTTGTAACAACTACTGGTTTTGGCAGTGAGGGATCCAGGTTAAGCCGCTGTTCTTTTATATGAATTGGAGTTTTAAGGGTGTAAGGTTTGCATGATTTAATTATACTCACTGCATTTTTTGCTCCTTCATAAAGAGCTTTTCTCGTCTCCTCAAAAGGCCAGAGCTCAGCAGCTTCCCTCGAAATACCCCGCTTGGTCGCAACAGTTACTATGTTTTCACCCAGGAATTTTCTTGCTTCACGGCATGTTGCCACATCTCCCGTAACCATTATTGTCGGGACACCGTAATATCCTCCAACAGCAGAACTCTGCGCTATTTCTCCGGATTCCACACCATTGTACCAGTAACGGTTCTCAGATCTTGACGACTGGGTGTGACACAATACACCATCAGGTGTGCCCATCATTGCATGAAAACCAAGAAGAACCTGACCGGAAAATGTGGAGTCGAGGTCAGTCAGGTTACCTGCTCCATATCGCGGTGTGCCGGTTATATATGTTGCCCCTGGTACCATAAGGTGAGGGAGTACAGCCTGGGTTCCGTGTCCGTCAAGGACCACAATCTCATCCGCTCCTCCGTCGCGCAAACCTTTTATGACCGCAGCAAGATCGCCCATGAAATACTCACATGCCTGTATATTCAGGGGTGTATCTTTTTCTCTTGTCTGGGAGAATTTGAAAACTCCGCTTATTCCTTCAAGGTCTGTATTTACATAGATCTTAATCTGGGAACTGACAGGGGAACTCCGTAAAAAAGATATTGAAAGGATCAGGATTATTACTTTGAATCCTGAAATTCCGGAAGAAAGAATTTTATTCATCTGATTAACATTTTATGAAATTATATTTATTATCCGGCAATGTAAAAATAGTAATTCTATAGCATTGCATAGTAATAACCAATTATTTACTCCTGATTGAATCCGGTCATTAAGAAATGTTTTTTTGTACAAAAATCCCATCGACCTCAAGCAACTGACCTGTTGTTTTATCTGAAATTCCAATATCCTCCAGTGAGAAAAGCTGAAATCCTTTATTTGCCAGATAATTGATCATCTCAAAAAATAAGGGTTGGGTTTCGTATAATTCAGCCAGCGACATTTCAAGCTGAATGATCCTGACATTGCGTAAGAAATCCCCGGCACCTTCCAAAACCTTTTTTTCATATCCCTGAGTATCAATTTTAAGCATTACATTATCTCCCTTCTTGTAAAAGGAATTAAATACTGAATCAAGTTTTCGGATCTGCGTTTCCTCTCCTGTTATAAACTCGGATCCAGGTGCATTTTTCAGATGCAGTGGAAGTATGGTCAGAATTGAACTGCTCCAGGAGTTGGCTGAAACATTAATAATACCATTAATGTCTTCATCTCCAAGTGCATAATTATTAATAATCCAGTTAATATCCTTTGATGATGCCTTCTTCAGATCTTCAAAGGCACTCTTCAGGGGTTCGAATGAAATTATTTTCTTTCTGTAACCCAATTTCCTCATCTCAATTGCATATTGCCCGGCATTTGCTCCGATATCAAATAGTGTACCTATATTATTTTGGTTAATGATTTCCATTCGTCTCACCAGATAGGGATCAGGATATCTCTTTAACTGGTAGCCTGTTTCTTTTAACAGTCTGTTAATGAGTTGTTTCATTGGTTTCTTTTTATTTGATAATAAATCTGCTCAACGATGTCGTACTGATAATACGTGAAAAACAGGTAACATTTGCAATAACTTTTTTAAATGTAATAATTAAATACCAGTTAATGAATTTTACTGATGGTGAGTTTTATTTCCAAAGCAACGGGTATAATGATTTTAAAAATTCTTAAGTTTGACTCACTATAGTTAATAATTATCACCAGACGTATCAATTAAATTTTCCTTATAAACTAACCAATGTATATATGAACTCAAATCCTCAGACCACACTTTCTCCGCTGCCGGGAAGAATTACATCGGTTGATTTCTTCCGTGGTTTTACAATGTTCCTTCTGGCTGGTGAAGCCTCACATCTCTATGGTAAGCTTCTGAAAATTGACAGCGGCTTTTTTCACTTCCTTGGAACCCAGCTGGAGCATCATGAATGGCACGGACTGCATTTCTGGGACCTTATTCAGCCATTCTTCATGTTCATCGTCGGTGTTGCAATTCCTTTTGCAGTTGCCAACAGGATAAGAAAGGGCGACAGCATGAAGAAGATCAACCGGCATGCCTACAGAAGGTCCTTCCTGCTGTTATTTTTTGGATGGGCTCTCTATTTTATAGAGTCCGATCACCTGGTTTTCAGATTCCAGAATGTACTGGCCCAGTTGTCAGTGACATATCTTGTCGCTTTCCTGATAAGAAACAAAAGCTTTAAGTTCCAGATTATCTTTACACTGGCAATTCTTCTTTTCATCGATCTGGCCTACAGGTTCTTTCCTGTAGAAGGATTTAATCAGCCCTGGGTTCCGTATAAAAACCTTGGAGCATGGTTCAATAATACAATTGAAGGAGTTGATAAGGCAAGCATCTGGGCTACGCTAAATTTTGTATCAACCACTGCACATACAGTATGGGGTGTGCTCTGCGGCAAGATCCTGATGAGTGAAAAAAGTCCGCAGGAAAAGATACGGATACTGATTATTGCAGGTGTATCTGCGCTGGCAATAGGATATGGCCTCGATCTCCTTAACATAACTCCGATTATCAAAAAGATCGCGACATCTTCATTCGTTTTCGCAAGCGGGGGATGGACTATCCTGGCTCTTTGTTTCTGTTACTGGCTGATTGACGTTAAGAAGCAACTATCAAAATTCGCATGGTTCTTTATCGTTGTCGGGATGAACAGCATATTTATATATATATTCTTCCATATTGGAACAGGAGATATTATCGAAAAAATGGCAGGTCCCTTTGCCAGATTGCTGTTTTCATGGACAGGAGAGCTGACAGTAAGCATACTGACCAGTCTGGGTATCTGGGCAGGATTCTGGTATATCTGTTACTGGCTCTACAAAAATAAAATATTCGTGAAGATCTGACCATGAATTCTATTAATCTGAATTCAGGTACTATTCTCATTGGCGCTGCCTTAGCAGGTCTATTGCCATCGTGTGGTAACAAATCTTCTGAAAAGCAGAAACAGCCTTATAATGTTCTGTTCATAGCTATTGATGATCTAAATGACTGGACAGGATTTCTGGGAGGGCATCCACAAGCTAAAACTCCCAACATGGACAGGCTGGCATCAGAAGGGATAGTGTTTGAAAGGGCATATTGTGCTGCACCGCTGAGCAATCCGTCAAGGGTTGCCCTGATGACAGGATACAGACCTTCAACAAGCGGAATATATGAGAATGAAAGCTTTATGCGGGATTCTGAACTGTTGAAAGATGCCGTAACCCTTCCGAAATGGTTTTCAAATAACGGTTACTATTCACTTGCAAGGGGCAAAATATTTCATACTCCCAACGGACCTTGGGCAGATCCACAGTCATGGGATCTTCATGTCCCCATTGAGGGAAGTTATGGTAACACGTTCAGTCAGGATGGCTATATGGTTAACGGGATCCCTGTGGGAGAAGTGGATGCCAACCTCGACTGGGGCCCGACTGATGCTTCATTTGAAAGTACTCCTGATTATCTTAACGCGAGATGGGCGGCCAACCAGCTTGCAGCGGATCATATTAAACCATTTTTCCTTGCCTGCGGGATATTCCGCCCTCATCTTACATGGTTTGTCCCGAAGCCATTCTTCGATAAATTCGATCCTGATACTCTGATTCTTCCGGAAGTTAATGAAAATGATTATGATGATATTCCTTCTGCCGCCCTTCAGCCTCAGAAGAATTACTTCTCGGTAAAAAAATACAATAAGCAGAAGGAAGCAATTCAGGCTTATCTCGCCTGCATTAACTATGCTGATTCCTGTGTAGGTGTTGTACTGGATGCCCTGGCAAAAAGCAAATATGCCAATAATACAATTGTGGTTCTATGGGGCGATCATGGATGGCATCTTGGAGAGAAACTCAGATATAAGAAATTTACATTATGGGAAGAATCCTGCCGGATGCCGCTGGTAATCAAAGTTCCCGGTATGACAGAGCCCGGACAGCGCTGTGATGCAGTTGTAAACCTTCTCGATCTGTATCCCACACTAACAGAGCTTTGTGGAATTCCCGGAAATCAGGAAAATGAAGGAAGGAGTATTGTACCTCTGCTTAAAAATGTTAATGAAAAGTGGGATTATCCGACTCTGACGACTAAGGGACGAAACCGGCATTCAGTCCGGTCCGAAAGATGGAGGTATATAAGATATGAAGATGGTTCCGAAGAGCTTTACGACCACACTAAGGATCCAATGGAATGGGAAAATCTGGCAGGTGATCCGGAATATAATAACATCAAAGATGAACTAAGTAAATCATTTCCGGAATTAAACGTTGAAGAAGTCCCGTTCAGAACCGGAGGGAAGGAATAGTAGTTAAAACTTACCGGTCAATTCTAAAGTATGTAGTTTATTATATCAACTTAGTGTACCTTAGTGTCTTAGTGTCTTTGTGGCCAAAATAAGTTCATGAGGATCAAAGGAGCTGCGTGAATTAAAAAATGCCAAAAAGGCACCAGGACACAAAGGGACACTAAGGTCAAATTAAATAAAATTATAGTCATGAAGTACTTTGTATTAATTGTTTTGATGCTTTGTTCTACAGATCTTTTTGGACAGGATTATTTTAAAACAGAAAAGTATGCAATTATACTTGATAACGGATATATCCGCCGTGACATTTCCACAAAAGAGAATAAGTTCTTTTCTTCCGCTTTGTTTCAGAACGGAATTAAAGAGAATTTCATTGGCGACAGCAGGGAGTTTTCATTTTCATTGAATGATAAGACGATGGATGGAAGAAGCGGCTGGAGAATAATTTCATCTTCTCCCATTAACAATTCGGGGCAGGGGAAAGGAGTAAAAATCATTCTGGAGCCTGAAAATTCCTCCCAAATCCGTATTGAGATGAACTACCTTCTTTATCCCGATCTTCCGCTTGTAAGGAAATGGATCGGTTTTAAAAACACGGGCAAGGAAGATCTGAAAATCGAAGATCTGAACATCGAGGATCTTGAGACAAGGATCGGATATGTCCATGCTATGGTTTATCATAACTATGCAAGGATGAAACATATCGGTCCGTTTGTGGGAAACTGGGATGACCCTGTGGTTGTTGTCCACGATCCCGGAAGGAGAAGCGGCATTGCAGTGGGAAATGAATCACCCGGTGCTCTGAAGCGTACGGCTTATCATACAAGAGGGAATAATCTTGAAGCCGGACTGACTCATACTGACCAGGGTATTCCTTTCAGAAAGTGGCTTAAGCCCGGGGAGGAGTGGGAGAGCCCCGGAATATTTATCTGCCTCTATCAGGGTACCGACAACGGATTCGATGTGATCAACGGCGATGTTAACAAATTTATAGTCCGGCACATGAATACCAGGATAATTTCCTCAGATAAAAAGCCGGTTTTTGTTTATAATACATGGAATCCCTTCAGGACATTTGTAAGTGACTCCCTGGTACGCGATGTAGCCCTTGCCGCTTCGGAATGCGGTATACAGGAGTTTATTATTGATGACGGATGGCAGGTAAATGAAGGATCCGCTTCATCTGACGCCGGATGGGGAAAGAACTACGGTGACTGGAAGGTTGATGAGAAAAAATTTCCGGGCGGACTGAAATCAACATTCGATTATATCAGGTCACTAGGAATGAAACCGGGCCTTTGGATCAGTATAGGATCAGCCACTCCCGATGCAAAAGTATATAAAGACCATCCTGAATGGTTTACGAAAAGTGCAGACGGTCAGCCCGGCAATCTTCATGAAGGATCTGCAAATAAAAATTTCGTGACTTTCTGTTTCGGCACCGGATGGGTTGATTATATAAGGAATAAGATACTTTCACTCGTGAATGATCATGGGCTTGCATATGCCAAACTCGATTTTGCAGTTGCCACGAGTGCCTATGTGAATTCTGATGCTATTTCAGGTTGTTATGCATCAGATCATCCGTTCCATAAAGATCATAACGAATCATTCATAGTCATTTATCAAAGATTGTTTAAACTTTTTGATGAATTACACAAATCAGCGCCCGACCTGTTTATCGACTGTACCTTTGAGACTGCAGGTAAGCTTCAGCTTATGGATTATGCTATTGCCCGGCATGCCGAGGGTAACTGGCTGTCAAATGTCGAACAGCCATTTCCGGCCGGTCCCCTCAGAGTAAGACATCTGGCATGGTGGAGATCACCGGCTTTACCTGCAAGCTCCCTTGTTATAGGGAACCTGCAAATGAATGAAGAAACCTTTGAATTCAGTCTTAAATCACTTATCGGAAGCCTTACTATTGTCCTAGGAGATCCAAGGAAAATCCCTCCGGCCGGACGAACTGAAATAAAAAAGTGGTCAACATGGATGCAGGCTATGCAGGATAAATATGATTACATGTCATTCAGGAAAGATCTTCCGGGATTCGGAGAACCTGCCGAGGGTATGTGGGACGGCTGGATGAGAATGAACACTGAAACGAAAGCAGGAGGCATAATAGGAGTATTCAAACAGGGCGCCAGGGATATCAGAAGAACAGTTGTGCTCAGCGATCTGGATCCGGCAGGACAATACACTGTCAGACTGGCCCCCAACGGAAAGGAAGTAATTACAGCATCAGGAAAATTGCTGATTGAGAAAGGATTTGAGGTTGAAATATCGGAGGAATATGGGGCAAATATTTACGAGGTTGCAGTAAGATAGATTTTTTTGGGGAAGGCGCAAAGGCACAGAGGCGCAGGGGCACAATGGGAGAAGGCGTTATGGTGTTAAGGTTTTAAGGCATTTTGGTGTTATGGTGTTAAGGTTTTAAGGCATTTTGGTGTTATGGTGTTATGTCATTTAGAGATAAGTTTTTATGCTCTGTGGTTAACCTTTGTGCTCTTGGTGTTAACCTTCGTGCTCTTCGTGGTTAAAAAAATTATTCATAAAATTAATACTGACTCATTATGAAGAAAAAATCTGGATTTATTCTGATTTTATTGCTATCAACTGCCTGTTTCGCTCTTTACTCCCAGGAGTTTGTAGTAAATTACGATGAATCAAAAGTACCTCAATACACACTTCCTGATCCGCTGGCCTTTAATAACGGCGAGAAAGTGAGAAATAAAAAACAATGGGAGAAACGCCGGACAGAGATATTTAAACTATTCGAAAACGAGGTTTATGGTGTCGCACCTGTATGGGATGGCGAAATTATTTCTTCAGTATTATCATCTGAAAATAACGCTTTAAATGACGATGCTGTCAGGAAAGAAATTAAGATTAAACTGAAGAGAATGGATAAAGAGCTGGATATGATAATGCTCCTGTACCTGCCGAAATCGTCCGGCCCGGTCCCTGTTTTCCTTGGCTATAATTTTGGAGGGAACCATACCGTAACAAGCGAACCAGGAATCTCTGTCACCAGGTCATGGGTAAGAAATAATAAGGAAGCAAATATCCTTGATAATAAGGCAAAGGAATCGGGGAGGGGCAGGGATGCTTCAAGCTGGCAGGTAAAAGAGATCATATCACGGGGCTATGGTCTGGCAACCATTTACTACGGAGATGTTGATCCTGATTTTGATGACGGATTTAAAAACGGGGTACACGGTTTATACGGTTCAGATCCTGATGACACTTTCTGGGGCAGTATTGCTGCCTGGGCCTGGGGATTATCACGGGCTATGGATTGTCTGGAGAAAATCCCTGAGGTGGATTCAAAAAAGGTCGTGCTTATGGGTCATTCACGACTTGGTAAGGCTGCTTTATGGGCAGGAGCTACTGACAGGAGATTTGCAGCTGTAATCTCAAATAATTCGGGATGCGGAGGTGCTGCGCTTTCAAAAAGAGCGTACGGAGAAACTGTCGGCAGGATTAACCGGTCATTTCCTCACTGGTTCTGCGATAATTTCAATAAATATAATGAAAGAGAAGATCTCCTGCCGGTCGATCAGCATCAGCTGCTTTCATTGATTGCACCACGTCCATTATATGTTGCCAGCGCCGAAGAAGATCAGTGGGCTGATCCGAAAGGTGAGTTCCTGTCCTGTGTTGCAGCATCACCGGTATATAAATTATTGACCGGAAAAGGATTTCCTGCTGCTCAGATGCCTGCAGTCAATTCTCCTGTTGTCAGTAAAATTGGCTATCATATACGGACAGGAGTGCATGATGTAACTTTATACGACTGGCAGCAGTATCTTAAATTTGCTGATACGCATTTCCTGAAGAAATAGTGCTAATCTAGCATATATCTCTGATATCCTTTATTATAAGTCCTTTTGATAATTACATTTACATTGATAATCCCTGAACCATCGGGATCAGGCGGAAGGTGATTTATTATCAAAAAAAAAGGGCGGCACGGAGATATGAAGTAAAACTATTTGCGAAGTGAAAACTTCAAAGCAGGTTATGCCGCCCTGATTCAGCAACCGTTTAATCCGAATAGGCAGCAAATTGTTACCCTCAAAATGAGGGTTTTTTTTAAGAAAAATCAAAAAAATTTATAATGTATTGATATTTAAGAGAAAAGGCCGGCAGAAGAGGAGAAATGAAAAAACCTAAAACCATGATAACTTAAACCCATTAAGATGCCGGCCTCCGCGACTATCATTGCAGCAAGAACATCAATATCAGGGTGACTGTTTCAAACCAGCCAACGACGACTCCCAAATCAGGTTAAAAAATCAAACTCATAAAAACTTTCAGTTCCCTTTTATCAGTTGTAAATGTATATAAAATTTTAATTCCACACAACATTTACATATTAAACTGTTATTAACAGCCGGCGCTGAGATATCAACAGGATGCAACCTTATGAGGTTAATTTCGTATCAGGTAATTGATACAATCCGGATTCCGAATAAGTACATATTCAGTTAATGGTCAGAACATGAATGAATAAAGGCCTTGCTTTCAGGACCGGGGCAGAATAGTGTAAACCTTCAAACATAAACAGCTGATGAAAAAAGAGTATGAATTAAATGAAAATCAACCAAAAGGATTGTTAACTATTCCCTTTAAACCACTTGCAACCTGGGATGGTAAAACAGGGATAAATACAAATGACGATAATAATGAATGGAGTCTTGCTGAAAGATTGTCCAAAGGGTACGGGTTGACAAGAGAGAAGATCAACCACCTGATACGTTATGTTGTTTACGCATTTGGCACAGGTTCATATTTTGAGGAAGAAATAAAGGTTATTGATTTCGAAAAGGCTCCTGAACCTCTTTTATCGGTTCGTTTTGAATCACGGAATAAACAAATTACCGTAAAGAATCCAAAGATCATTGATAAGCTTTATAAATTGCTGCTGAGTGAAAATAACCTTTTCAAATTGCAGAATCCTTACGACAAGGAGATAATCAAACAGGTTGCTGCCGAAGTCCTGAAAGAACTGACTGAAAAGGAAAACCTTTCCTTACAGGACGCTTATTGCATTATTGGGTTCATTTTTGCCTATCATGGCTATGGTATCTGTAAGGAGAAAATATTTACTGAAGGCGAATTCATTTATGACTGCATAGAAAAGGAGAATAAAAACATACCTGTAACGGAAAGCTATCCACAATATCTTTCCCGCAGAATAAAAGAATATATCGAAGACTGAAACAGAATCTGCAGGAAACCAGAAAATCCTGATTGAGTTTATCTGTGGCTTCCTGCAGTGCACTGAACTCAGTAATTAAAGCCAGGATTATCGCTGTCACGATATTCTCATGGTTAATCAATTATTCCTGCTATAATATCAAAATCATCTTGTAATTTTCAGGATTTAAATATAATTTTCAAGGATTCAGGGAGATATAATCTATTAATTCGATCACCCGATACGTAGAAATTGTATTTAAATCCAATTAAAATGAAAATCTGCAACCTCGTGTTATTGCTCTTTCTGGCAACTACAACCCTAAGTTCACAAGACTATCTGATTAGCTTTACCGGTTCAGGTTCAGCTACAAGCGTCTCAACAGTCAAAATAGAAAACCTGACCCAGGGTACATTAAAAACAATGAATGGCGGTGATGTATTACACCTTTCAGCCATAATATCAGGTATTGAAACAGAAACAGAGAATACGGTGGGCGGGGTCGATTTTTTCCCGAATCCTTTGACAGGCGCCGGAAAAATGCAATTTACCTTACCCGAAGGCGGTGAAACCGTAATAAGCTTATACGATCTTTCCGGAAAAGAGATTGGTCGTAAGAAAGATTTGCTACCTGAAGGGCTGCATACATATAAAATAGAAGAAATTAAAGAAGGTGTTTATTTCGTAAGGATCGTATGCGGCAGATATTCAGGCTTTGGAAAGCTTATCAGTTCGGGTTTGAACCAGGGATCTGTGAATATCGAATACGAAAAAACAACCATTTCACAAAATATTAAAAGTGATTCTAAAGGAACAACTGAGGAAACCATTATGCAATACACTGCCGGCGACAGACTGAAGCTGACTGCTACCTCCGGCGTCTACAGTACGGTAATAACAGACGTCCCATTATCAAGCAAAACAATTAACTTCAGCTTTGTGCCATGCACCGATCGGGATGGTAATAATTACCCCGTTGTAACGATTGGCTCGGGAAAAGGAGAAATTGATAACTCAGATCCTTCAGGAGAAAAGGGGACACAGATCTGGATGGCAGAAAACCTGGAAACCACCAAACTAAATGATGGTACTTCAATACAGTTGATCTCAAATGATGCGAACTGGGATAGCCAGACTGTACCGGCGATGGGATGGTTGAATAATAACTTATCCAATAAGGATATCTACGGGGGATATTACAATATACTGGCAGTGCTTACCGGAAAACTCTGTCCATCAGGATGGAGGGTTCCGAATGATACTGACTGGAATACACTTTTCAGCTCTCTGGGAGGCTCAGGCCAGGCCGGAGGGAAATTAAAGGCAACGGGACTTGCTTACTGGGCGAGTCCGAATACCGGAGCAACAAATGAAAGCGGATTCACCGGCTTGGCAGGAGGAAGCCGCTACCCTGTTTATGGTTCTTATTCCGGTGTTAAATATCTTGGGAGCTGGTGGACCTCCACACAACCAGATCCAGGTTATGCTTACTGTAAAGAATTACAATTTGATATCATTGTTGTAAATCAGGCCGGTATGGCAAGAAAATTTGGACGAAATGTACGGTGTGTGAAAGAATAGATAGCAATACTTTCATCGGACTGATTTATAAGTTATCCGGATAATCAGAGTATTCCTTCTGGATAAAAGTAATATTTTGTAATCCCTGGCTTCATATCCCTTAATAATAAAAACAGGATTAATAATTTTCTTTAATTATTAACCTATAATTCTGATTATTTCTTACAATTGTATTTGTAATTAATATTAGGTTTTTCATTAATTCCTGATAATATGAAGATGCCTCACGAATGTCAGAACATTGAAGAAATCCGTTGGGAGATCGACGAAATCGACCATGATATTCTCAGACTGATCGGGAAAAGGTTTTCATATATAAAAGCAATTATAAATTATAAGAATAATCCGGATGAAGTAAAGGCAGCAGAAAGGCATCTGCAAGTAATAACTGAAAGAAGGTCATTTGCAGAGAGTCTTGACCTGGATCCGGATGTCATCGAAAATGTGTTTCAGGTACTGTTGGACTATTCGATAAAAATTCAATTAACGTTACTGAAGAATAAATAATACCGAATTACTATGTACAGGAAAGAAATTAAAGTGATCGATTGTACCGTTCGCGATGGCGGACTTATGAATAACTGGCATTTCAGCGATGATTTTGTAAGGTCTGTTTATAATGCCTGTGTTGAAGCCGGGATTGATTATATGGAAATAGGTTATAAAAGCAGTGAAAAGATCTTTTCACGAAATGACCATGGCCCATGGAAATTCTGCGATGATAAGGATATCAGGCGAATTGTGGGCGAAAACAAAACCAATACAAAAATCTCGGTCATGGTCGATATCGGCAGGGTTGAACTCGACGATATACTCCCCAGATCAGAAAGTATAATTGATATGATCAGGGTTGCAACTTATGTCCACCAGATGGACAAAGCAATTTTTCTTGCCGAACATTGTATGGATAAAGGATATGAAGCAACCATTAACCTTATGGCCGTATCGAAAGTTAAGCAGCGTGAACTTGATGAAGCACTTAATGATGTGGCAAAATGCAAAGTGCCGGTAATTTACGTGGTTGACAGCTTCGGGAGCATGTATTGCGAAGAAATTGAGCTGTTAACAAAAAAATATCTCGATTTATTAAAAGGAAAGACAATAGGAATCCATACCCATAATAATATGCAACTGGCTTTTTCCAACACGATTACAGCCATTATTCATGGCTGTAATATGCTGGATGCAACCTTACTGGGTTTGGGACGTGGAGCCGGGAACTGCCCGATGGAGTTATTGATTGCATTCCTGAAAAATCCGAAATACAGGTTATTGCCCCTTTTCCAGGTTATCCAGGATATTATTCTTCCGATGCAGAAAGAAATCGACTGGGGCTATCATATACCATACCTTGTAACGGGATCAATGAATGAACATCCAAAAGAGGCCATGGATTGGATGGATTCGGACAGGAAAAACGATTTTGTGGGTTTCCTTAAGCACATGCACGATAATTATGCACTTCTTGAATAAATTTCAAATTACTTCCGTATTCGGGGCACTTTCTGAAAATTTAATCGCCTTGTAATCTGCTGATTATAAGGCGATATTTGGGATCCTGTACAGATTAATATAATTATCATTAAATCATTAAGCTTTAATATTTTACACTTTTTGATCAGTCAAATTTCTACAACAAACATACAACC
>CAYPHL010000109.1:10988-13822 GCA_964410385.1 uncultured Rikenellaceae bacterium | reverse complement strand
CAATATGGCTCGGGATTGAAAAGCTGGCAGAGCTTGAGCCGGCAGTTCCGGCGAATATTGAGGAAATAAAGGACATTGAATATAAAAATATCAACGGGAAATCCCTTCAGCTTGATATTTACCGCCCTGTAAAACTTGATAAGCCTGCACCACTTCTTGTATTTATACATGGCGGATCATGGAAAAGCGGAAAACGATCAGATTATCTTGTTTATCTGATAAGCTATGCACGGAAAGGTTATGTTACAGCAACAGTATCATACCGACTGCTTAAGGATGGCCCTTATCCTGCCTGCATTGAAGATATTACAGATGCCCTGAGATGGTTTCACGGGAATGCTGAAAACTACGGGTATGATCCATCCAGGATTGTATTGATCGGAGGCTCTGCCGGGGCTCATCTGGCAACTCTTGCAGCTTACGGTTGGAATAATCCTGCTCATATTAATGACACTTCAGTTCTTATTCCGGGTGATCAAAAAGTAAAAGCAGTTGTGGATATTTACGGCCCTGTTGATCTTACAACAGAATATGCAAGGAATCATCCGCTCATAACTGCGTTTCTTGCCAAAAAATGGGATGAAGCTCCCGAAATCTTCAGAGAAGCTTCACCCGTTAATTATCTGGATAAAAATGACCCCCCTACACTTATTTTTCATGGGACATCAGATAAACTTGTTCCTGTATCCCAGTCTGACATGCTTAAAAACAAGCTCGATTCACTCGGGGTCCCATGTGCTCTTCACCGCCTTCCCGGCTGGCCACATACTATGGATATCGTTCTGAGAGTAAATGAATTCTGCCAGAAAAAAATGGATGAATTCTTTAAGCTTTACCTCGATTGATTCCGGTCACTTTTCGCGAATTTATGAACATCCGTCGAAAATAACCCTGAACTCTGAACCTGTTACCATGGTTTTCCGGTACCCTGGAGCAACCACGATCTGGACCAGGGGCTGTTTTTCCCGTCGCTTGATGAAAATGAAGTTGTTTCAAGTCCCTGTATGGCAGCTTCAGCTTTCTCCGGATTATATAATAATTCATTTGTACCGTAATAAAACCTCAGGGGAATAGCATTTCTTTTTACGATCTTCCCGGGTACAAGCGCAGGATAACCTGTTCTCCTGTAATCAAACCAGGCTTCAGCAGCTGAGGTCCAGCTTGCAATCCATTTCTGTTCAATGATCTGACTGAGTGTACCTTCAAAGGCAACTCCTTCTCCTTCAATGTAATCTGAATATGATCCGGTCAGACCCCAGGCATCCATTGAGGATTTGACCCCTGCCTCATACAGATCCTTTACCGTGCCGCCGGCAGACCATCCTTTCAGTGCTGCTTCTGCAAGGATGAAATTAACCTCTGCAGCCGAAATAAGACGTGCCTTAAGATGAGGTCCGGAAGGTGATTTGTACATATTATTAAGGTGAGAAGCATGAGGGTTTATCGGTGCCTGTTCCAGGTTGGGGCAGAGATTGTATGCCTGCGGCAATATTGACCATGATGGAGGAAGTCCCACATATTCCGGATCAGGATCGATCTCAACACCATAGGTTGAAACATAGGTATCCGCCACGTTCTGCGCTATGATCCTCTTTCCATCCACAATTTCATCATAATCATCGGGTTTTGCCGGATCTACAACCAGAGGAGTGGTTATTTTATTTGCCCATAGAGCAAGTCTCGGATCGTCAAGCTCCTGTAATTTTTCAACGAGTGTGGAACACATTTTAAGTCTCCTCCAGTTTGTCTCGCTGACATCAAATGTAGTATTACATGGCCAGGAATCAGATGTGCTGTTGCCAACATAATCTATGTTCGCATCATCCGTGGCTTCCCTGATAATCGGATATTGTGAAGGATTCCCGACGATCTTTTCTATACCAGTTTTAGCCAGGGAAGATTCTTTTGAAGAAATTCTCATATAATATCTGAGTGCGAGGGAATTGGTAAATTTTCTCCATTTCATCACCGACCCGCTGAAAAGGACATCCTGTACCGGATTGATATCGGAATACTGATCCTGGCTCTTCGACAATAATGTATTGGCAGTTTCCAGATAACCAAGGATACCAATATATATGTCTTTCTGGGAATCATATGCCGGCTTCAGATTTCCTGTCTCACCCTGAAGCGCTTCAGCGAAAGGAGCATCACCCCAAAGGTCAGTTATCATTCCGTAATTATACGCTTTCATTATAAGTGCCACTGCCTGATAAAATTCCAATCCGGATGCCTCCGCCTTTTTCAGCATTTCCTCTGTATTTCTAAGGATTCCGTAATAACCGCCCCAGTTCTGGTCGGACCAGTCATAAGCATTATGTCCCCCGCCCCATCCGTCTTTCTGAGTATGCTGCATTACGCCTGCGAGATCGCCAAAGCCCAGGCCGACAACATTCTGTCCCGTATATGTCAGTACTGTACTCATCAGAAGAAATGGCTGTGCCTCTGCAGGGTCAACCCCGTTGGGATTTATATTCAGTTCTTCAAGGTCCAGACATGATACAATAATCAACAGGAATATTATAAGGACCGCTGAAATTTTATATTTTATTGCTTTCATAATTTCAGATTTAAATATTCTAGAATGTTATATCTAACTTAATTCCGAGAGGAATTACCCAGGGTTCAAGGTTATATCTTTCGATACCCTGCTTGAATTGTGTTCCTCTTGTACCTCCTGTCGAACTTTCAGCCTGAAATGCCCTTTCAGGATCTATACCTGCTTTAGCTTTTGTCCAGAGTATTATATTCCTGCTGTAAAGTGAAAGTGCAATATTCTGAACGAATCCTATCCTGCTTATCAGGTCGCGGGGAACGTTGTAACTTAATGAGAT
>CAYPHL010000109.1:0-10888 GCA_964410385.1 uncultured Rikenellaceae bacterium | reverse complement strand
ATTATCTGGTTCCGGTTTTCCACAACATAATAAGTTCCCTCAAACCTTAATCTGTTTTTCAGGAAACTAAGGTCGAGTCCTGCTTCTTTTGAAACAGCTTCTTCGGGTTTCAGATTCGGAGTAAGTATCTGTCCCGATTTGGCAAGCCGTGTTGCATCGCCCCATTGCCCTGCATTTCCATAAGTGCTGTAAAGCTGGTAAGGATCAGTGTCATTGCCAACCTTCGCCCATCCTCCTCTTATCTTGAGAAGATCAACACCTTCTCCCATATTTATCATCTCATTCACCAGTATGCTCAATGAAGCAGACGGGTAGAAGTATGACCAGTTTTCTTTCGGCAATGTGCTTGACCAGTCATTCCGACCGGTAAGATCCAGGAATATCATGTCTTTAAATCCAAGATTGATAAGACCGTATAAGCTGTATATTGCTTTCTGGGACCAGTAGCTTCCGTAATCCAGGGAACCCGATTTGATATTACTGAGAGTGAACACATTGGGTACAATCAGGCCTGCTCCCGACTTTGATGAGCTGCTCATTGATGTTCCTTTTTTGTAAAGAGCATTTCCTCCTGCGGATACTGATAAGCTTATAATATCTGTTACCTTCGAATAAGTTGCCAGAAAATCTACATTCCTTTCGTAACTGGTTATATCCTGAACACCATATGCGCCATTATTGGGTTCTCCGGTATAACTCGGCGACAGTTTTGATTCCCGTTTTTCAGAGAACTGATCAAGCGAATATCTTCCCATTAAGCTGAAATCTTTGAATATCTTCCATTCAGCTTTCAGATTACCAAAGATCCTGTCCCTGCTAAAGCTGTTATTTACTTCGTTGGCAAGGAAATACGGATTATTATATAACCCGTTGTAAGGTGTTCTCTGCTGAATGCCTTCCAGGCCTTCTTCCCAGTAGCTCTTAAGTTCTCTTATATCGGTTTCCTGAGGTACATTATATGCCCATTGTAAAGGATTAGTCCCCCTGTTACTGGCAGGTCTGTTATTGGACCAGGATCTGTTATAATTAATGTTTGAACTGACTGTGATGTTTTCCCTGACCAGTAAAGTAGTCGCTGCCGTAACGTTATTCCTGAACAGGTCGGAATTGGGAATTATTCCCCTGTTTGACATATTTGATATTCCTATTCTGTAATTCATCATATCGGTGTTATTCGATACGGATACCTCATTTGTGGAGGTTATGCCTGTCTGGACAAAATTTGCGATATTGTTTGGATGACCGACCAGTTCCATGGGCACCTGAACTCCATTAGCATCTCTGGGGCTGTTCCATTGAACAGCAAAGTATTCCTTGTCGAGCTGAATTCCGGCTCCCGCTGCTTCAGCGGGATTTACCTTCATAGTATAGCCTGCAGGAAGGTCTTCGGGAGTAAATGAAAAATATCCTGTTGCGAATTCTTTCTGTACCGGGAAATATTTATAAGGCATGTCGAAAACATTGTTGGTACTGATGTTAACTCTCATACCTTTACTTTTATGTCCCGACTTTGTGGTTATCAGCACCACGCCGTTACCTGCTCTTGAGCCATACAAAGCAGCAGCGCTCGGGCCCTTCAGAACAGAAACACTTTCGATATCATCGGAATTCAAATCTGAAATGGCATTCCCGTAATCCACACGATTGTCACTGCCGAAACCGGCTATATTATTTAGCGTATTGACAATCGGTACTCCGTCAATTACGAAAAGAGGCTGATTATCATTGCTTAATGATGTGGCGCCTCTTATTACCATGCTCACGGATGATCCTGTTCCTCCCGTGGAACTGATCTGTACTCCGGTAACTTTACCCGCAAGAGAATTTATTGCATTCTCCTGTACAACCCTTGCCAGATCTTCTCCGCTTACAGTCCCGACAGAATATCCAAGGGATTTCTCCCTTCGTGTAATACCCAAAGCTGTAACTACAACTTCATCGAGAGCCTCAATGGCTTCAGTCATGATTATGTTGATCACCCTCTGGTTACCGGCAGTGATCTCCTGTGTATTATACCCGATAAATGAAAATACAAGTACAGCATCTGAGCCGGGAACTTCAATTGAATATTCTCCTGCCGAATTTGTTACAGTTCCTCTCTGCGTACCTCTTATAACTATGCTGACACCTGGCATTACTGAATTATCCATACCGGAGGTGACACGTCCGGTAATTACAAATCCTTGCTGACCAGGATAATCAGGAGCCGGGATCAGATCCTTTCCTGAAGGGGTAAAAGCCTGAAGGTCAATTATCAGCAGGAATTGTATAAACATTACCGGTATTATATTCCGGATAATGTTCTTTATATAATTAATATATTTCATGCTTAATATTTATGCTGGTTATTAAATTGTCAGTTTCACAATACAAAAACCTTTTAAGGCACTGTTTCGAATGTAAGGATCACAACATGTGACGGTTTATTGTAATGCGCTTTCTGTGTTGTACAGACGAACATGGCAAGCCGCATTTTTGCAGGAGTTAATTCCTGGACAATGCACTCACGGGTAAAATCCATGAATCCGATGAATTCATTTCCGGAGAATTCAAGCGTCATAACATCCTTATATAACCTCTCCGCCGGAGTATTACCATCGGGACTGACAGTTGTAATTCCCAGGTTTTTCTTCTCATTCAGTGTGAATGTTGCTGCCTGGGGGGTCCATGCTGTATAGCATAAGCCAAAGCTCTGGCTTACCGGCGTTGCTTTTAGGATTGTCTGCTTTGTGAGTATGGAATAGACCAATCCTGCGAAAGCGCCACCATGTTGCGGAGAATGTGTATAAGTTCCGTCGTGTTTGAAGATAAAAATATCATCATACACTTCACCCAGCCCAAGACCGACATTTCCCAGCATCCCGGTCCCTATTTCCTGAATGTTTGTAAAATTATCATCAGCCAGGGCAAAGCAATCTTTCTCTGAGTGGGCACTGCTTATCTTCCATTTTTTACCATTTGGTGATTTCAGGCCACCTGTGAGCATCTGCATTTTTGAAAGTGCAAGGGACACTACCGTTGCCGCTTCAACAGTCTTGCCATTGCCTGTTGCAGTAAGTTTGACATCATAAATACCACCTTCCTTGTAAATATGAACCGGGTTCATTTCGGTACTGGTCTGACCGTCACCGAAATCCCAGTTCCAGGTGTCAGCCCTCTTTGTGAGGGCAGTAAATGCAACCTGCTTATCAGCAATGCTGTAAAAGATCCCTGCTATCGGAGGACCTTCAGGTTCTTCATCCTTACACGATGTCAGAAGAACCTGTCCGACAACAAACACAACAAAAGAAACATACAAAATTTTCTTCATGGATTATAAGATTTTGTTAGTATAAAGAGTTCTGATGAATCTTTCGATTGAATCAGGTTTAATATATAGTACTCCTGAACCATAAATCAGAGCTTTCAGGTCAGAAAATGAGTTGCCATCTAATTTCGGAGTTTTATTCAAGAAATGCAAGAATATGGATGAAAATCGGATTTTTACAAGTCTTCGGAGTAATCAAATTTCAGTCAGGAAAATTTTGTTTAAAACATTTATTTATTTAAATTTGATAAGCTGTATTTCAAAATAGATTCAGTTTTTAGTGCTTCATAAGTTTAGTTGTAGTTAACAGGCTTGTAGTGATTTTGATCAAATGAATTTGATCAAAACCTCTGGATGATTTAAGTGTTCCAAAACTGTATTTTAATAGCTTGGTTATTATTACTTAATAATCAATATATTATGTCTCGCTATCTTTTTATCCAATTACTCTGTATCCTGATATTTCTGTTCCGAACAGATTTTATCCGGGCCCAGAGAAATCCTTTCACTGAATTAATGAAGGTTGCTAATATGCCTCGTTCAGGAGATTCATTGGTAAAACAACAGGTGGATTATATTGACCCTGGCATGGCCGGCACAAATATCATCTGGGATTTTCGTAAAGTGAATCCTGTAAATGATTATTATATAGTTAGTTACCGCACTGCCACAACTGATTCCTGCATTATCGGAGGACTTGAACACGGCACTAACTACAGTTATCTTCTGAATGGGGATATGCTTTTTCATACAGGATATGAAAACAGCACCACTATAATGAAATATTCTGCAGCCGAACTTAAAATGAGATACCCGTTCCGGTATGGAGATCTTCTAAACTCAGAATTTTCAGGCCATGGAGAATATTGCCATTCATTTCCGATACATGTTTCGGGGAAAACCATAATAGAGGCAGATGCCACAGGTACTCTCCGGGCTCCCTTAGGACTGACATTTAAAAATGTATTAAGGGTAAAAAGTCTGAGGGAGTACTATCAGACCGCACTTGACAGTGTCAGAATGATCCTGGAAAGCTATTCATGGTATGCACCCGGAAAACGATATCCGGTTTTTGAGACGGTTAAAACAATAACTCAGAAAAGCGGTAAAAGGGAAACAGAACATAAGCTGGCTTCATTTTTTTATTCTCCCCCGGAACTGGCATCACAACTGTCCGATACCCCCTGCTGGAAACAATCTGATTCAATGTATGACATAAACGGACCGGACGGGATTCTTAACAATATAAGGATAATTCCCAATCCTGTCTTATCTAACCTTACTTGTGAATATGACCTGACCAGTGATGCAATAATTACAATAAAATTATTTGATAATAACGGAATCACAAGATTTTCATCTGACCGGATACAAAAAGGCACAGGACATCACTCGGAATTTATTGAAATGGAACATTTGGCTCCTGGTATATATATCATTAATATGATTGTTAATGATATGGAAAAATTCATGAAGGTTATAAAAAATTAAATCAGCATGGATAAAATAAATAATACCAGATGTCTGAAGTCCAGCCCTGAGTTTCTTATTCTCTCTGTTGCTTTGCTGGTATTCATTAAGTCATCTCCTGCCCAGACTTTTATAACACCCGAGGCTTTTAATTATAAACAGGATGTATTCTGCCCTGTTTCATTTTATACCGGTCAGGCAAACATCTCAATACCACTTATTCAAATAAAAACAGGAGAGATAACAATACCTATTTCCGTCGATTATATTGGAGGTGAAGGATTAAGGCCCATAAATCCATATAGTAATGCGGGACTGGGATGGAAATTATCGGCAGGAGGCGCAATAACCAGAACGATTAACGGGCAGCCCGATGAAATTACTGCTCCTCCCGCAGGAGAATTGAAGGGATTCTTCAGTATTACTGCAAATTTTACCAACAATGAAGCTGTAAGAAATAATGCATATACATTTATTAATAATGACGGGGATTTATCTATTAATTCACAAGTGGAATTCAGTCCCGACATTTTTTCTTTTAATTTCCTGGGGTATTCAGGCTACTTTGTCATGGGATATGATAAAGTTTTTAAAATCCAGTCGCAGGATATTGTTGAAGCAGAATTTTTCAGAACGTCATTTACAACAGTAGGGAGTGTAATCTACTTCAGGCTGACATCCAATGACGGAACAAAATTCACATTCGGATCGGAGGAAGGATCAATAGAGCTTTCCGGAGGAGAGAATGCTATCCCGTTTCAAAGCCACGCATGGTATCTGACCAGGATCGATTTTACGAACGGAAGATCAGTCATTTTTAATTATCATCCCAATAAGGATATACGTATACATTACAAAACATCTCAATACGAGCAAAGTACATTTTCCACAGTATCTCCTGTAGTCCCCGATAATATTACATTTCAGGGAGGTAAGGTTGTATTCATTTCAACATTCATGATTCAAAGAATAAGTGGTTTGGATGATTATTTGAGACTAATTAACAAAATTGAATTACAAACCTCTGAGGGTAATAAAGTCAGCCAGGCATTTCTGAAGCATTCCCCAAAGATATTTAACCGGTATTACATCCTCGATTCCTTAAGAATTGATGATAAACGTTATTCTTTCGGATATAATAATACAGGGTCACTTCCGGATGTACCTGATGCATTTGGAACCGACTATTGGGGATTTTATAACGGCCAACCCGAGCTAACAGGAAGGATATCGCCGGGATTCAGAGATATCTATTTAAACCAGTATCTCACACATTCTCAGAAGACTCCTTCTGAGTCACATTCGAAACTCGGAATTCTGACATCAGTTATCTATCCCACTGGAGATGCCGAGTTATTTGAATATGAGGCGAACACTTATTCCTATGCCGGTATTCAAACCCTTGGAGGATATTATCACAGTTTTTCTGAAGAACCTAAAACAGCCGGAGGTTTAAGAATAGCTAAAATTACACTGGGGAATCAGATTCGTAAATACAGATATGTAAATTCTTTTGATCCCAATAATCCTGATAATTCTACTGCTTCAAGCAGTGGAATTCTTTATAAATTCCCCGCAGTCTGCTATATGACTGCTGAAGCGCTCAATTTTCTGTCCATTGAAGGAGAACCTCCTGTTACTTATCACAGAGTAATTGAATTTCTCTCAGATAAAAGCTATACAGTTTATGATATGAATTCACCATTGAACCGACCTGACGGACAGAATAATCAAAATACATATTACTATAAATGCTGGGCCACCAATCCGGCTATTTTTGACGTTGTCTTTAAAGATGTTATGATAGGTGCATTGGGCAAAAACTCATCATGTGCTCTTGAAAGAGGACAGATCAAAGAAATCCGCATTTATGATTCATCTAACACATTAAAAAGAAAAATAATTTACAGTTACTCATCAAATTCTAACCGGTATAATGAATATGTAGCATCACTTTATTATAATGGAACAAGCGATCAGCGGTTATCATGGCTGGCTTTTGAACTCGGGCTACAATATCTTGGTGATGGTTCATTAGCTTTTATGGTGCTGCATAGTTACTGTATATATACTTTCCCGGTTTATCTTGAGAAGGAAGAAATCATAGATTATTCTGGTTCCCAGTCAATTACAAATACTACCAAATACGGGTATAACGATAGAAAACTAAAAACCACTGCTGTTACTTATAACAGCAGAGGAGATTCTCTTAAAACCATAATCAGATATCCATCCGATATAAATGCTGGTGTTTATTCAACTATGAAGACCCTTAATATGCTCAATTATCCAGTTGAACAGATCACCATTAAAAACAACAAATTCACCGGTGGAACACTGACGACATTTAAAGCTAACGGGACGAGTCCCTGCTTTTATGTTCCTGATAAAAAATATTCTCTGGAGATTACTTCTCCCCTGACAACATTCACATATTTTAACGGATCAAGCAAGGATAGTCATTACGGGACATCTCCTGACATTTCATATGACAGTTACAGTAATACAGGAAATTTGCGGCAGATGACAGGCAGGGATAATACACCTGTTTCATATCTTTGGGATGCCAATGGCATCTACCCGCTGGCACAGGTAAAAGGAGCAAGCTATTCACAGATAAGTTCACTTGACGGTAAAGTCTGCGACTATTCAAGTATAACCTTATGGTCGGGCCTTAATAGTCTGGCTTCAACAGCCCTGATCTCGACATATTCATATAAGCCCCTGACAGGGATCTCTTCTTTCACAAATCCTCAGGGTGTGACAACCTATTATACTTATGATGTTTCAGGCAGGTTATTTATGGTGCGTGATGACGATAAAAACATTCTGAACCGCAACAGATATGGTTACAGGAATTATCCTGATAACGGAATGGGCGGTTACAGCCCAATAACTGCGTACCTGTCGAAACCACCGTACGTTATACAATGTAGTTCATCTTCAGCGGGAGCAAATGTTTCAGGGGGATCAGGTGACTTTAGCTTCAACTGGTACCTAAAAAACAGTTCCGGGACAATTGTTGCCAGCGTATTAAACTCCGGTTCAGAAAATTTTGTTTTCACATGTTCACAGACAGGTAATTATTATATACAATGTGAAATAACAGATAATTTACTGGGTAAAAAAATAACCTCATATACCGGCAATTTCCCTTGTTGCTTATCGGCATGTACTTTTAGTGCAAATACCGGTTTTTCAATCCTGACCAGTACTGTTTTGAATTATGGAACCACAGCTTCTTTATCATTCACGTTTTGTAACACAATTGTCATGCAACCTTATGTTACCTATCTGGTAGGTTTTATTAGTTCAGGTTGCTGTCCTTCAGGGACACGCATATTTAATATTGATTCTGTTATGGGAAGATCATGGGAAGTTACTATTACACAGTATGGCTATGTCTACTGGCGAATGACCTGTGGAGAAGAAATGCCGGAATATAACTGTGAAGATTCCGGAATATTAATTTATAACCTTTAAAAGCTATTAAAATGAGATTTATTTGTCTTTTAATCATTTTTCTAATCCCTTTCTGTCTTTTATCCCAGTCAACTACGCAGAATTACACTGTTACAACTATACCATATCAATCAATCAGTGATCCTACAGCTCTTACGGACGCCAATTCAAACAGCACTGTTCAATACTTTGATGGCCTAGGGAGACTTTCACAAACGGTACAGAAAGCAATAACTCCTTCTGGTGCTGATTTGATCACTGCATTGGAATATGATGCTCTTGGCAGGTTATCAAAGAGCTGGCTGTCGGCAATTGTTCCGAACAATAATGGTGCTTATTACGCTGGATATTCAACACAGGCAGTAATCTCAAACCTAAATGACTCCAAACCATATTCCACAACCGTATATGAAGCTTCACCTCTGAACCGTGTGCTAAGCCAAACCGGTCCCGGAAATGTATGGTATTCCGGCTCGAAAAAAGTTACAACATCGTATATTCTGAATGGTACGAATGTAAAATATTTTTATGTTGAAAGTGATAAACTTAAATGTAATGGTTATTATGCTGCGGCCACTCTTTACGGAATGCAAACGACAGATGAGGATGGTAAAACATCTATTGAATATACAGACAAACAGGGTCGACTTGTGCTAACCAGGGTTGCCGGTAATTATGACACTTATTATGTTTTCGACGACCTGGGTAACCTTCGTTATGTATTGCCCCCCCTTGCAGCTGATAATCTCAGTACAAATACCTCCGGTTTTCCTGAGACATCGGGCAGTATTCTTTATAAATACGCTTACATTTATAAATATGATGGTCGTAAAAATTGTATCGTTAAAAAACTTCCGGGCATAGATTTGATCTCCTTTGTTTATGATAAGGCTGATCGTTTAATTTTATCACAGGATGGTAACCAGAAGATCAAAAACAAATGGAAAACAAACAAATATGATAAGTTCGGAAGATTGTTATATAGCGGTTCCCTTATCAATTCCAACACAAGGTCACAAATGGAGACTTTATATGCCGGATCTGTAGCTAATGAAAGCTATTCCGGAGGGAGCACGAACGGAGGGTATACCTGTTCAGGTCTTTCACCCTCAGCTTTACTGAATGTTAATTATTATGATAATTATGATTTCCTTAACCGGAGTGCTTACTCTGCAATTAAAAATAATCTGATAAATACAAACCAAAGCGGATATACCGCTCCTGATATTTCTCATGTAAAATCAATTATGACAGGAACCTGTGCATATCATCTCGATGATTCTTCAAGGTTTGAACTAACTTCAATCTATTATGACAAATATGGAAGAACCGTTCAGATGCGTTCAAATAATCACATGGCAGGTTATGATATTATTTTACACCTTCTTGATTTTTCCGGTAAACCTGTAAAAACCTACAATACACACGGGATAAATAATGCATCTGCAACTACCAAAGAACTTTACACCTATACCTTTGATAAGGCTCAGCGTTTGCTGACCACAAAACATCAGCTAAATGACGGTAGTATTATTACCCTTTCCTCAAATACTTATAACGAACTGGGCCGTTTAGTATCAAAAAATCTTGGAGGAAATCTGGTTACCACTACGTGTAATTATAATGTCCGTGGCTGGGTAACAGACATCGTCAATGACAAATTTACCGAGAACCTTTACTATAATTCCAATCCTGTTTCATTGCCATATTTTACAGCTTCCTATAATGGTAATATTTCAGGAATTAAGTGGAGTATACATTCTGAAAATAACTCATTTGACAGGGCTTATTCATTTACTTATGATGCCCTTAATCGTCTTACCTATTCCAGGTACTGTGCAAAAACAGGCTCAACTACAGTTACAGGTTCAACCGGAAAATATACCGAACAAACAACCTATGATAAGATGGGTAATATTACCACATTGAAACGTTATGAGGACGGAAGTCTGATCAATAATCTTTCATATACCTATAACGGTAATCAGCTTAAAAAAATAAATGATGAGTGTTCTCCTGCTCTGCCATATGGTTCAGAAGTGTTCAATGACAGGGCAGAGCTGGACACCGAGTATCTTTTTGATATGAATGGTAACAGCATTTATGATGCCAATGGAGGTTTAAGTACAATAAGATATAATTTATTAAATTTACCAGAGATAATTCAGTTCAGTGCAGGTCATCAGAACAGGTATTCGTATAGTTCAGATGGCACAAAGTTAAAGTCTGACAGTTATGTACTAAACAGTATTATAGTGGTACCTCAGGGAATAATAAATCCTATACCGGCGAATCCATCAGATTACGTAAGAATTGTGACTGATCATGTCGGAAACAAGATATACCGGAATTCCACTTTATTTCAGATTCAGACAACTGAAGGCTATATACAGGGAAGTACATATTATTATTATTTAAAAGACCATCTGGGAAACAACCGTGTTGTAATAAACAGCAGCGGCAGTATAGTTGAGAAAAGTCATTATTATCCAACCGGTATCAGGTTTTATCCGGTAAGTACAAGTAACAGCAGTGCATTGCCATTCAGATACAACGGAAAAGAGTTTATTGCCATGAACGGGTTGAACTGGTATGATTACGGAGCGAGATTTTACGATCCGCAGATTGGGAGGTTCCACACCCAGGACA
>CAYPHL010000108.1:2896-14162 GCA_964410385.1 uncultured Rikenellaceae bacterium | reverse complement strand
TCAAGGTTGGATTTGTAAACTATAATTTATAATATTGGATCGTAAACAAATAACTTTATATCATGACCACATCAAGAAGATCTTTTATCAGGAGTTCAATATTTGCCGGTACCGGCATTATAATAAGCCCCGCATTTGGATGTAAGGGTTCATCTGGAAGATTTCTCAGTGAGATTGGGATATGTACAAATATTTCAAACTGGAAGATCCTTGAAACCGGAGGTTATTCCTATCTTGAAGAATCAGTACAGGGTTTCCTTGTACCACTCGAAGATGAAACGGTCTTTAATGAGAAACTTGCACTGTTAAAACAGTCAGCCCTTCCTGTTCCGGCTCTTAACTCATTTATTCCGGGGAAACTTAAAAGTGTTGGTCCTGAACCAATGCATGAAGAAATTTTAAAATATGCCGAAACCGCCTTCCGCAGGGCACAGATAACCGGAGTAAAACATATTGTTTTCGGAAGCAGCGGTTCACGGAAGGTACCTGAAGGTTTTGCCAGGGAAGTCGCTCTGGAACAATTCACTGATCTGTGTGGCATGCTTGCCCCAATAGCAGAAAAGTACGACGTGACTATAGTGCTTGAGCCTCTTAATAAGGGTGAATGCAATCTTCTTAACTCGGTAGCCGACGGGGGAAAGATCGTAAAGAATGTAAACCACAAGAATTTCAGGCTGCTTGCAGACATATATCATATGCTAAGGGAGAACGAGAGCCCTGCCAGCATAATAGAAAACGGCGATCTGATAAAGCATGTCCATATTGCTGAAAACAAGGAGAGAGCCGCACCTGGCACTTACAACGAAGACTTCAGACCATATTTCAGGGCATTAAAGGAAATTGATTATAAAGGTCAGCTTTCTATTGAATGTAACTGGAAGAAAATGGAGGATCAGGCCTCTCCCGCCCTGCAGGCCCTCAGAATCCAGATTAATTCAATCTGAAAACTATAACCTGTAACTGAAATATTGTTGTATGAGATGTTATGCGGGCAGTTTATTGCTAATACTGTTTTTGTTTTATACCACATCATTGGTATTTAACCAGACACCATCGACAGGCAGGTCGTGGCAGTACGTTGCAACTCAGATGCCTGGTAATTGGTATGGTTCCGACGAATCGGTGAAAGTAGCCGAAAATGTGCTCCTTTATCAGAGAAATACGGGAGGCTGGCCAAAAAATACCGCGATGCACCTTCCGCTGTCTGAACCGGAAAAAGCAAAGATCCTTAAAGAAAAGGAATTAAACGATGCCATCTTCGATAACAGCGCCACTACAACGGAAATGAGATTCCTGGCCAGGATGTACAGCAATACGAAAAACCAGGATTACAGAAAATCTTTCAGCAAGGGATTGAAATTCATCCTCGACGCTCAATACGATAACGGAGGCTGGCCGATGTTTTACCCGCTCAGAGAGGGTTATTACACTCATATAACATTCAACGACAATGCGATCGTGAATATTCTCCTGCTCCTGAGGGAAATCCTGGATGGAAATCCTCTTTTTGATACTATTGTTGATAAAGACAATTACCTTCGGATTGCCGAAGCATACAATAAAGGTTTGGAGGTCATTCTCAAAACACAGATAATTGTTAACGGGAAACCCACTGTCTGGTGTGCCCAGCATGATGAGCATACTTTGCTGCCTGCACAGGCACGAAGTTATGAATTACCATCGTCCAGCGGAGGTGAATCGGTTGGGATTATTTTGTTTTTAATGGAGATATCAGATCCTTCACCGGAAATAATCAGGTCTGTGACAGGAGCGGTTCAATGGCTGGATGATCACCGGATCAAAAACACAAGATGGGATATGTTCATTAACAAAGAAGGCAAAAGAGACCGAAGGATTGTTTTTGATCCCAGTGCGGGAGATATGTGGGCAAGGTTCTATGACCTCGAAACCGGAGAACCATATGTATGTGACCGCGACGGAATAAAAAAGAAATCCCTCGAAGAGATCGGCTATGAGCGCCGTAATGGATACAGCTGGTATACAGATGCACCTGAAGAGGTCATGAAAAGATACCCAGAATGGTGCATGAAGTATTTAGAATGATGCGATTATTCCCAGAGCGGAAATTTACCCAGGAAATATGAGCCGCGTAGCGGCGATCTGTTTGTAGGACAGAATGCATCGGAAAACCTGAGCTCCGTAGGAGCGACCTGTTTGTAGATCGGAATGTATCGGAAAACCCGAGCCCCATAGGGGCGACATGTAGATTAATATTTTAATTTAGCCCCAATTATAACGAATTACCGATCATGAAAACCAACCGCCGCAGATTCATTGAAACCTCATTCGCAGGAGCCATAGGAGCATCAATAACAGGATGTGCTTCCAAAGAAGTTGAAAACATAAACGATAAATACTCACTTGCTGATGAGGTCCTGAAAAAACCGGTCTTGAAAATGGATCTTTTTCCTGACCCTGTTATAATTGACACTCTGGATCTTCTCAGGCTGAATAATAATTTCCTTTGCAGGGTAAGATCAAAAGATGGTGCCGAGGGGATCTCTGTGGCAAACGATGCACAGATGAGATCGCTGTGGCCAATTTTTACAAACCGCCTGCAACCTTATTTCCCGGGGAAAGATGCACGAAACCTTGAAAAGCTCCTCGAAGAAGTTTATGTATATCAGAGCAACTACAAAATGCAAAGCCTTGCACTCTGGGTGCCTCTGGCTACAATTGAGTTCGCCATCCTGGATATGCTCGGAAAGCTTGCCGGGAAATCTATCGGAGAACTGATTGGTGAAATTCACAACCCCAAAATAGCTGTCTATCAGGCAAACGGCGAAAGAGATATTACTGCGGAACTGACAGTGGAGCACCTTGTAAAAGAAGTTGCAGAAACCGGTGCAAAAGCCCTTAAACTGAAGGTTGGCGGCAGAATGAGCAATAATTATGAATCACCGGCCGGACGTACCGAGAAACTTATCCCTCTTGTCCGGAAAACCTTCGGGGATAAGATGATAATGTACGCCGATTCAAACGGATCATACACTACAGACGAAGCCATCAGGATCGGGAGACTTCTCGAAGAGTACAAATATGATTTCTACGAGGAGCCTGTTCCTTTCGACTGGTACGAGGAAACAAAGCAGGTAACAGATGCACTTGCAATCCCAATAGCCGGAGGTGAATAGGAACCAAGTCTTCATAATTTCCGCTGGCTCATAGCCAACAATGCTCTTGAGATCGTTCAACCCGATATGTTCTATTTCGGAGGAATGATAAGATCGATGAAAGTTGCCATGATGGCAGATGCTTACGGTAAGGTCTGCACACCTCATATTTCAGGATCGGGATTGGGGTATCTTTATATGATGCATTTTGTTTCGGCAATTCCGAATGCCGGTCCATATCATGAATTCAAAGGATTCAATAAGGATTTACCCTTTGAATGCAGTACTTCCTCCCTTACAAGTGACGAAGGAGTTGTTACAGTTCCATCCGGTCCGGGACTGGGGATTGAGATAGATCCGAGATATATATCAGAACATCAAATAGTCAGATGAATTCAGTCACATTTGTAACAATCTTTGCCAGGAGGCTTCTCCTATAATAGTTCATTTTCAAGAGATTCGAACAAACCGGTTCAATATTTGTGCCGATTTACAGGGTCTGTTACTATATCTGATATTGTGAAAAATTTTAGTTACTGCAAAGTCTTTAACACCTCCTTGATCTTATCCAGTCCCTTTAGGGCAGTTGGAGGTAATTTGCCTTCCTTTCCGAAAACCAGCTGAGCATCATATTTCTCAATGGTCACCTTAGATTCATCTATTTTCCCGGATTTATCCTTTACAGCTTTCAGGTTCAGCCCCAGGTGACGTGCCATGAAATCATACATCGGCATCCTCTTTGACATACCGTAATCATGGCCTTCATTTGCTAAATGTACATTTTCAACGAGCTCAGGCTTTCCGTAAAGTCCATAAACCTTTTTCAGGTAAGGAAATTCAATCTCCGGAACATCTTTGGTCCAGTCACTCCCGTCGGAAATGACAAGTAAAGGTCTTGGTGAAGCCATTGCAGCTATTTCAACATTGTTTGTCATCAGGTCGGTACATGAATGGATCGGTAATCCGCTTTCACAGGCACAGCCACCCTGGTAATAAGAGGACACCATAACTACCGGAACGCTTACAGTCACCCTGTCGTCGAGTGCGGTCAGAAGGAAGGTCTGGGTACCTCCGCCCGATTCACCTGTTACGCCAATTCGCTTTGGATCTACATAAGGCAGGGATGTCAGAAAGTCAATCACCCTTATTGAATTAAGTGTCTGCATGGTTGAGGTGAAAGATGTTCTGTGATCGGCAGGGGTTATCTGAAGAAGCGATTCGCCGTAGCCAAACATCTCATAGCTGAAAACCACCGCTCCCATTTTTGCAAGCATGGCGCATCTGATCTGCTGATCGGGACGATAACGGCCATTCTCATTAAGATCTGCACTGTTGAAGTGACCGTGAGGCGAAAGTACTGCCGGAAAAGGTCCCTTGCCTTTTGCAGGACGATATAACGAACCGCACAGCCAGAATCCGGGAACTGTCTCGATGCCGACATTTTCGACTGTATAACCGTCAAATTTCCTTTTTGGTGTGAATATCGGGTTAAGAGGTGTTTTTTCCGGCAGAGGCGAAAGATTGAGCTGTTTATAAAAGCACTTCCTGAGTTCAGCCTTGCGGGACTCCCATGTTTGCAGGCTGGTGTAGCTGGCAAGAAGTTTGTCAAGATGTTTTTTGCCTTCCTGCGGGGTTCTCTGGTAATATGTAAACCTGCTTATCTGGTATGACTTGTCACCATTCTTCTGAAATATAAGATCCAACGGCATCAGAATATTTGTGAGTGTCTCTTCAGTATCCATCCTGTAACGCCAGGTTGCATAAGTTACCTCAAGACCTTTGACAAGGCTCTCACTGTACTGAAGTTTGATATCATATCTCCTTTCAACATCGGGGAGAACATCTTTCAGGGGTTTCCTGTAAACATCAACCGGAAGCTGGGCAAATCCGGTAAAGAAATTTGTAAAAATTAAAACAGCAATAAAAAATCTTGTCTTCATAGGTTCGTATTTTTTTATTCTTCTCTGTGTATCTCTGTGATCCCGATAGCTATCGGGACTCTGTGTAACTCTGTGTAATAAAAAGAAATTTAAGAACTTACACTGAGTTCCACAGAGAGTTCACAGAGGGCCACAGAGTAATTTTATTCCGAGATAAATTTAATCAAAGGAATCAATATTGGCTTCGATCTTTCCGCTGTATACTTCAAAATCGTGATTTTCTTCCCATCCTTTACTTCAATGGTTTGAGATACATGCACATAAGGATTCATCTTCCCTATAAATTCCAGTGCCCGTTCCTTGGCCTCGGGATTATATTTTGCAAAGACAGGATGAACTGCCGCTATCAGATCTTCAAGATTACTTTTTTCGGTGACTATGGTACCTTTCGGCCATAAAGGAACCTTTCCCGCCAGTGACACAACAACCGTCCCTCCTGAGGGTATCCAGTTGAGCCAGTTCATCTCATCGCCTGAATTCTTCTCATTTCCCTTCATAATGATCTCATCTGCATAATATTTCTTCAGACAGTCTTTGAAAAGTGGCGGCAACTTAAGCGGGTTTATGAATCCGGTGATTATCCGGCAATTGTTATAATTACCAATATTGAAATTATAGTCATCAGCCATCAGTCTCCCTCCGTTTTTAAGCAGATGTGCAGCAAGAAGTGAAACAAGTGCTTTATATTCGGTTGTCGTTGTATCAACCGCAGTATTACTTTTTACAATCAACCCGCTTATCTCCGCTTTATAATCATCTTCTGATCCAGGGCCAAGGTTTATTTCGCCGGATGTCCGTTTCAATTCTCCATCCGGCTCATCAAGTGATTTGACGCTCATTTCAGGTCTGAATACACTTCTCCTGCCTTCATCATTCAGAACAGGTTCTGATATAACTGAGTTATCTGCCTTTACTTCAACGGCCTCAATAGCCAGGGATCCAGATGCCAGTCCGGGTGTCGATACCATAACGGTTATCCTCCCGGCCACACCGTTGGATCTTATCACATTCGGGACCGGCATATCCCGATACCACACTCCCTTTGTCCGGTTTTGCCTGCTGACTTCCGGCTCATAAACCGAAGGTCCGGACAGGATTGCCGGTCCTGTTACGCTCCACTTTAATGTATTTGTCGCACCGGACACATGGTTTCCTTCAGAATCAACCATATCTGCAGTAATTATTGCTACTGATCCCCTGTCGGCATTTATCCTAATGGGTGAACTTTTAAGAACGATCTTTGCCGGCTCTCCCGACCCGGCTTTTCCAGTGATTAACCTGCCTGCTGATGTACTGTCTGCGGTATTTATAATTAGATTTTCAGCAGCTTCCGGTAAATCAATTTCAGTTTCCTGTTCAGGAATAGCAATACCAAGCCATGGGTATTCCCGGTATCTGTTTTTTCCGCTGATCTGCACTCTCTCAGAACTCACATTATTGATATTTTCAGTAAAATCCCGCCTGAAAGCCAGCGGGCTGGAGAAAATATCTGCAATAATGTTATCGGTCAGAACTTCAGAGCGGACTTCATATAAATAAGGATCATCAGGTGACCAGAAATGCGGTTTCGCAACAGGCTTTGAGGTCTGGTCAAACTTATACACTTGCTTAGGATTGATCTTTGCTTTTGATTTTATTACCTGAACATTTCTGCCTGAAGCATCTTTTATATAAGTATTAAGGATACATTCCTTAGGCTCAGCATAATCGTTTTGCACCATTGTCCCGATCCTTACAACTCCCTCTTTTTCAGACACTGCCGGAGTTGTTACAAGTACACCTTGTTCTTGTAAAGCAGAACCTTGTTTTGGTATATAAAGGCTGTTCTTTAATAAAAGAAGTACATTATTGTTTATACCTCCATAAATACTCAGATCTCCTTTTCCTGAAGGGCTTTTTCCGGAATCACTTTCCCGGACATTTCTGACAGCAACAGCAAGGACATTGTCATTACCCGGAATTATGAAGTCGGTTAAGTTGAATTCAAAAGTATCGTGGCCACCGGAGTGTTCACCAAGATATTTTCCGTTGATCCAGACTTTGCAATACTTCTGAACCCCTGTAAATTCGACAAAAATTTTCTTTCCGGAAGCATTTGCGTTCACAATAAAGTGTTTCCTGTACCAGCCCCAGCCATTGGTCCAGTACGTTTTGTCAGTGCCGTCACCGCTTACCATTAAGGGATGAAATTCACCTGTTGTTTCAAATGTATTCCAGGTATGAGGAATACTGACCGCAGGCCACCTGGAGTCATCAAATCCCGGCGATTCATAACCTTTATCCGCTTTTTCATCGGGGAAATAATTAAAGGTCCAGTTTGAATTAATTACCTTCTGATAGCGGGCAGGTAAATCCGACTGAGCTTGTTTTCTCTGTGCATGACTGAATTGCATACACATATACAATGATGTAAGCAGGACAATGACAGTTTTCATATTGCAGAATTTCGACAATAAAGTTACTAATTGTTGATCTACTGACAATACTCATGGTCTGTTAATTACCAGAAAATAATTAACCGCAAAGTACGCGAAGGATTTACGCAAAGTACGCAAAGAAGAAGATTTTAATGATCTGACTCTTTGTGGCCTTTGCGAAAAATCTTAGCGGCCTTTGCGGTTAAAAAAGACAAAAAAATTCCCCCTCTTTATGAAATGCAGAGGGGGAAAAATAAAGTGGTTGATTCAGTGTTAACTACTTATCATAATTGCCAGGATTTTCATCCTGCCATTCGTTGATCCCGTCGCGGATCCTGTTCCTGAAAGTCATTGTATCCGTGCAATGGTATGTCCATCCTGTAGCAGGATCGGTATACTTATACTTCAGGTAGATCTGTCTTTTCTGGAGCAGTTTGGCATTGTTATATGTACATTCGCCGTCAGGGGTAAAATTAAATGCTGAACCCTCAGCAGCGCTCAGGATGATTTTAGTACCTTTTTTTACCAGCTTCAGCTGTGTTGCCGAAGCTGTGGTTGCTGCTTTGTAATATCCATTACAGACCAGGGTTGTGGGACCAGTGGTTGTCAGGCTCCATATCAGGGTTTCCTGCATAGGTATTGTTGTGTAATATTTCACTGTTGAGTCTGCTTTCCCGGGTCTCTCGATCCTTGCCGAGCCTCCGTGCCAGTAATTACCGAAAAGCATATGTTCGAACATTGTACCGACCACATTGGATCGTTTGCTTTGGATAAGTGAATCGGCATCTGCTGAATTGATATAGAACGGAAGTACATATGTTGCAGTCCTGCATGTTTTGAGGGAATCTTTCAGGTAGTTTGCCGAATCGGCTTTTACAGTAATGGTTCCCGTATGAAATCCCGTTTCAATAACCATGGTCGTATTGTTCGACAGCGTGTAGTGCGTAGTCGGTAACAACTGGAATGCGGTTACAGGGGCTGTCGGGTTTTTGATATGACCCTGGGAAGCCGATTGCATTCTTGCAAGCAGTGCCGGAGTGATCAGTGCCGGATCAAGGGTGAAGCTCACATTACGATTGAAGGTATTCTGCCGTATTCCCCCGAGTGTAGCGCCTACTTTAAACTTCATGCCCTCACCGACAACAAAGGTCCGGACATCCTGCTGGATCGGAAAATATATTGCGGTGTAGGGGTAGTCTTTGAGATATTCTTCGTAGCATGAAACCATGACTATCGAAAGAACTATAAAAGCTATAAATTTTTTCATCATTTTTCCTTTTAGTGTTTTAGTTCCATGTCGGCCATCCTACGTTCTGAACGAGTTTGTCCATTCTGAGTATCTCATAATACGGTATCGGATTATAAGGTGAAGGCAGCTTTCTTTCTTCAACCTGCCAGTTCAGATTATACTCATATTCTCCCGCAGCTGTTTCGGTGATATAGGCGCCATGAACCGGCTGATTGATAACAGATTCCCAGTTACCCTGACCCGGAGCATCCCCTGTTGTCCAGCGGCGGAGATCATAGAACCTCATCCCCTCGAAGCAGGTCTCTATTCTGCGCTCGTTCCTGACAAAGTTTTCAAAGTCTTCCCAGTTGCCTGTTGATGCGATCTCATCGAGGTAGGGATCGGCAGACTTGAATCCCGGAACGGCATTGTCATAAGTGTTCCTGGCCCTCATATACTTGATGGCTGCTTTTGGAGTAAGACCATAAAGTGCCGTGTTCGGATCCTTCGTCACGCGGTTGGCAGCTTCGGCAAATGCAAGTACGAAATGTGCCCAGCGGTAAATGAATTTGCTGTGAGGAGCATTTTTAACACTTGCATCAGAGAAATTGACATCCATATAAACATATTTCTTTATATGGTAGTTTGTCCTGCTGTTATCTGATCGGCTTCCTGCTGCATCTTTTCCTTTACCGGATATTCCTTCATTCCAGTTTTCGAAAGTGTACATGGGTTTCTTTACATCTTCCAGTCTGTTGGCCTTTCTGGCATTGTGGAAAATTACGGAATAGAACCTCGGATCGCGGTCCTTATAGGGATCATCCGGATCATATCCGCTTAGTTCATGATCGATAGGATAACCATTTGCCATTCCAAATGAATTTACAAGCTCCTGTGTAGCTCCAATCTCCCCATTACCCTGAAATCCGCCCGGATAGAACAATCTTTCCATATAGGTTTGTCCGGTAATGTATCGTGTGGAAAATACTATCTCAGGTGAGTTAGGATTGAACCAGTCCACCTTCCCGGTTGGTCTGAAGCTCGAGCCGCTAGATATCTGATCCACATTCAGCTTGAAATCAATCAGCTTCTTGGCATATCTGGCAGCACTGTCCCAGCGTGCAAGATCTCCTGCGGGGTTGAACCTCGGGCTTGCCCATGTAAGATAAACGTTGGCTTTTATTGCCCATACACCGGTGTCATCGAACCTGTTCCAGAATTTGCCTCCAAGGTAAGTCAGATCGGTATTGGCAGGATACAGAAAGTCGCGGTATGCAAGAGGCAGGTAGAACAATGCAGAATCGCAATCCTTGATTATCTGAGCAATACATTCGTCATAAGTATTACGGGCATAATTTATTTCTGAATATGGATCAATTACATCGGTAATTATCGGGAATCCAAGCATTTTGCCGTCTGTTCCTTTCCCTCCGAACCTCTGAAGCAGATCCCATTCGAAATATGCACGGAGTGCAAAAGCCTCGCCCTGAAGCCTTTTTCTTACCTGGTCATTATATACGGCTTTTACCATATACCTGGTATTGTAACCCCTCCTGTCTTTAAGGAAGATATTACATTGTGATATAGTCCGGTAATTACGATCCCAGTAAGTTGCAAAAGGATCGTTCGAGGTTGTAAGGGCGTTAACTGCATACCTGCGTAAAGCATGGGCAGTATTCGTAATTACGGCATCATCGGTGACACCATCGAGGAATGCACCCTCATTATCATTATAGCATCTTTGTGAATTGGCTATCCCCGGAGCGGCTATATTGTCATAGCACCTGTTGATTATACCCTGTACCATATCCTGGTATTCCCAGATGTTCTCATTGTCATAATTACCGTTTGGCCATGGTTCAAGATAATCCTTGCAGGAGCTGATTAGGAGTATTAATGCTCCAAATAATATGATTATTTTCTTCGTCTTCATAATAACAATCGATTTAGAAATTTAACTTAACTCCGCCGGAGAATGTCCTGAATAAAGGATAATATTCAACTCCCGAATTAATTGATTCAGGATCTACATCCTTCACTCCTGAAACAGTAAGAAGGTTGGCTCCCCTGATATAAACCCGGATTCCGCGGCTTCCCATGAATTTCAGCACATCGGCCGGAATTGTATAGGCAAGCTCCACATTCTGGATCTTGAAGAAATCTCCTTTAGTCAGCCAGAAATCGGAAGTAACAAAGTTATTGTTCACCTTGTAGTATGTAAGCCTCGGATAGGCACCTCCGATATTATCTCTCACAAAGTTGGAATAAGTATTGGGCGCATCATCACTCCATCCATTCCAGAAGTATTCATTGGTAAGAGCGAGATCATAGAAGGCCCTGCCGGCACCCAGAATGAACAGATCGAAGTTCTTGTACTTCAATGATAAGTTTATTCCATAATACAGACGAGGAGAGGAATATCCGATAACCGCCTGGTCAGTCTCATCGACAAAACCATCTTTGTTGAGGTCGGCATACTTCAGGTCATCCTTGTGCAGTTCAGCATCAAAAAGCTGAACCGGTGTATTATTTCCGCCCTGAGCTTCT
>CAYPHL010000108.1:0-2796 GCA_964410385.1 uncultured Rikenellaceae bacterium | reverse complement strand
GTTGTCTGGGATAATGATCCATCTACCAGCCAGTTATAATATGTAACCCCAAGTGTTACCTTTTCATTGAACAGAACTGCATCAAAGCCGCCATTTATTTCCGCTCTCTTTTCCCAGGTAAGAATCGGATTACCTGTTCTTGAAAGGTAAGCCCTGGTTACGGCAGCTTCGGTGGTTGTTCCGAACCAGCGGTTGGATGTATAGGGTCCGAACATATAAGGAGTTGATGTACTTGTAGTTGAAGTACTTGACCATCTGTCGACATCATAAAGGTTGGGGAAATATGTTTCGTTGCCGACAATTCCGCCCTGAACACGAAGCTTCAGATAATTAAGAAAGTTACTGGCGGTAATGAGATCCTCTGTTACAACATATGCTCCGCCTACTGCCCAGTTAAGCATGCTGCGGTAATCTTTTGCGAAACTTGAATTACCTGCATAATTGAGAACACCCTGGAACTGGTATTTATCCATAAGGTTATAATTAAGTGTTCCCAGCCAGCTCCTTTGTCTTTGAGGCTCTTCTATCCCGTTTATGTATGAAAGCGTCTGGTGATACATTGCGGCAGCCTGCAGATTGCTGTTTGCAAAAGTTTTGTCATAGCTCAGCCTTTCATAGAACATCCACCTCTGGAAATAATAATCCATAAGCTTGTAATTGTCGGCCATTTTAAACAGTGAGTGTCCTGAATACCTGGTAATGCGATCCTCGAGGGTTTCTCCGTCCGGATTTTTGATTGTGTAAGCCAGATAATCGTTTGTTTTACCAACACGCACAGTATTATGAATATTGAATCCAAAATAGGTTTCGGATTTCAGGCCTTTTACAAAATTTCCTGCATCATAGATCAGCTTAAGGTTCGATGCTCCTGTCCTGCCCCTGTCGGTATAATAACCCTGGTCGACCACGTTCCCGATCAGGTTATTTGTATAAAGTGCGCTTACGCCGTACCATGGTGTATTACTCGATTCATCGAAATATGCCCAGATCGGATAAGCCACAGGAGGAACCGTATGAAGATCGTCCAGTATTGAAGGTAATTCGGTGAGTGTAAGTGTGGCATTACCTGTACCTTCTGTTGTATAATCAGGGTCATATCCGTAGTTAGGTGATCTTCTGTAGGTAAGGTTCCCGTAAAATCCAAACTGTGCACTGAAATAATCATTGATCTTTACATTTACGTTCTGACGGGCAGTGATCCTGTTATAGTCGGATTTTGCACCCAGATCAATTATATCTCCTTCGCCTGCATATCCCAGGTACGAATAATACTGGACTACATCATTTCCTCCGGAGGACGACATATTCACTCTTCTGAATTCCATTGTATTATCCAGGATCATGTCGGCAAAATCGGTACTTGGATTTTTAAGGCTGTAGCCGTCATTTTTTTCAAATGCCTTTATTTCATCACCGGTATATACAGTCGGAAGACCTTCATAGTATCTTGCCCTGTTGACAAGTCTTGCATATTCGGCGCCGGAAACATATCCCGGCATCCTGTCAACAGTGCTCATTCCGGTCTCAATATCAAAATGCAGAGTCCTTTCATTCGGTACACCTGTCCTGGTCTTTATATAAAGGACCCCTCCGGTTGCCGCCGGTCCGTACATTGCAGTAGACAGTATGCCTTTCATCAAAGTGGCAGATTCAATCTCGGCAGGCCCTAAAACCATTTCCTGAAGTTCGGAAGGCATATCATTGATTATCACATAGGGCATCCCGTTAAATTTGTCAGTTGCATCATAATCATTTGACAGGCCCGAGAATTGCTGTATTCCTTCCATGGGACTCAATCCGGGGGAGCCGTCAATTTCCCTGACATCATACATTGAAGATATCCCTGTAAGCGAATTACGCAGATCCGTTGAAGGATAATGAGAGAACCAGGATCCGTCAACAACAGTTTCCGGACCGGTAAGATTTCGTTTCTTAAGAGTTGTGAACGGCAGGGGAACTATATCTCCCGAGGTCATGTGAATCTTACCCTGTATAAGTGTGACAGTCGGATTGGAAGCAAGATCGAGCACAATACCTGTTTTCTTATCAAACTTAAATGCGGTTATTGTTACGACATCTTCAGGATAACCCCTTAGGGAAACAGAGCCGTTTGCATCGGTCAGCAGATGTGAAATTCCTTCGCCCACAACAACTGAGGCACCCGGCACCGGGGTCCCGGTTTCGTCGACAACCTTCAGGGTGACGCTGAACATCTGCCTCACTTTTTTCTCTTTCTGAACCTGACCGCTCACCGGCATTGCCAGTATGGCGATTAGGATAATCAGTCCGGCAAATCTGATTTTTTGGTATGATATATTTATAAATCTCATATACTTAAGTATTATATGGTTCATATTACCAGACTGGATTAGCCACGAAAGTTTTCATTTTCAGAGCATCTGCATTCAGGAAGTACAGATAGTACATTCCTTCTTCCCATGCGGGCTGACGGTCCGGAGGAAGTGGCGTACGGAGATATTTGAATCCGTCGGGCCATTCAGGATCAGAAGTCTTCTGTGGAATGATCGCATAAAGAGTACTTGACATTACCTGAGGCAGATCCATCCATCTGCGGACATCGTCATAATAGAACTGACCTTCAAATGAAAGCTCAATACAACGTTCATTTTTGATCCTTGGTCTTAGTGCTGCTGCAGAACCTGTAAATTCAGCTCTTACATCCGGCATCCCCGACTTTGTTCTTATTTTATTGATTGCCTGCAATGCTGTCATTGTTGCACCCGGTGCAGTGCCGTTGGGGCCATAGGCTTCGTTTACTGCTTCGGCATAATTAAG
>CAYPHL010000107.1:11605-14586 GCA_964410385.1 uncultured Rikenellaceae bacterium | reverse complement strand
TAGCGCGCCACGTTCGGGACGTGGAGGTCGGAAGTTCGAGTCTTCTCACCCCGACCACTAAAATCAGATGGCCTTGTAAATCAGATATTTACAAGGCCATTTTCGTTAGTAGTACAAAAAGTAGTACAAATTTTTTTTAGGTTTCAATTAAGAAGACCAGTCTCTAATGATCCATTTAAATTTTGGATGGAGGGAAATGAGAAAAAGAGCAGGATTTGTTTTTGTTTCCGTAATGCATTATATTTGGTGCATAATAGAAATAAAATGAATTTCATCGAATTCAGAAACAAGTTTCTACCCTTGGCCTGCTTCACAACAAACCAGGTGTATGCATCCTATCCTGAGTTTAACCGGAACAATCTGGTAAATTGGGTAAGTAAGGGTTACCTGATCAGACTTCGGCAGGGTTATTATGCCTTCCCGGAATACAAAGAATCAACAGATTTTACACTCTATTTTGCTAACGTTATATACAAGCCCTCTTATATATCGTTACATACTGCTTTGTCATTTTATGGAATTATCCCCGAGGTTGTACCTAATATAACAAGCGTGACAACTTTAAAGACAAAAACTTTCAGTAATGATTTCGGTGAGTATTCTTATAAAAATATCAAGCCTGATCTGATGTTCGGATATGATCTGAGGGAGATGGAAGGAGGCAGACGAATCATGTTTGCAACACCTGAAAAGGCATTAGCAGACCTGCTCTACCTATATCCATTTTATAATACAGAACGTGAACTTGAAGAATTGCGTCTTGATGAATCGTATATGGAAGATGACTTTAATACAGACAGATTAATGGAATTTTCTTACCGTATTGGTAGCAAAGCACTCAGTAATCGCATTGATATACTAAGAAAAGTACATAACCTTTAGTAAGAATCATATGGTAGACCTGAACTTAATAAAGAATTATTTTCCCGAGCAAATCAGGGATAATACACTTCTTGGAAAAAGCATGATGAAAGAATATATTCAATTGACAATTCTCGACTACCTGTCTACAACACAATACATCCGTAAACTCATATTCATTGGAGGGACCAACCTTCGCCTGGTAAAGGGCATAGACAGATTTTCAGAAGACCTGGACTTTGACTGTAAGGAGACAAACAAGGAGGAGTTCATGCAAATGAGTGATGATGTCATGCAATTTCTCAGAAGAAACGGATATAAAGTAGAATCTAAGGATAAAGATAGTCCTAAACTAACGGCATTCAGAAAAAACATTTACTTCCCAACGTTCCTTTTTGATATTGGGCTTTCAGGACACAGGGATGAAAGGTTCCTTATAAAAATTGAAGCTCAGGATCAGGGAGTAGTCTATACCCCGGAAATAAAAAACATCAGGGGTTGTGGTTATTACTTTCCATTTCCGGTTCCTTCTGACTCTGTATTATGTGCAATGAAAGCAACAGCCCTGCTGGAAAGAGGGAAGGGTCGTGATTTCTACGATCTGATGTTTTTATTAGGTCAAACGAAACCTGATTATGACTTCCTTGCAAAAAGAACCGGTATTAAAAATGCATCTGATCTAAAGGTCGAAGTTAAGAAACGACTGAAGAGCATTGACCTGAAAACCAAAACAAAAGATTTTGAACATTTACTGTTCAATAAGGAAAATAACAAACGGATACTCAGATTTGAAGAATTTATTGAAGAGGCTATATAATAAGAAGTGATATGTTGCAAGAGGTACTGATTTTCGGCCATTTTTGCAAAAAATCTATTCCATTTCTATTAGTGTGAAGAGGCATTGAAAGCTAACAGAACAGCGACAGCTAAAATATGTTTTAAATTGAATGACACAGTTCCTGGCTTTTCTGTGATTTTTTCGTAAATTTGGATTGAAACTCTCGCTGGGTTTAATTGAAACGTCCTATTTAACTTCTGAATTGGAAATCACAAATGATGATATCCATTGACTCAGGACTATTAATTTACCAAATTTAAGAATGTATGTGGAATCCAATTTCAATTGATCAGTTTGTAAAAATTCATTTGAAGAAAAACCCAGGTGAAAATGACAAGACACTTAAAATGAGGATTGAATCTGCGCTGGACTACTATAAAAATGGTTTAAAATGCCGTTGCGGAAATGATATCTGGATAGTTGGTTCGACTATGGCCCCTTTTGGTTGTTTTAGCTGTATTACAGGGAAAGATCATCCGCGAGGTGATTATGAAATTGATTCAGCTCTGGACAAGAGGGATAAGTACGGGAGGAGGCATATTGATGAGATGGATCCACAGAAGATTGCCGGAATATTCGATGATGGTGGATATGAGATCAACCAGGAAACTATCAAAATGCAACCACTCTGTTTAAAATGCGTAAATTATAACAGTGATGATTGGGAAGAAGAATTGTTGTGTAATATGAACAGAAATGATCAGACAGACGAGAAAGAATTCAAATGTGGTGCGTATAAGAAGTTATAACTTATTTGAGATTTCAGAAAATATAATTACTTCCGAAAAATCAATATCTGTGATCACAAAAGTAGAATAGAATAGTTTGGTTTCTGTTTATTCACAACAAATACTATCATGAAAATGAACTCAGGCGAAGAAGATGATATTGTAAGTCCGGAAAAACTTCCTATATATCAGAAGGGTAAGGAGATTTTTAACTTAATAAAGAGAATCACAGATCTGATCCCTGAAAACAATGAGTATCTAATGCATATAAAAGGCTGCATGCTATCTGATGCAGCTCAGCTGACTGTAAAAGTTGCAGGTGCTGAGGCCGCTGGTTTATATGACCTCAAAATGGAAAATGCTGCCATAATACGTAAAGCTGCACGTGATCTGATGGTTCAGCAACACTCTCTTGAATCATTTGGATTTGAATATGTTGACTATTACCAAATGGTAAGATATCTTATTGAAGAATACAGACTGCTGTTCATAGATTGGGTGGCTGCTTTTGATAAATGGGATTATGTTATTGACAGATGGGGTCTTTTTAATCC
>CAYPHL010000107.1:0-11505 GCA_964410385.1 uncultured Rikenellaceae bacterium | reverse complement strand
AAAAAGCCGTGCACGAAAGTGCCGGGCTTTTTTTGTTTTAGCCGGGACCAGGCTTGCCCGAGGACTGGGTAAAACAAAAAAAGCCTGTGAGTGAGCGCAGCGCACGAAAGGCTTTTTCTTTTGCTACGACCCCTGAAAGTCCTTCCCGCCAGCGGCGGGACAGTCTTCTCACCCCTGAACGCCCTTATCGTACTTTTCCTCCTCAATATAATGGAATACATCCCCTATGGGTGCTCCGAAAGCCCTGGCTATCCTGAAAGCGAGCTCGAGCGTTGGTGAATACTTCCCCTGCTCAATGGCTACAATCGTCTGACGCGATACACCTGTTTTATCAGCCAGCTCCTGCTGGGTCATTTCACCTGTATGAAACCTTAAAACACGTATCCTATTTCCTATATTGCACTTTGCCATTTCAGACTCCTTTCCTGTAATACCATATTTTCACCGAGGAAGATATCAGATCTGAAAGAAACCCTGAAACTATAAGTGTGACAAACATAACCCACAAATCCATGCCCAGGGCAACTGCTCCCATTGCCGACATAAACCCTGTTATGAAAACCCAGTAGGAGGCTCTTAATGACTTAAGCTCAATGAGCTTATCGCGTTCATCATCTTTGTCAGACAGGTCTTCATTTGTTACAATCTTGTTTATGATCGCAAACAGAATGTGAACTACGATCTGTGTGATAATTGCCACAGGTATAAGTACAATAAATGACCTTCCCCAGAATTTCAGATCGTTTATTATATCCGGATTGCTCTCAATGTACCTGTTATATACATAGAGAGAATAAAAAATTATTACTGCCAGGCTGGCTACCAGCGAAACCAACACCTGCTTCTCTTTTTGTTCCATATTGATCAATTTTAAATTAATAAATTGTAATCTTTAATTGACACAAAGATAATTATAATTTACATTTTGACAAATATATTTTACATTATTTTATATATTTTTTTTTACAAGGCTACATATTATACCTGCTTAAATAGCCAACAGTGTCATGGAAACAATCTGTGGAATAATCCTGTCAGATCAGAATCGTGAACTCCTTTATTGTATTTCCGCTGCTGTCAGTGCCATGGGTACTATTTGGGATATGGCTTAAGGAAACAAAATGATAAATTACAGTATTATTGTTTACTGAAAATGGGCTTCAACAAGTTTAAATATCCATTTGTCCATGATTTAAACAATTCCGAATTTGAAATTTCATTCAAAGACGTATCATCCTTATCATTTAATGTAAGCGGAGGTGTCGAGTACTACTTTCTTAAGAATTTTGCGCTAACTGCATGAGCCTGTGTACCTGACCATTCTCCGCCGGAGTTAATTTACCACGTCCCGCCGACTGTAAATAACTGTTATCATTTGGATTATATTTTTGAACTTAAGACATGTAGAAAGCGACCAAGGCTTCCGGCTTATGCAAATACTTTGAAACTTTAATATATAGTAATTTATTTGGCAAGAGCTTCCTGATGAAAATCGGGAAGGTCGGGGAATCTCCGATTGCATCGGGACAGGCTATTACACAATATAGCTGAGGAGGAAAAACACTAATTGGCAGTAATTAATAAGTGGTTTTTATTGCGCTGTATGCTAACCGATTAAAGCCGGAATAATCTGTCCCTCTTTTATCTTCCAAATATTTTTTAAAAAAAAATGAGAAAAAGCTTGACTTGTATTATTTAAAAGTTATAACTTTGTATAGTTTATAATTTATGAAGTATATAAAATATTGATAGCCATGGCATATAGATCAGGAATAAGAATGTCTATAGGTTGGATTTACCCGATAGGGATACTCACCTCATATATACTGCTGGTAATTGAATACGAGCTCAGAAGATACCTGATCGGGGGAGGGCATCATACGGCAGGTGTTCCCTACATCACAATACTGCTGGTAGCACTTATGTTCTGTATTCTGGGTATACTGCAGTGGACCAGGTACAGAAACTGGATATACCCGGTTTTAGGATTTTTTTTCGGCATAACCACAGCCCAGGTTTCATTCTTCTTTCCTAACTACGATAACCCCGGGATTTTCAAAATAACATATTTCATATCCTTTATGGTAATAATTCTGTTCGTAATTGTTAACTGGAACACAATCTACCATCATGAACGATTTGAGGTTAATTCAAGGAGGTTGTTCCGGCTTGCTTCCCAGGCGATTTACAGGTCTGAAAACGGATTTACCGAACGGCCTTATTCGGGTGGCAGGATTGAATGCACAAGGGATGAACTTCTGGGATTCGCAAGGTACCTTCATGGAAATTTCATTGTAATGCCATTTTACTACGAAGGCAGCGTCTGTCTATCCTTTTCAATGAATAAAAGCCTTATGGTGATAGCCGATGGGAAGGAAGTCAGTCATGTTATAATCGGATTTGACGGCAGTATATCGGTTAAAGTTTCGGAAAAGGATTACCTCGATTACCGGACCAGGCTGAGTTTTGACCAGTTGTGTGCATCGCTTGCAGGGATCTTTTCCAGATTCTTTGATTATTATAAGAAAGGACTGGAATCAAGAATAACAATTGAGCTGAAATCTGCCAAACAGAACAGATGACCGGTAATCATGAACATTTTTAGATCATACTAACATAATTCATGAATAGGACAGCCATGAAACAAAAAATGAATTTGACCGGTTTTATTTCTGCCATCTGCATCTTGCTGTTTCCAGCAAATGCTTCTGGACAGGAACCATATCCTTGCGTAACAGGAGGACAGACCTGTTATTTCGCAATTGAGATCAACAGTGTACTCTGCGGATATTCAATTGATAAATACTGTAATGCAGTTAATGGAGGGAAGAATATCAGATATGAAAACTCCGATGTGTTTCTGAAGATGAGAGCGCTTGGTTCAGAGATGAACGGCGGATTTAAGTTCAGGTCTGTGATAAATCTCGGGACCGGAAGGGCTGAGAAGCTTAATGTAGACGTGATTAACGGAGAGTCAGTTGCTCAGTTCAATACAAGAGTATCGGGTGATACAGCTTTTTTTACCAGTCCAACATCAGGAGTTAGTAAAGTTATTCCTCTTGCAAGCGGGGTGATTCTTTCTTCCTTATCCTGGTATCCTCATCTTATCGACGATTTTATAAAAAACGGATCAGATGAACGAAGGTATAGAGTTTATGACCCGGTAAAAGGTGAAATCGTAGATAAAGGATACGTAAGAAAACCTGATGAGAAAATAGCCCTTCGTGATTCTTCCTTTAACACCCTGGTCGTTGAGGAAACAGATTATTCAACCGGACTGAAATCAATTTTATGGATAAATAAAACAAATGGTTTTAATGTCAGGACTTCAGTTGCAGGCAGGAATATTTACCTCACCGACAGATCTGTCACATCGAAGGTTACCTTTGCCGACCTCGACAAGGAGCTTTTTTACTCTGTTGGAAAGACCATACCTGACTTCGTGAATCTGTCAAGAATAAAAGTACGCGTGCAGATAAATTCTTATGGTGACAGGCTAAATTCAGAATCCCTGAACAGCCCGGGACAGAAATTTACCGGGACGGTCAACGGCAGTTTGATAGATGGAATCTTTGAAACAGAAATGAAAAAATACTCCGGTGAAAATTCCCCGCCGTTTCCCCCCGACTTCAGTAAATCATTACAGTTAAAAAAATACCTTTCAAACGAGGTAATGATTGAGTCTGATGAACCTGAAATCATAAATATGGCAAGGAAGATTACTGCAGGTTCAAAAGATACGTGGGAGGCAGCTGTCAGACTTAGCAGATGGGTCGCCGGGAATATTTCAGGAGTTCTTCCCGGAGGAATTTCTGCTGTCAATACCCTTAAGACCCGTGGCGCGGAGTGCGGCGGACACTCCAGGCTTCTTGCCGCATTCTGCAGGGCTGTCGGAATCCCTTCAAGGGTTGTAGTTGGCTGCATGTTCACCAATTATTACTCGGGCGGATTTGGTCAGCATGCATGGACCGAAATTTATATGGGCGAAAACGGATGGATTCCTGTTGATGCCACTATTAATGAATCCGATTATATCGACGGAGGACACATAAGACTAGGTGAGAATACTACTTTCAGGCCTGTCAGTATGGAAATACTGGATTTCAAAGTAAGCTCATATACTGACAAAGATGCAGTTCCCGACGACATCAGTAAGATCATGGGATGTTACATGAATGTTGAACATTACAGGATGTTCAAAATAATTTCCAGAAGCGGAGGACTTGCAATTGATATACCCGGGCGGATGGTACTTGATTTAAATCCGCCGGATGACAAGGGAAGATGGTATCCGATACTGACCAGGGAAATCAGTCTTGAACCGGTACAAAGTCCAAATGGAACTGTTGAGAAGATTCTTTTGTATCAGAATTTCAGGCTCAGGAAAATGTCTTCCCCCGATTCTCTTCTGAATGACACCCCTGAAGAATACAGGGATCTTGCTGGTAACTACCAGTTTCAACCAGCACATCTTTCTCTTGATGTATCATTTAATAAAGGAATACTGACTACAAATGACCCTATGGGAAAATCAACAGGCATAATAAATTATACGAAAAATGGCGATACCTGGTCAGATAAAACCGGTGCGTATGAGGTCGGATTCATTAATGAAAACAATAAACAGGAAGTCTTTATGACACTGGTCGTCAGCCTGGACTTCCTGAAAGGAGAACCTGTTACAAATCCTGTTGAAGAAGTTATGAATGTCTCCGATGTTGATGCCGGGCTGAGGAAGTATGATGAGATAAAAAAAACAGGAGACAGGTACTATTTCTTTTCGGAACAGATGCTCCATCAGCTCGGGCACAAACTGTCAAAGGAGAATCGGAAAGAGGATGCCATTAAAATATTTGCAAAAAATGTTGCTGAATACCCCGATTCGTTTCTTACTAATGATGCCCTTGCAGAAGAATATCTTAAGAATGGTCAGAAGGAACAGGCACTGGAATACTTTAAGAAAGCTGTTAAGCTGAATCAGGGATACGAATATGGAAAAACAATGATTGAAAACCTGACAAATAAATAAAATTATGTATTTCAGCCGTAAACAAAGATATGAATTCAGCATTGCAGGTTTTATACCTGCAATTACCTGCATTGTATTATATGTTCTTGCCGTGATATTTGCTGGGCCGAAAGAAGGTATTGCTGTAGCCGGAGCATTTTTTATCCTTTATTCAGGATTCTCAATTTGGATTTTTTCACGGACCGGGAACCAAAGTTATATAGCTGCTTCCCTTTTTCAGTTTTTTTTCGGATTGTATGTGCTGACACATTCGAAGTTATCAGTTATGTGGAGGGTGGATTCAAAAATCTCAGGACTGATTCTCCTTATGTGTATGGCTTCGACGATCTGGCTTTTCTATCTTTTCTTCAAAAAACGGGCAAAATGGAAAGGAAGGGAAGTATTTGAACTGGCATCTGTTTCAACGGAGCCTCAACCAGATGGTTTTACTGATCGTCCCCGGCCTGTAGGAAGAACTGATTATACAAAAAGTGAACTAACCAGTTTCGCAAAGTTTATGAGCAGCAATCTCATTGCTATGCCATATTTTGAAAATGACCGGGTCGTTTTTGTTCCGGTTAAAATGGACGACTCATTCAGCTATTTATTCAGCCCCCAAAAATTCAGGCAGAAAAGGAGCTGGATTGCTTTTGATTTCCAGGGAAATATAACAGTTAACATCTCAAAAATGGATTACCTCGGGTATAAGGAAGAGCTTTCATTTGACCTGCTTTGTGAAAATATGGGAATTTTATTTATCCGGTTCATGGAGTATTACCGTAAAGGTGAAGCTGACAGAATCATATATGAACTGAATGAGGTCGGATTAGGCCTGACATCATAAAATTTTAAGAAAAGTGGATTTTAAAGAAGCAGCAAAACTAGGTTCGTGCCTTTCAAAAGATTATGCCGAGGATCTTTTCAGATTGCTTATCACATACGAAAGCATTTCAGCTTCCGAAGCAGCTTCACGATTAAACATTCATATTAAGACAGCCCAGGATTTCCTGGAGGACCTTCAAAGCCTTGAAATCCTTAAGAAGGAGGAAGTATATGAAGGTAAACGTCCATATTTCAGGTACAGCCTTATAGTAAAAGAGATTTCTTTCAGTTTAGATTTCACCAGGTTAAAAGTGGTGGAAAAAGTTTCCGATTCACGATTAAGAATGAAAATAAGGGAGGTAAAAAATGCCAGGGCAAGATTCACAACTTCAAGGAGCAACGATTATATCAGCAACGTAGTGATCTGGATGGGAGAAGGACGAGACCGCACTGAAAGAAAATTTAATTTATCTTTTCCACAGGGTAAATTCCTCTTTCACCTGCCCTTTCCTACTGCAGAACCAATGACCATAACAGAAATTATGGCAAAAGCAGGCGTAGTTAAAAATAATATACCTGAAATCATTGATATTGTTCAGGAATTAATAGAATTAAATGTGATTGAATCCAATAAGGAATAATCCTTGGATATCTTAACTGGTATCCTGACACTTTAGCAACTTTCCTTTATCTTAACAGAATGAATAAAAGAGCATAAATTTAATTTTTAAACCCCTATTCAATTTTTATCTTTCTGATCAGTATGAAAAGAGTTACATTTTTGTTACTTGGAATGTTCCTGTCAGAACTATTCAACTATGCTTACAGCCAGGATCTGATACTCAATGATCTTGAGTACTTCGAGACGCAGGGTGTCAATGTCCTGGTCTACAGCAACCTATTTACAGGAGGTTTTAACGATGAAAAGACTGCCGGTATAGAATTGATTCACCATGGTGTCAGAACGTCCCAGGGCGGAGCCGTAAGACTTTCCAATACACCGGAACAGTGGGATCTTGTCCCTGCAATACCGGTCCGGAAAGTAAACCGTGAGTCGCAATCCATTGAGTCTGTCCTGAGGTATGAAGATTACGATTTTGATTCACGGGTGGTTGTTACTGCCATTGGTAAAGGTGTTGAGATTTCAGTTTACCTTGATAAACCCTTACCAGAGATACTTGAAGGGAGTGCCGGTTTCAATCTTGAGTTTTTACCATCGCAATACTGGGGGAAGATTTATCAGATGGACGGACGTTATAACCGGTTCCCGCGTTACGTAGCGGGCAACACCGTTGTCAGACCCAACAGCGAAAAGCCAAAGCAGTTCAAGGGGTATATAACTTCCGATGACAGGGGAACAGGCAAGTTTATCGATCCGCTTCCTCTCGAAACCGGCCGTATCATACTTCTTGCACCCGAAGATCCTGAACGACGGGTAAAAATAACTGCACATGATGCTGATCTTATGCTTTTCGACGGACGTGTGCTGGCACAAAACGGCTGGTTTGTGGTTCGCAGTTTACTTCCGGCAGGGAAATCAGGCAAGGTATTAACCTGGACGGTTGAACCAAATGCCATTAAAGGCTGGATAAGAGATCCAAATATTGGTTTCTCCCAGGTTGGCTACCTGCCATCGCAACCAAAAGTCTCTGTCATTGAATTAGATAAAAAAGACAAACCACTGGCAAAAGCATCGATATTTAAAATTGGCGACGACGGCATTGCCATGGAGGTATTCAACGGCAAGATCGTACCCTGGGGAGACTATTACAAATATCACTATGTAAAGTTCGATTTTACTCCGGTCAACACACCGGGTATATACTATATTCAGTATGGCGAATTCAAAACGAATAACTTTATAATAGAAGATAACGTCTACGATAAGATCACTGATGCCACCAGTGATGTATGGATCCCGATACATATGAACCATATGTTCGTAAACGAGGCTTACAGGGTATGGCACGGCGAGCCTTTCAAAGAGGGATATCTCCAGGCTCCTGCACCCACAGATCATTTCGACCTGCACAGGCAGGGGCCGACAACCGATACAAAATATAAAGGGCTGGAGCTGATCCCCGGATTAAATGCCGGTGGTTTCTTTGATGCCGGAGATTTTGATATAGAGACCGGTTCGAACATTGGGGTGGTACAGAACTTTGTTCAGATATGGGAGTATTTCAAACCAATGCGCGATCAGACTTTTATTGATCAGAAGCAACGTTATGTTGACCTTCACCGTCCGGATGGGATACCAGACGTTTTGCAGTTTATCGAGCATGGAACACTGAACCTGGTAGCTCAGGCTGAGATAATAGGTCATATGGCATCCACTCTATCCAATTCTGTACTTGATAATTACCATCACCTAGGTGATGCAGCCTCCATAACGGACGGACTTCCCTATAATCCTAATCTTGGACCTTACGAAGTAGCTGCTGACGGACGGTCAAGCGGCGTTAAGGATGATATGTGGGCATTTACAAGCCGTAATCCCGGGCTCGATCTTATGGCAGCAACAATGTTTGCCGCAACAAGCCGGGCGTTGAAGGGATATAACGACGATCTTTCGGCAAGAGCGTTGCAACAGTCAAAAAGACTCCTGAAAGAGGCAACGGAATTGCTTGCCGCTCAGCCACAGGGTTCTGCCGGCAGGTTCGGCGGATCAGCAAACATGGGCACCAATCTTCAATTGTACATCTCAACCGGAGAGAAACTATATATCGATAAATTTCTGGAACTTTTATGGCCTGCACTTGAGCGCAATGTCAGCATGGGTATTTTAACGGCATTGGAAGCCATACCACACATGGACGCATCCTACAAAGAGAAGCTCCGTCCATATGTTGTGAAGTACAGGGAATACATCGACGGTCTTGAAAAAAATAACCCGTACGGAGTTCCGATCGGCCTGGGTAACTGGGCAGGTAGCGGAGGTGTGGTCAGCTTTGGCACCACCATCTGCTTTGCAAGTGAACAATTCCCTGATATTATCGATTCAAACCATGCTTTCAAGACCACCAACTGGTTGTTTGGCTGCCATCCTTACCACAATTATTCCTTAGTGGCAACGGTGGGAGCTGCCCGTCCCAAAGCAGTGTTTTACGGGAATAACAGGGCAGATTTCTCATTTATTCCGGGCAATGTTGCCCCGGGTATCTTATTCAGAAAACCTGACCATTTTGAAAACTACGACGACTGGCCATTTCTGTGGGGCCAAAACGAGGGCACAATTGGTGGAAATACCAGTTATTTAATTTTTGGATCAGCTTTTAAGAATTTACTAAAATAAACTACTATAGGAAGGCTTTGTAAGCATCAGTTAATCATTTGATGAACAGCAGCTGTGCAAGTTCAAAGAGACTGCGCCTCCAGGTTTGGAACTCATGGCGGGTATTCTCAGAGATATACGAGACAGCATTGAAGCCTGCATCTTTCAGAGCGGTGGCAGCATTCCTGACACCATTCGCATTTTCAAAACTTCCGCAACTCAGGAAAATAAGTTTAACCTCCGACTTATCCTTGATATCTTCCGGAGCATATGTTCCGCCGCTGAGAAGACCAAAATGAGAAAAGATGTCGGGCCGTGCCAGGGTTATTGTTTTGGTTTCCATCCCACCCATCGATAGCCCGGCCATTGCACGATGAGGTTGATCTGCAAGAGTACGGAAACTGGTATCAATATAAGGGATCAATTCATCGATAAGAACTGTCTGAAATGGCTTAATGTCAAAATTTTTCAAACCTCCCATTTTCACATCATTGGTCATACCATATGTCATTACTATGAGAAATGGTTTGATCTTACCATCTGCGATAAGGTTATCCATTATCAGGTTAGCCCGTCCCTGGTTAGTCCATGCCGTTTCATCCTCCCCCCATCCATGCTGAAGGTAGAGAACAGGGTAGCGGGTCCTTTTACTCTTGTCGTAATCCGGAGGAGTATAAACAAATGCCCTCCGGGAGGTGTTTGTACTTCCTGAGGGGAACAGAATCTGCTGCACCCTTCCATGAGGCACATTCCTAAGCGCATAGAAATCCTGGTCATGAGCAGGGATCTCTATACCGCTTTCCCAGCGTGTCGAACCATAGAAATTCAATGTCCCGGGATCATTAAACACACCACCGTCAACTGTCAGATGGTAATAATGGAATCCTTCGTCCAAAGGTCCGGCTGTGGTTCCTGTCCATGACCCGTCCTCAGTCTTCAGGAGTGGTGTTCCACCCCTTGTCCCGCCGGGGCCTAGGCTTACAACTATACTTTTGGCATCAGGCGCTTTAATCCGGAACCTTGCATAGCCTTGTGAGTTGACCTGAGGATATTCCTGCCCCGGCTGGTTAAGGGTTGAAGGTCTGAAATCTTCTGTTATTGCCGGCTTACCGGTCTGAGCCGAGCATAAACCTCCTGCTGTAAGTAAAGCAGCTAAAGCAATTAATTGATTGATTTTCATTTATTTACTGGTATATTATGGTGATTTTGAACAGTTATATCAGATTTAAAGTATGTGGTCAATTCGCGATCAAAATGAGAAGGCAATTTTCCGAAAAAGAAAGAACTCTATTTAACTTTAATAATTCATATCCTTTGTGATCCCGAATAGCTCGGGATGAGCGCCTTTGTGGTTAATTTTTTTTACCACGAAGGGACACAAAGGTATCACAAAGTAACACAAAGGAATACAGTAAATTAAGAATACTTATGACTTAAGCAGATTAAATAACCTGTCTGATTCAAAATTAAATATTTTTTCAGTTCGATAACTCTGCTTGCAGTACAAACTAAACCGCAGGATATGTCGACAATTATTAATGCTCAACTGTACAATAACAGATAAGACTTTATTACCTTTGATTTCAGACTCTCGCTGTAACAGATATATTTATATTTTTATCTCTCGTTATGGACACTGACACAAACCAGGATCTTCAGTTAGCATTCGATTTTGTAAAATATACAAACCGTAACATCTTTCTTACGGGAAAAGCCGGCACAGGAAAAACTACATTCCTCAAAGACCTGAAACAATTATCCCCGAAAAGGATGATTGTTGTTGCTCCGACAGGTGTGGCTGCAATAAATGCAGGAGGCGTTACAATACATTCTTTTTTTCAGTTGCCGTTCCATCCTTATATTCCTTCATTTTACCTGCCGGATAATAATCGTACTGTCCAGACCGATCAGGATAATCCGCCCGGATATAAACTTAGTCGGGAAAAGATCAACATTATCAAAAGTCTCGACCTGATCATCATTGATGAGATAAGTATGGTTAGAGCAGATACTCTCGACGCTGTAGATTCCGCATTGAGGAGATACAAGGACCGTTTTAAGCCGTTTGGCGGTGTACAGCTGCTTATGATAGGTGACCTTCAGCAGCTTGCTCCGGTTGTTAAAGATGAAGACCGGGAAATGATCGGCGGATATTACGATTCGTTCTTTTTCTTCGGAAGTAAAGCTCTCTGCAGTACCGACTATGTGACAATTGAACTGAAACATATTTACAGGCAGAATGATCAGATATTCATTGACCTGCTCAACAGGATCCGCGAAAATAATGTGGATCAGGAGGTGCTGACCGAACTGAATAAAAGATATATACCTGACTTTGATCCTGACTCCGGAGGGGGATATATCACTCTTACAACCCATAACTACCAGTCTCAGGAAATAA
>CAYPHL010000106.1:0-14720 GCA_964410385.1 uncultured Rikenellaceae bacterium | reverse complement strand
GCTGTAAACAGCTGGCTGATAAAGAAACTGAAAAGGGAATAAAAAGAAGAGATTAACCGCAAAGGACGCTAAGTCCCGATAGCTATCGGGATTACGCAAAGGACGCCAAGAATAAATGACTTAAAGATTAACCGCAAAGGACGCTAAGAATTAAATGACTTAAATTTTACTTTGCGAACTTTGCGGGAACTTTGCGAACTTTGCGGTTAAAATAAATCTGCTGTTAATTTTAACTAATTCGGAAAAGATACTTCCTTCCCGGTTAACCTGATCCTGCCGGTAACAGCCTGCGTGAACTGAGGATCCAGATATCCTTTGAAACCAGGTTGCTTTCCTCCAACCGAAATTGTAAAATATCCCGGTTCAATAACTCTTTTATCTTTCTTATTGATAATTGAAAACTGCCGTGGTTCAAGAATGAATTCAACATCTTTGGTCTCACCCGGTTTTAAAGTGATTCTGTTAAATCCTTCAAGCTGTCGAATGGGTCTTGGAGTTGAGGCTTTTTCGTCGGTCAGATAAAGCTGTACGACTTCATCACCTTCAACCTTGCCGGTATTTGTAACCTTGACAGATACTTTTACTTTTTCACCTGCAACAGCTTTTTCGGGAATGTTCAGATCTCCATAGCTGAACGTTGAATAGCTTAACCCAAATCCGAAGGGATAAAGAGGTTCCTGGCTGAAGAACCTGTACGTTTTTCCCGTCATATCATAGTTTTCGAAAGCCGGTATCTGGTCAATTGATTTATAATATGTAACAGGAAGCCTTCCTCCCGGGTTATAATCACCAAAAAGGACATCGGCGACAGCGTTTCCGCCCTGCTGGCCGGGATAACCTGCGAGAAGCACTGCCGCTGCTTTCTCCTGGGCTTTGTTTACACTTAGCGCTCCTCCATTCATCAGTACCACTATAACCGGCTTCCCGGTGGCTGTAACAGCATCAAGAAGTTGTTCCTGAAGCGCCGGGAGATTGAGATTTGTCCTGTCACCTCCGAGAAATCCTTCGATCTTTACAGGCATCTCTTCACCCTCAAGACGCTGGGAAAGTCCCAGTACAAGAATTGTTGCATCTGCAGTCTTTGCTGCATTAACAGCTTCTCCGATAAGATCCGGCCGTGGAGGTGCCCATAACAGTTTCATATCTGCATCACCACCCAGATTCCTGTACAAAACTTCAAGCTTATATTTATTACCGGCTTTCAGATCCACAGCATACTCTTTATGAAATGCATGATGCTCATTCCTGTCGGTAATGATCCTTTTACCGTCAAGCAGAATCTCATAGCCCAGTGAACCCCAGCTGCCGATCGCATAAGTACCTGAAACGGGAGGTACCAGAAATGTGGTCCATCTTACTCCGAAATTATCATCTGGTATATCATACCGGGGAGAAAAGTGTTCCCAGTAGAAGTCTATCTGATCATCAATCCGAATAAATGAAGGATCTCCTGTCATCTCCCGGTTATTAAAGTATTCTCCCAGAACACCCTGTTTACCGTCGGGTGTCTGCAGATAACGTGAAGGGATGACAGTCAGGTTATGAATACCTTCTGCCAGATCACTACCCTCAGCATAGATAATTTTTGTATCTGGCTTCACTTTATTCTTAATACCTCTCAGAACTGTAACCGGATCCTTTGGAATACCATTATAATTGCCGATCAGAGCCTCAAAATTATCTGCATTGGGTCCGATAACAGCAATTGTTTTTATTTTTTCTTTATCAAGAGGGAGAACACTGTTCTGATTCTTCAGAAGAACTATTGATTTCTGTGCTGCCATACGAGCCAGGGTATTGTTGTAATCAGAACAATTTACAAAGAAAGGGATCCGGGCATAAGGGACCAGATCATCAGGATCAAACATACCCAGCTTAAATCTTGCTGTGAAGATCCTTTTTACTGCCACATCTAAATCTGCTTCCGTCAGTAATCCCCTTTCGTATGCAGTCATAAGGTTTTTATAGTCGCTGCCGCATTCCAGATCCGTACCTGCCTTAACTGCCTGAGCTGATGCTTCTGCCGCATCTTTTGCAAATTTTGTGAATCTGTGAAAATCATTTATTGCACCACAATCAGAAACGATATAACCTTTGAACCCCCATTCATCTCTGAGGATGCCATAAAGAATGGGATTGGCACAGCATGGAAAATCCCTGAACATATTATATGCTCCCATTACTGAGTATACACCTCCGTCAACAACAAGTGTCCTGAAAGCAGGAAGATAAGTCTCCCTGAGATCAACCTCACTTACTTTTGCATTGAATGAATGTCTTAGCGGTTCGGGTCCGGAATGAACTGCATAATGTTTTGCTGTGGCAACTGTTTTAAGATATTTGGGATCATCGCCCTGCATCCCTTTGACAAATTGCATTCCCATTCTCCCGGTAAGAAATGGATCTTCGCCATAGGTTTCATGTCCCCTTCCCCACCTTGGATCACGGAAAATATTGATGTTGGGTGACCAGAAAGTAAGTCCCTGGTAAATCCCGGTTTTGCCCCGCCTCTGAAATTCATGGTATTTGGCCCGTGCTTCATCCGATATTGCATTGGCAACATTGTACATAAGTCCTTCATCCCAGGAATTAGCGATTGTTATGGATTGAGGAAATACCGTGGCATAACCAGCCCTGGCAACGCCGTGAAGGGCTTCGTTCCACCAGTTGTATGAAGGAATCCCTAATCTGGGGATCGCCGGTGCTGTGTAAACAAGCTGATCGGCTTTCTCTTTCAGAGTCATTCTCGAAACAAGATCATTTACTCTCTCCTCGGTTGAAAGAGTTGTATTCCGGAATGGAAAATTCGCAGATGGCTCCTGTGCTATTGCATAATAATAAAATTGAGCAATTAAAACCAATAGAATGATAGAAATTATTTTGTTCATGACGGTACTTATTTTAGCTATTTTCCAAATCTATTTAATTAAATAATTCTATGTATCCCTTCGTGTCCTTTGTGATAACCTTCGTGCCCTTTGTGGTTAAATAAGCATTGTTGTTTAACCACAAAGGACACGAAGGTAAACACTAAGAGCACAAAGTTTAAAAATTATGCAGTCTTAATCAATATTATTTAATTTGAAATGCGCCTCTTAGATGGATATTTTCTGATGAACTTCCCGCCATTATTTCAAAGACTCCCGGTTCCACTACTTTGTCCAGATTCTTGTCGAGGAACGATAGTTGTTCCGGACCAACGATGAGCTCGACTTTTTTCTTTTCTCCGGGTTCCAGTCTTACTTTCTTAAACCCTTTCAGCTCTTTCACCGGACGGGTCACGGAACTTATCATATCCCTGATATATAATTGCACAACTTCTGCGCCGTATCGTTTCCCGGTATTAGTCACATCGAGGCTTATTTGAAATTCACCTTCCGGTCCGTTTTCAACAGGGTTAATTGTCAGGTTACTGTATTCGAAGGATGTATAACCGAGTCCATAGCCAAATTCCCACAAGGGTGTTGCAGGCATATCGGCGTATGCTGTTCCCCATCCATGCCTGATCCAGTAATCCTTTGAAGGCTTATGATTATAATAAACCGGTAGTTGTCCTGAATGCCGTGGAAATGTTATCGGGAGTCGTCCTTCAGGATTGAAATCTCCAAAGAGAATGTCAGACACAGCCCTGCCTCCCTGTTCGCCGCAATTCCATGCTTCAATTATTGCCGGAACATTTTCTGCGATCCATCTTACCGATAAGGGCCGCCCGTTGATCAGTACAACAATAACAGGTGTTCCTGTAGCATGTACTGCTTTTACGAGTTCTTCCTGCATACCTGTCAGATCGAGACTTGCCACATCATAACCTTCACCGTTAGTATTCGGGTCAGTCTGTGATTCACCAACGACAACAACCGCGACATCTGAGCTTCTGGCCGCCCTTTTTGCTTTCTCGATCTCATTCAGATCAGTACCGGTAAAATTACAGCCCTTCACATAATTGATCCTTGTCCGTTCTGATACTTTTTCCCTTATACCATCGAGAACAGTGGAAATATCCTGCAGCACCACTCTTGCAGTATAATCACCAAGCTGATTCAGTCCGTTGTCTGCATTCGGACCTATAACAGCTATAGATCTGATATCTTTTTTTAACGGTAGCAGGTTTTTCTCATTTTTAAGGAGGACAATTCCTTCCCTTGCTGCCTTTAGCGCCAGGTCCTGGTTTTCCTTTGTATGTGATACGCCCGCAGCATTTTCAGGGTCAACATATGGATTATCAAATAAGCCAAGGCGGAATTTTTGTGTAAGTATTCTCCGTACTGCCCTGTCGATCATTTCCATGCTTACTTTTCCTTCCTTAACGTTCTCAATCATCTTCAGCATGAATCCTTCCTCGTATGAAATACCAACATCGAGACCTGATTTCAGGGCAACAGCTCCTGCCTCTTTCTGGGATGCCACAACATGTTCATAAACAGGAGTAGAGACTCCACCTCCTTCTCCAAGAACCAGACCTTTAAAGCCGAGTTCTTCGCGAAGTATTCCGGTAAGTATTTTCCCTGAGGCGTGTGTGGGAATTCCGTCTATAGCAGGATAAGTAGCCATCACGCCAAGTGCACCGTTCTTCTTTATTCCGGCAATCCATGGAGGAAGAAATACTTCTCTGAGGGTCCTTTCAGAAATTTCCATGGCTCCACGTTCAAGTCCGCTTACCGGCTGACTCTGACCCGGGTAATGACATAATCCGGCAACAACCTTGTCAGGAGCAGAAATATTATCACCCTGGACACCTTTTACAATTGATTCAGCTATACGTGAGCAAAGGTATGGATCTTCGCTGTAACCTTCCTCATTCCTTCCCAGCCGGGGATCCCTGTTTGGTTCCACAACAAGGGTAAACAACTGATGAATTCCAATTGCCCTGGCTTCCCGGGCAGCTGTAGAATAGATATCTTCAACAAGGTCCATGTTCCATGTACTGCCGAGAGCAAGTCCTTCGGGGAAAATGGTAGCACCCGAACACATCAGACCATGTGTTCCTTCTTCTGTCATAAGAAGGGGGATCCTTAACCTCGTTTTCTCAAGTGCAATTTTCTGGAGTTCATTCAGGAATTCCGCCTGCTGGCGCGGACCCTCAAAGAGTATTGTATTCGGGAGAGTGAAAAATCCGCCTCCCGGTCCCATCCCTGCAATCTGTGTACCTTCGGCAAATTTACGGCATCCTTCGAACTTGGATTTAACATCTTTGCCCAGACCTCCCTCATAAACACATGGCATATTCATCTGGCCGATCTTTTCCTCAAGGGTCATACGGGAAAGAAGATCTTCAACCCTTGATTCTAACTGTGACCGGGAATCAGCATAGACCGGCATTTTATCTATTTCACGCTCCAGACCTATGGCCCTCCCCTCCGCCTTCCGAAGATCAGGATTATCAGGAAACTTTATCGGGTTTGTTTGCCCTATTGATCCATTCGAAAATGAAAAAACCATAACTGCTGATAAAATAACACCGATTAATGTTCTCATATATGAGGGTTTAAATTATTGCTGTGAGGGAAAGATATTAAACCTCTCAACAACCGGATTTTCATGCTCTTTTATCAGGATTTCTTCAATCTGTTTTACTACTTCCGGGAATTCACCGGCGATATCATTTTTCTCAGCAATATCATTATTAAGATTGAAGAGTTTGATCTTCATATTTCCATCTCTTGTTGAATCCCTTATCCCTTTCCAGTCATCGAGCCTTACAGCCTGCTGACCTCTTCTTTCCGGATATTCCCAATAGAGGTATTCATGCTTTTTCTGTTTTCCCTTTCCGGTCATTGTTGGGTAGAGGGTCAATCCGTCAAGGCCGCCAGGGAGTTCCGAACCGGAAATATCGCAGAATGTTGGGAAAAGATCCCATGCGGCACATATATGATCACTTACCGCTGCTTTTTTGATCTTTTCCGGCCATGAGATTATCATAGGAACATGTATTCCTCCCTCATAAACCGAACCTTTAAGTTTGTCGGAATCTTCATTAAATGGTTTTGCATTATCAAAGAACTGGCTTACTGCGCCTCCGGTTGTAACAGGACCGTTATCACTTGTAAAAAATATTACTGTATTTTCGTAAATGCCCTGTTTCTTCAGCTCTTCAACCAGTCTGCCAACCTGGTAATCGAGGTATCCGACCATAGCTGCATAAGTTGCCATCGGATAACGGCAGGGGAAATAGCCCCTGTTACCCGGATAAGGTTCCTCTTCCCCGATTTTAGCTCTGTACTTGTCGACCCATTCCTTTGGAGCCTGAAGCGGGACGTGAGGTATTATAGTCGTAAAATGAAGAAAGAAAGGTTTGTCTTTTGATGTCCGGATAAATGACAGAGCTTCATCGAGCATCAGTGCCGGAGCATAGTCCTTCAGATTATACCTTGCATAACTTTCTTCCTTATAAGGATCCTTATCACCGTCAAGCTCGGTTGTTCTCGGAATCACAAAAGGATTTTCAAGCTTTACGATCTCCTCATTCTTCCAGAGGTGAGCCGGATAATAGGTATGGGCCTGGCGCTGGCAATTATATCCAAAGAAGAAATCAAATCCCTGCTTATTTGGCACTCCGTCTGTCATAGGAGCACCCAGACCCCATTTCCCGATACAACCTGTAGTATAACCGGCCGATTTAAGCATTTTACTGAATGTTACAGATTCAGCAGGTATGGGATACTGACCTTCAAGCCGGGGATCAGCTTCCATTTTTTCAAAATTCCAGACATCGCCTCTTTCAGGCCATTCATGATTTCCACGGATAAAGGAATGCCCGGTATGCTTTCCGGTAAGAAGGACACATCTTGAAGGAGCACTCACAGGTGAGCCGCTATAATAATTGGTGAAACGTATTCCGCCAGTTGCAAGAGCATCTATGTTTGGCGTTTCAATAATTTTCTGACCATAACATCCAAGATCCTTATAGCCAAGATCATCAGCAATTATGAATATTATGTTAGGTTTCTTTTCAACAGCAGTTTTACCGCCATTACAACCTGTAACTGTAACTGTCACAGCGCCTGCTATTCCGGTGATAAGGCCAATTTTCATCAGAGTTAATTTTAATTTTTAGAGCAGTTTATAAAATATGTACTAAAATACATAAATATTTTTTTACCACGGAGTCACACGGGGTTTTCACAGAGTAACACTGTTATGGCTTTAATCACTCCGTACAAACTCCGTGTAACTCCGTAGTTATTAATCCATTTCATTTAACCACAAAGGACACTAAGGTTATCACAAAGAGCACTAAGGTTATGAATTTTATAACCTGAAAATATCCCTGAATAAATGATCATTCCTGCCCTTAAGCCTTTGCGCCATCATGCCTCAACGCCATTTCTTGCCTCTGCGCCCTTCACCTTCCCATCTTCCTGTCAATGACCTTTATTCTCAGGAACTCTTTTAACAGAAAATCCGCATATCTCGAAAATCCCAGATCGGTCAGGTGAACACCATCAACAGTGGATTCGGAGTCGGTACCCTTTCCCCCGCTTTGTTCAATGTAATATATATTTCTGAATCCCCTGTTCTTCATCTCATCAAACTCTTTTTTAAGGGCAATATTCTTTGCATTCTCCGCATCCCTTGTCTTTTGATCAAGATACGATTTATCATTCAGCATTCCCTCAACAAATACTATCTGTGTGGCGGGATGTTTCTCCCGTATTATTTCAACAAGAGGAATGGCATTTTCATGTATCTGTTCCGGAGTCATGTTGTTTGTCCCGTCAAGGACATAAAACAGAGCGTCAATTCCCGAAATAAGTTCTGCGAGAGGCTTCTCCATTCTTCCGTTACCGCTGAATCCGAAATTAATACATTCAACATCAAGTTTTCTTGATATGATGCTGGTATGTACCATTCCCGGACGCGAGGCGCATCCACCCTGGGTAATGCTCGTGCCATAGAAGACAATTGGTTTCTTATTTGTTCTTCCCGGTTTTGTAATATTGCTCAGGCTGTCGATGCCTACCTCTAGTTTAGTAACCCCATCATAAAGTGGCAGATACAACCTGTATTCCCTCATGACAGGATCTATATTGCTGATAAGCATATAATCATTGACCTTCCCGGCCGGCCTTGCTGTATTCAGATATTGCCACTTCCCATTATTGCGGAAATAAAGATCAATCCCTTTTATCCCGGTTTCTGCCATATGATTCATTTTTGCATCATTCAGCAGTTCCCATTTCACCCTGATTGTTGTTGAATTTGACAGGAACCTTACTGATATTCCCGCTGAGCTCTTTGATAAGCTCCAGACAGCATCCCTGACTTTTCCCCTGTAAGACAAAGGAAGCCTGTCGTAAAGACTCTCTTTCACAGAATCCGTAAAGGCTGTTCCTTCGATCAGGAAAAAATCATGGTCATAATATTTAATACCGCTCTTTTCTGATGTTACATTCTGTCCAAAGACCAGTTGTGAAACAAAACCAAAAACCAGAGCAAAAAAGAAATTTTTCATTATTCTACCATTTAAATTCAGTGAATGCTTCATACATAGCTTTAATATTTTCAAGGGGAACATCTTCGCTTATTTCACCGCAGGCAATTATTCCTCCGTCAGGAGTACCGAGGTTATGGAACAGGCTGAAGACATATTCTTTTACTTCCCGGGGTGAAACGAAAGGTAATACTTTCTGCCGGTCGATATCGGTTCTGAAAGCAATTTTCCCTGCATATTTTTTCAGTTCATTAATTTCCATCAGCGAGGCCTGGCAGTTAATCACATCCACTCCGAGTTCAATAATATCGGGCATTATTTCAAGTATGTAACCATCACTGTGGAACCAGACATCAAGTCCTTTCTCTTTTACTTTTGAAAACATTTCTTTATAAACTGGTTTGAAGAACGACCTCCAGAGATCAGGAGGTATCAGCAGGTTATCCTGGCTTCCCCAGTCATCAGCGAAATGAAGGCCCTGGTAATCGTTTTCCAGCCATTTATCGAGCCAGGCAAGATTAAATTCAAGAAGATCGTCCCGCAGACGGTATACTTCAGGTGTCTGAAAAGTCAGGGCTATAAGAAGGTTCTCAAAACCCACAAGCTGTTGCATCTGTTCAAAGAATATGATCCATGCACCCCTTGCATAATACTCATCACTGTGTCCTGACATATGTCCGCTGTAAAGCCTGTATTTCGGAACACCTGCACTGAATATCTCAGGCCATTTGTAATCATTATAATCCGAAAGATCAGGCTTTATCGGATAAACAATGGGGATCCCGCATCTTCCTTCGACAGTCACCCACCATCCTGTGCCCCAGTCATCAAAATGCTTCCCAAACTTATATAATGGAGGCAGTTTATCAGGAGGCAGATCCGGTAAAAGATGCCATCCGAAATCCTCGTGAAATGAATTGATTATTTCCGAAAGTTTTTCGCCGTATTTATATTGTGCAGAAGGTAGTATGGCATGTGATATTGGCGGTCTGTCGGGCTTCATGAATTTTATTGCTCTTACAACTCTTTCCCTGCTTTCCATTATTTTAAGGTTATTTTCTAAATTTAATAATTCGTATACTTTGCGTATCCTTTGTGATCCCGATAGCTATCGGGACCTTTGTGTGCCTTATTGGTTAAATTTTATTTTATCGACAATTTAAGAGTTTCGACAGAATGACTTCCAACTTTTAACGATAGTGATTTTGAACTGAGCGTCATTGATTTTCCGTTATATTCAAGCATGTCAGTAATTTCAGCGCCATTTATCTTAAACCAGCTGTTAATGTTTACATTTGTTTCACCCCGTCCTGTTTCATATAACCTTAAAATAACGCTGTTATCATCTTCGGCTTTTTTAATTGCCGAAACCGATATATTAGGTGAATCGACTGAAAAGAAACTGATTTCTTCAGGAAGAAGAGCCGATTTTGCCTGAACCGGATCAACAATAGTCATCAGTTTTTCGTTGGGCTGACGTCCCTGTTTAAAACCGTTCTCCTTACCAGGTTTATGTGATGTTAGGGAAAAGCTGAAATAATGATTCCCGGTCTGCAGATATTCATTACCCTCCCCGTGACAGCTTCTGCGGGAAGCCAGCATAATCGGCTGAAGGAAAGTTGCCCCTCCTGCCATACCTGTAGGATCTACATAATCTGCCACTGCAGTACTGGAACTGAGGGTCACTCCGAACCGTTCATCCGAGGCTCCGATAAAGTTCTCAATTCCCCTTGGGTGAACATCGGCACAATTTGTTGTATATCTTTCTCCTGCTGCTCCTTCTATTTCATCCTTCCCCACCTCAAGCACGCCGAAAGGCACTTCATAATATACTTTACCATTCTTCATATTAAGCGGCAATGCAAATCGGTATTCCCTGTAAAGAAGCCCTTCCCAGTTTAGCAGTGCCGTTTCAAAATCAATCCTCTTCAGATCATTGTAAACAATTAATCTTGTCTCCACAACCGCATTCCGTATCGGTTGTCTCACTTTCAATGAAGTAAAAACCGGCCCTGACATTTCTGTTTTCCAGGAAGGGGAATAGTTTGAAACCTTGTCAAATCCTTCCATTTCCGGTTGCTGAACATCAGCAAATTCACCGGCGCCGTTCCCGACAGATTTCATTGTAAAGACATCTCCTCCCAGTATCTCACCGGTATTCAGTAATTCGACATTAAGTTCCTTGTCAAAAATACTCCTTAGGCAACCTTTTTCCGGAATTATCCTGTAGTAAGAAGTTTCAATTTTCGATAAATCTGGTTGGCTCAGGGTAACCGGATTCTTTTGTGGGACGGCGTAATAAGTTTTATACCCGATTGATGGTACATCCCGTGCAATGAAAGTAGCGCTTATCCTTTTCAAACTGTTGTCATCATACTTTTCAGCTTCTGTGACCTGGACCGGGACTGCTTTTCCTGATGCATCAGCAAGACCAATTCCGAAGGCCTGGCCCGGATCAAAGCCCATACTGAAAGTCACAGGATCATCCCGCTTCCACGATAAACTGTTGAAGACAATGACCGGGATACCTTTATTCCTGTTGACTTTTATCCCTGATGCAATATTCCTCAGTGCTTCACCGGTCATTGACTTTGCTTCACCAAGCGATTTTTCGTATTTACCAAGAAATATAGCATCAGTTGATTCGCCACCTTTCCCTCCCCAGCCATGATCGGGATAAATTTTGGATTCCCAGGCGCTATTGAGTCTCTCTTCAGGATAATTCCGGAAAGATCCCTGAAGTAAGGCATCAATAGTAGAGAATTTTTCTGCAACTGTCATCATTATATCGCCCTCACGTGATGCCTTCAGAGCCCATTCATGAGATGGTCCGTGAATATATAACCATACAGCCGGCCTCTCTCCGGTTATACTTTTCAGATCAGGATTTGCACTTCTGAATCTTTCCATAAATTCAGGAAATGTAACAAGCCTTATTTTTGGAAGGGTCAGATCAATCTGAATTCCCTGTTCATTTTTATAACCATTAAGACTGTTCCATTGTGAGATCAGAGAAGAATAATCTTTTGCGGGACTCATATCCCAGTCTGAAATGAATGGGATCACCGGTTTCAGGTCTGGTTGTGTATTATATCCCCTGGCCCAGTACATTGCTTTCTGAGCCAGTGTCCCGGCTGCCTCCGGAAAGGGCTTGCTGAGAAAGGTAAAATCTTCAGCATAATGACCCGGTGAATATGCATATACAAAAGATCCGTCCGGGCTGTACCATTTATAAACACCTTTTTCGTGACGAGACATGAAAAGGTTCTTTGTCCCTGATTTTGCCATGATCTGTGCCATCTGCATAGTCCTGCCCGGAACATCGGGATTCCAGTAGCTGTCGGGAAAATACCCGTCAAGGTTCTTATTAACCCACCTTGCCCCAAGATAGAACTGTCTGACAAGCGACTCGCCACTGTACATCTCTTCATAAGGCATCTGGTATGTTGATCCGCATGAGAGCCTCCCGTCCCTAAGCATTCCTGATATTACAGATTTAGCTTCGGGATGCCTTCCGATATACTCTTTTATCATGAGCACATCTTCAATATCGAACCTGTATCCCGGGTCTTTGGATGCTGCCTTAAGGAGAGGGGTCATAAGCATTGTATCCCTCTCAATTATACATTTCTCAAGAAAATCCATCCAAGCAAGATCCTGATGGCTCGAATTCATAAGAAGGATCTCACCGTTCTTCAGAGCAGAGCCGGATAATTCAATAATACTCCGGGATGGGAATTTTTGAAGATCAGTACTTGAAATATTTTCCGCCTGCTGGGAAAATAACGGAAAACATAACAGCAAAACCAGAAACAAGCACAAGAATCTTTTCATTGACTTCTAATGTTTAATTCGTAAATATTCATACAATATTGTCTTCCTTTGTGCCCTTTGCGATAACCTTCGTGTCCTTTGCGGTAAAGTAAGAATTGTTGTTTAACCGCAAAGAACACAAAGGGTTACGCAAAGTGCGCAAAGGTTTCACATAGGAAGAAAATATCAGGTCAATAATTCAGTTTCATAATGTACACCTGTCTGCTTCCGGTAAAGGTTGAGTTAAATCCGATCATATCACCCCGGGGACTCCATCTGCAATGTATATCGCAGCGCCAGAATCCATTGAACTCAGCTGGCTGAACAAATCGCCCAAGCGGAAGTACAGCCTCCGTCTTCATATCCATAAGGTATATTTTTTGCTCACGTAGACCAGTACTCGGGTAAGTATCAGTTACCATCCATTTCTGATCGGGTGAAAAAGTACCGTGTCCGTCATAATCCAGCAATCCGTTACCCAGCCTTTTATAGTCCTGCTGACCAACTGTAAACAAAACATGTGCATATTGCTTCCCCTGGTAATTTGCAGTTACCATCAGTTCATCATCATTCAGCCAGTCGAAATGAGAACCTTCCCAGTTATCAGGAAAACACCGGCGCAGTTCTGTGCCATCTTTATTTACCGTCAGTGACGTGGTTATACGTTTTGTCCCATCCATCTGTCGTGAAAGCCAGAAGATCTTTGAACCATTCCTGCTGAACAGAGTGTGATTGAACCAGCCTATATAACCTTCCTTAACCGGAGGAACAAGATTCTTTACCTGTGCAAGAGAAACTATAAGTTTTGCTTCACCTGTTTCAAGATTTACAAGGAAGAGCCCGTCATTATCGGGCAATTGAATGTCAGCCTGAGGATCCTGTCCGTTGCCACCATATCCATAATCCGGTCGTGTAATTCTTAATCTTGAGAAATTAAGACTTACAGCTTCCTTCCCATCTGGTGAAACAGCGCTTACCGGATAGTGGATTGTTTTGATCTCTCTTCCTGTATGAACATTTAATATAACCGATACATATTTCCCCTCCCTGAGATCATTATAAATAATCAGGGAATCGGGCGATGTCGCCAGCCAGTGAGCCATACATCCCTGCTGAAAATTCCAGGCATGTGTTTCGGCCAATGGAATGAAATCGTTGGTCTTCAGATCAACAAGCCCCAGTATAGCAGGTTCATTCTCATCAGGAAGCTTGTACTTTATATCGGTTTCCAGCACTGTGACAAACCTCTGATCCCTGCTCCATGAATTGATGCCATAATAACTGGCAAAAAGATGTTCTTTATCGCTCTTTGTAATCTGAACAGGGTCACTTACATCGGGGAAAACAACAGTAATATCCGCTTTCCTGTTGTTGCAGGAAATAAGCATTACTGTAATGATAAAGCTAAATATCAACAACTTCTTACCAAAACATCTCTTTGACATAGAATACTTATTTAAACTTGATATTATTTCTACTTTAACAGATCATCAAAAATATTTGGCTATTCAGCTTTTTTACCCCGGCCCTATAGGGTGAAAGCTGAAATCGGTCTGTACTCAGCTTTTTTACCCCGGCCCTAAAGGGTGAAAGCTGAAAACCGGCCTGTTCCCCTGAGGGAAAGACGGTGATAACATGACAATCCTTCAAATCTTTCAAAGCAGAATTATAACATCATAAATTAACTACAAAATGTGATTAATTGGTTATTTTTCGATCAATTAAAAAATAAAATTTCCATTTTCCCTATCGCTAATTTAATCTTTCTCATTTAAAGATATTTTCAATTTATTGTATTCCTTTGTGTCCTTTGTGTAATCCTTTGTGCTCTTTGTGGTTAAAAAACAATGCTTACAAACCTACAAAGGACACGAAGGTTATCACAAAGGATTCACAAAGTGTAAGAATTACAAAAGTTTATAAACATGAAGCGAACTCTTCCAATTTTAATTTTACTTTCCGGATTAATATCAGGATGCACTATCCGGATACATTTTTCAGGTAATCCCGTCTTCCCAGGCTGGTATGCAGATCCTGAAGGAACGATTTACAATAAGAGGTACTGGATATTCCCAACTTATTCTGCTCCTTATAAAGATCAGGTGTTTATGGATGCATTTTCCTCAAAAGATCTTACAAACTGGAAAAAGCATGAAAGAATTATTGATACTTCTTCAATCAAATGGGCTGAAAAAGCTATGTGGGCTCCATCAGTAATAAAAAGAAACGGAAAATACTTTTTACTGTTCGGAGCCAATGATATTCAGTCTGATAATGAGGCTGGAGGCATAGGTGTTGCAGTTGCCGACAAGCCGGAAGGTCCTTACCGGGATCACCTGGGAAAGCCTCTCATCGATAAGTTTCACAATGGAGCCCAGCCTATCGATCAGTTTGTTTTCGAAGATTCTGACGGAAAGATATACCTCATTTACGGAGGCTGGCGTCACTGCAATATTGTAAAGCTCAAAGATGATCT
>CAYPHL010000105.1:12241-14781 GCA_964410385.1 uncultured Rikenellaceae bacterium | reverse complement strand
ATATTATGGAAAAACAATCAACCCATAACATCAATGCCGGGAAAAGTGATACTAAACAGTCAGTTACCATCAAAGGAGAGAATCCGAAAAAGGAAGGTCTTCTGAATATCCAGATCAGCAGGGAATTAAAAAAATATATTAAAAATACAGAATTTGAGAATCTGGTCTCACCCGGTAAATCTGATCTTACATTAACAGGGTTCCTGAACAATAAACTACTCATTGTCTATACAATCAGGAAAGGTATCCCCTATTCTCTGTTTGCTCTTATCAAGGATTATACCCCGTTTACACTCAACGACTGGGCAGAATATCTGAACATTTCGGGTAAATCACTTACAAGATACAGCCAGTCAGATAAACTATTTAAACCGATCCATACCGAAAAGATCATTGAACTTGCTGAGGTCACAAACCTTGGTCTGGGGGTTTTTGGTTCTGAAAATAAATTTAAAAGGTGGCTTGAAACTCCAAATTATGCCCTTGGCAATCAAATACCATTTGAGCTCCTGAAAGATTCATACGGTAAAGAGATGGTTATGGGAGAACTTACACGCATCGATCAGGGAATCCTTGTTTAATGGAAGTATTCAGGTTATCGAAAGAAAGGTGGGCATCTGTACTTTCAGGTAAAGGCGCTGCACTTAAGGGGGCCCGGTGGAATTCACCGGGCACTGAAATAATATACACTGCATCAAACAGATCACTGGCAATGGCGGAAGTTGCCGTTCATCTGACACTTGCAACATTACCGGATGATTACATGATGGTCACCATTTCAATTCCTGATGATGTTTCCACCATTACTGTGAAGGAAAAAGATCTTCCCCGCTGCTGGAACACATTCCCCTATCTTCCGGTGACTCAGACTCTGGGAGATAATTTTATCAGGGAAAACAAATATTGTCTGCTGAAAATACCATCTGCTGTTACCAAAGGCGATTTCAATATTCTCATTAATCCATTCCACCCTGATTTCAGCAGGATCAGGATTAAAAGCATTGAACCTTTTCCGTTTGACAAACGGATCTTTAAATAATCTTCAATAACTTCCCCATCCCGGAAAAGGTTAAATATTATTTTACTACCTCTCCGTTAATTGTCGAATTTCTGAAGACAAGTCCTTCAATAAGACCTTCCAGTCTGTTGTTTTCCTTTACGTTTGTCCAGGTACAGTTAAGCAGGTTTATATTCAATACATTTTTCAGGTCCTCAAAACCGTCTATATATACCCCGTATCGACTCTGCTGACACTTAACATTGTCGAGATATACATTTTTTACAACGGGCGGGAAATCCCTTGTACAGTCCTCTGCAGGTTCATACACCAGATTGATCTTAAGTACTGCTTCGCGACACTGACCAACATTTACGTTACGGACATATATATTTTCAATAACACCACCCCGGCAATTATTTGTTTTTATCCTGATAACCCTGTCAAGCGACGGACTGTCCATTTCACAATCCTCAACGAAAAGGTTTTTGTAACCTCCTGAAATTTCACTGCCTATAACAACGCCGCCATGTCCGTTCTGCATACGACAGTTCCTGACAATAATATTTTCACTCGGTATATTCCATCTCCGGCCGTCAAAATTACGTCCCGACTTTATTGCAATACAATCATCTCCCGTATTGAAGAAACAATTCTCAATAAGTACATTTTTACTTGATTCCGGGTCGCAGCCATCGCCATTAGGAGCTCCTACAGTGTTCATTGTCACACCTCTGACTGTCAAATTCTCACACATAAGAGGGTGGATGGTCCAGAAAGCAGGGCGTGTAAGAGTAACATCCTGTATTAAAATGTTTTTACACTTATAGAAGTTAATAAGCTGAGGCCTCATATTATCGCCTTTTCCCATTATCCTTTTTTCAACAGGGATCCCTTTCTCATTCCATTCCATCAGAAGAGGCCTGCCTCTAAGCTCCTTCCCCGGAACAGCAGCCAGCCTTCTCATCCCCCACCAGTTCTTTACAGATGAGCCGCCGTCAATGGTCCCCTTGCCGGTGATGGCTATGTTCTGCTGCTCATAGGCATATATCATCGGGGAAGTATTATAACAATCCATCCCTTCCCACCGGGTCAGAACCGTGGGATACTGATCAATATCATCGGTGAAAAGCAATACAGCACCTTCAGATATATGAAGATTCACATTACTTTTCATGACAACCGGCCCCGTATGCCATGTACCTTTGGGGATCATAACGGTCCCGCCACCTTTACTGCTGCATAATCCTATGGTTGAATTGATAACCTTATGGTTAAGAAATACGGGATCATCAGGCACTGCTCCGTAATCTGCAATGTTATATTTCGCCCCGTTAAAAACCGGAGCCTTGATCTGCTTCATTATCTTCGGATAAAGCTGTTTCCATGCACTCTTCGAGTCATAGATTTTTTCGGCGGTAAAACCGAAAATCAAAAATGCTGCCAGAATCAAAGCCAGAAATCTCAGGTTTTTCATTACAGAATGATTTTAGAATGTTTAAGTCAATATGATTACAAATGTATTGTATTTGTAGCACTTAAA
>CAYPHL010000105.1:6390-12141 GCA_964410385.1 uncultured Rikenellaceae bacterium | reverse complement strand
AACATATCCTATTTGAACACCCTTGTCCCGAAGATGAACTTTTCTTTCCACCAGCTGTCATCAAGCGAAGTAATTGTCACTCCGTTGGTCGATGATGTATGAATGAATTCATTATTCCCAAGATAAATACCGGAATGGGTAATAAAACGCTGTGTTTTGTATGAGCGGATGAAAAATACCAGGTCTCCTTTCCGGAGTTCATCTTTCACCGCGATAAGTCTTCCATATTTTGCCTGTTCTTCAGAATTATGTGGAAGCCGGATATCATAGCGCGCAAATACTGCGACAAGCAATCCTGAACAATCCATGCATTTCCTGGTCGTACCTCCCATACAGTGTGGAACACCAAGATATTCCCTGGCTGTATTTATGATCTGATCAGGACTGGCTTTATTTGTATCCAGATTTTTCTCAATACCGGAATCAATAAATGATTTAAACTTGTTGTTCTCTTCCGTATTTTCAATATTAATGAATACCCTTTCTGGGTATGACCGTTTTGCACAATAAGAAATAAGCAATTGAAAAATGAAAACCAGGACTATTGTATAAGGTGTTTTGTGCCGCAGATATAATTTCATCAGAACAGACCAGCTATAAGACGATGTAAATATGGGAATAATTTTTTCACTTTCCTGTACAGACAGATAAAAAAGAGCTCCATACGCACAAAAACTCAGGAAGTATCCGGATATAATGTGATTTAATTTTCATCCGGATCATTTTAATTTGGTGAATATTAATTCTGGTGTTTTCTTAAATAGTATTGAAACAGCCTGATTTTCCAAGCAAAACATTAGATTTGTTTCAAATAACATTTTAAAACATAATAAATGAAAAAACTGTATTCCTTTTGTACACTAATTATTGTTCTGTCACTAGGTTCCTTTTCTCAGGGTATTGATAATGAAAATCTTGTCATAACACATGGCCCTTACCTCCAGAATATGGGAACATCCGGAGTTACCATTATTTGGACCACAAACAAACCGGCAGTCCCGGCAGTCAGTCTGACCTGCCCGGATGGTAAAGTACGCATTGTCCGGAACAGTCATGACGGAATAATTGACGGAGGCGGATTATTACATAAGGTCAGAATCGAAGGACTGGAAGCGGGAAATACCTATAAATACAGTATCAGTTCAATTCAGATACTCAAATACCAGGCATATAAGATCTACTATGGTGATACACTTAATATGAAACCTGAAAGTTTTACAACACCTCAATTGAAATCAGAAACAATAAATTTTACTGTAGTAAATGATGTGCACGGGAATGCGGGAAAACTTGCTTCATACATAAAGTGTGGAAATGTATCCGCACAGGATTTCTTCTTCTTTAACGGTGATATGATTGACTTTGTACAATCTCCTGATCAGCTTTTTACAGGATTTATTGATACTGCCGTGACATATTTTGGAATGCGGAAACCATTTTTTTATGCAAGAGGCAACCATGAGGCCAGAGGATATGCCGGACGGGAATTCAAAAATTATTTTGACTTTAAGGAAAACAGGTTCTATTACAGTTTTGATAATGGACCTGTCCATTTTACAGTTCTCGACTGCGGTGAAGACAAGCCTGATAATAACAGATATTATTATGGCCTTGCAGATTATGATTCTTACCGGCTTGAAGAGCTGGAATGGCTGAAAAATGAAGTAAAAAGTGATGCATTCAGGAATGCTAAATACAGGATCGTTATTGTACACATGCCGATTGTAAAAGAAATCCGTCAGAGTCACGGCCAGAAATTCCTGGCCGACAATTTTGGACCGGTACTGATGTCTGCAGGAATAAATCTCATGATATCAGGCCATACGCACAGGAACACTTACTATGAAAAAGGGAAATCAGGTTTCGGATATCCCGTATTAGTCAATTCTGCTAATTCATTTGTAGAGGTATATGTTGATAATAAGATAATTAAAACTCTTGTTAAAGACATAAAGGGTGGACTGATTGCAGAATATGAATTAAAATAAGTTAAAAATCCAACCGTCACTTTCTCCTCTTTTCCCGGTTTTAGATTCGACAGCCTGAAATACATCTTAAGGTTTTTACGTTTTAAGGCTGTCACCTGTTTTTACGGATGAAAAAGTATTGGAAAATAATTCTGATCTCCGCTCTGATACTGGCTTTTTTCCCCGTCCTATTTCTCATATTAATATTAAGCGGGGTATTCGGCCATCTTCAGACCGTGGAGGAACTTTGGAACTTCAGGAATGCTGAAGCATCAGAAGTCTTATCGTCCGAAGGCCTGCTTATCGGGAAGTTTTACACCGAAAACCGGACGAATGTCACTTATGAACAACTGCCTTCGCATCTGGTTGATGCGCTTATTGCAACTGAAGATGCACGTTTCTTTGAACATGAGGGCGTAGATTCGAGGAGCCTGGTAAGGGTTCTGCTGAAAACAATCCTTCTTAACAGATCAGAGTCAGGAGGTGGAAGTACAATAACCCAGCAACTGGCCAAAAACATGTTTGGAAGGAATGGGAACGGCAGATTTTCGATTTTCATTAACAAATACCGTGAAGCTATACTTGCCGGCAGACTTGAAAAGACTTTTACAAAAGAAGAAATACTTACCCTCTATCTTAATACAGTTTCATTCGGAGAAAACATCTATGGGATTGAAGCAGCATCAGCAAGATATTTCAATAAACTTACTGAAAAGCTCCGGATTGAAGAATCCGCTATGCTTATTGGTATGCTTAAAGCTACCACCCGCTACAATCCGGCATTGAATCCTGAAAAAGCCTTGACCAGGAGAAATGTCGTCCTGAAACAAATGGAAAAATATGCTTATCTGGGATCCGATATTGCCGACTCACTGATAAGGTTACCGATAAGACTCAGTTACAGGAAATCAGAATCTGAGGGGTCAGCGGATTATTTTCTGGTTCAGGTGAAAAGAGAAGCTGAGGAGATATTGAATAATATTGCATCTTCCCGTGGTAATATATGGAATATTGAAAAAGATGGTCTCATTATTACGACAACACTTAATCTGGCTCTCCAGAATTTTGCCAGACTATCATTTGCTGATCACCTGTCTGTTATGCAGAAACACTTACGCGATCAATACAGAAGTACATCAGGGAGAAGACAGCTCACCAAACTGACAGATGCCATTCTTGCTGAGAAGAACCTTTCGCACAGGGCAGATGAGAAACATCGTCAGTTGATCTTCGACTGGAAAGGGATATATACCGATTCGGTTTCAATAAGGGATAGTATAAGGCGGGCACTGACAACGCTTCACGCAGGATTGCTTGCATTGGATCCGCAAAATGGCGCCGTAAGGGCGTGGGTAGGTGGAATAGATTTTACAACCCATCCTTATGACCAGATCCTTGCCAGAAGGCAGCTTGGCTCTGTTTTCAAACCAATATTGTATGCACTGGCATTTGAAGAAGGAATTGAGCCCTGTAGTTATCTTGACAATGATTCACTTGTTCTTTCAGAATACAAAGACTGGAGTCCTGAGAATTTCGATCATTCATACGGGGGGAATTACTCAGTTGCAGGAGCTCTGGCCCGGTCGATGAACATTCCCACTTTCAACCTGTTCATGGAACTTGGTTTCAAAAGACTCGATTCATTATGGAGAGAAATGGGATTTTCCTTTCAACTTAACAATACCCCATCCCTTCCGCTTGGAACTGCCGAAGCGAGTATTGTTGAAACAGCAGTAGCTTACTCAGCTTTTGCAAATGGCGGATATAAAGTAAAACCATGGTCGGTTGCATCAATCATAACACCTGATGGTGATATAATTTATCACCATGATCATGATATTGTTTTCCCTAAAGTACTGACGGATAGATCCTGTCTTCTTATCAGTGCTATACTTCAGAAAGCTGTAAATGAAGGTACAGGAAGCTCAATGAGGACAGTATATGGTGTTACTTCACATTTCGCAGGTAAAACAGGAACCTCACAGAATTATGCGGATTCCTGGTTTGCAGCTTACAATCCGGAACTTACAATTATAGCACGGGCAGGCGCTTCCTCTCCGGCCATACACTTTAACAGTCCGGCCTATGGTACAGGAAGCGCCCTGGCATTGCCCCTTGTGGCAATAACACTCAGAAAGACAGAATTATTTCCCGGAACTGCAGGAGAATTTATAAGTCCCTTCCCGGGTCTGCCTCCTGAACTGGAAAGAACCCTCGATTGCCCCGATTTTAAAGAAGATAATTTCCTGGATAGGCTCATGGACATCCTTAAAAAGAGCGAAATTGATGATTTCTATAAAACCGAAAAGAAAAAGAGATCATTTCTTGAAAGACTATTCAGAAGAAAAATTCCCGATTAAATCACATATTCTGTTTTATTTACCGGATTTCATTATTTTAGTCAGCTTGCCAAACAGTATAAACGTAGTATCATGAATTCAAAACCTACACATAATTCCGGACATAAACAAAACATTCTCCGGTTGTTAACGGCTGTTTTTATTTCTGTCCTGCCATTAAGCCCGGATCAGAATTTAGCAGATCAGCCTCAGTATGAGTGGCCCTGTTTTCACGGACCCGACCGGACGAATAAATCAGGGGAGACTGGTCTGTTACAGAAATGGCCATCAGGAGGTCCGCGCTTACTTCTCACTTTTCAAGGTCTGGGAGAAGGCTACAGTTCTGTATCAATAGCTGATGGTTTACTCTATACTGCCGGTTCTGTGAATAAGCAACCTTTTGTTTATGCTTTCGACCTGAAAGGTAAACTGGTATGGAAAAAGCCGGTCGGAAAAGCCTGGACAACCACAGCGTCCTGGGCAAGTTCATATACCGGGCCAAGAAGCACTCCTACTTATGACAATGGCGTGGTTTATTTTCTTGGTGAGATGGGCAGACTTGCAGCATTTGAAGCTAAGACCGGTAAAGAGATATGGCAAAGGGACCTGATGGAGGAATTCAACGCCCCGGTTCCGGAATATGGTTATGCGGAATCTGTAATGATCGATGGAAATAACCTCTATGTAAGGCCGTCCGGTAAAAAAGGCCATCAGATCTGCCTGGACAAAAAGACAGGGAAACTGATCTGGGCAAACACCCGGATCCCGGGTAAAGAAGGATATACATCCCCTGTAACTGGGATGATCGGCAGCTATAAACAGGTTACCGGGGCCAGCGCCATATCCTATTATGGTGTGGACACAAAGACAGGCAACCTTCTATGGACAATTGATGTTGTTAACCAGCAGGATTGCAACATCGGCGATGCTGTGCTGTTCAAAGACTATGTTTTCATTTCCAGCGGATATGCCCTGGGAAGCATGCTTTACAAGCTGAACATATCAGGTAATGAGATCAAGCCGGAAAAAATATGGGAATCTGAGTTGATGGACAATCACCATGGAGGTGTCATCCTTCACAACGGATATGTATATGGATCAGGCAGCAGGGGATCGAGAGGCTGGCACTGTATTGATGTAATGACCGGCAAGCTGATGTGGAAAGCCACAAACGATGAAGGATGTATTACATATGCCGAGGGGATGCTTTATACTCTCGAACAGAGAGGAACGATGAGGCTTGTTAAGGCAAAACCCGAAAAATATGAAGTCGCCGGGGAATTTAAAGTCCCCTCAGGCGGAACCGGAATGTACTGGGCACATCCTGTCATTTGCGGTAAAAGACTCTATATACGACATGCCGATAAGCTTTTTGTATATGATGTGAGCAGGTAATGGCAAGGGGCAAAGGGCAAAGGGCGCAGAGGAGAGCGGTGAGAGATGAG
>CAYPHL010000105.1:3481-6290 GCA_964410385.1 uncultured Rikenellaceae bacterium | reverse complement strand
TGAGCTCAGGGAGCAGAACGAAGGGAACCATCGTAATTACCCATATTAACCACAGTGATGAAAAGAAGCCTTGCCATATCCTCCATTATCTCCGGATTTATTATGTCTAAATTATCTCCGGGGAGGTGGTAATTATTCCTGGAACCATAAGTTGCAAAACTCAGTGAGGGTACACCGGTACTAAGGAATCTTGCAGCATCAAGTCTGGGACGGCCAAGATTCGGAAAATTGTTTGTTGAGAGCGGCCGATGGATATATTTCTCATTTGCCTCTTCAACAAATTTCCATAATCCAGGAAAATTAAGGCCGGCATTTGCATTGATAGAATGGCCGATCCCGACGCCATCCATGTTGAGCAGAATGCTTTTTTCAGGCGGGAAAACCGGGTTCTCAAGATATGCTTTTGACCCTATAATTCCCTGTTCCTCGGCACCGAATGAAAGGAACAGAACCGATCGCTTCAGCTTGATTTTATGCTCCGTAAGAGCTTTTGCAACACCCATCATCACAGCGACTGCCGATGCATTATCATTTGCTCCCGGGATCATTTCATAACAACGGCCAAGATGATCGAGATGTGCTCCGATTATAATTACTTCTTTGCTCAAAACCGGATCGGTTCCCTCAAGCAGACCAATAATATTGCTCCCGCGTCCGTCAGGAAAATGCTCAGTTGACATTTTAACTGTTACAGTTTTACCGGTATTAAATGATGCCGGTTTCAGGTCTCCCCTTATGCCGGCGATTACCTTGTCATACGACTTGCCTGTCCCGGCGAAAATATCATTAACGGCTTCACTGCCAATATGGACATATATGAAATCTTTGTTCCAGGCATTATTGGGATTCGCGATTGGTCCGTAATTATAAAGCATCCCCACAGCTCCATGTTTTACGGCATTATTCAATTTTGTCTGATGAAATGAATGTTCATACCATGGATTGAATTTTTCAGCACCTGCCGCGGGACTTACCGGAGCTTCAGGTTCTATAAGGATTATCTTACCTTTGACATCTGTTCCCGCGTAATCATCATAGCCCAGCTCCGGGGCAGTGATCCCGTATCCTGCATATACAACCTCAGCAGTTACCTCACCGTTACCAGAGGTCGATCCGGGCATATATTCTGTAACATATTTATAATTTTTCAGAATGTTACCTTCCTTTCCTTGTTTAAGGTGAAGCGAAACACTGCAATCAGGATAAACAAGAGTATAGGGTATATCAAACCACTGGAACCATGTTCCTTTTTCACCGGCAGGTGTCAATCCCCATTCTCTGAACATTGAAGCAAGCCATTCTGCACACTGCTGATACTCAGCTGTGCCGGTAAGCCTCCCGGCATATTTCTCATCACATTGGATCTTTACATATTCTAGCAGATCGTGACTCGAAATTGTATGCATTGCAGAAATTACGGGATCTGCCTGGGTTCTTTGCTGAGCAATTGCCGGCACAGTAAAAAGTAAGGTAATAATCAGGATAAGTCTGTTCTTCATCGTTTGTAAGAATTAATTATAATGCAGGCACTAAGACACTAAGAAACACTAAGTCAAAAAACTGGCAATATTATTCCTTATCAACTCTTTTTGAAAATTTTTCGGTATATCTCGGACCGATATCAGGGTATTTTCTGAGAAGATCCTCAATATCCTTCAGCTCATCCGGTGTCAGTTTAATATCAGCTGCACCGGCATTTTCCATAAGATATTTTCTCTTTTTGGTTCCGGGAATCGGGATTATATTATCTCCCTGTGCCAATATCCATGCAAGAGCCAGCTGCGCCGGAGTGCAGTTCTTATCATTAGCCAGACCCGCAAATGCTTTAGCCAGCTTCCGGTTATTCTCATAGTATTTACCTGAAAATCGGGGAAGCTCCTTCCTGAAATCCCTTTCACCTATCTGTTCCGCATCCAGCTTATCGGTTATCAGTCCCCTCACAAGCGGACTGAAAGGAACGAAAGTGATTCCCTCAGCTTTGCAAAAAGGAAGTATTTCTTTTTCAACATCACGTGTAAGTAATGAATATTCACTCTGAAGAGCGGAAATCTGATGAACACTGCAGGCTTTACGTATTGAACCGGCTGATGCCTCTGACAGCCCGAGGAATCTGACTTTCCCTTCTTTTACCAGGTCACTCATTGCTCCGGTCATTTCCTCAACAGGTACCTTCGGATCAAGACGATGAGCATAATACAGATCTATTGTATCAGTTTTCAGCCGCTTTAAGCTTGCCTCAACGGCTTTTCTCATATATGACGGCGATACATCCAGAAAGAAGGGATCATCCGGGGTAGCCTGAAAACCAAATTTAGTTGCAATGAATACTTTATCACGGTGTCTGGAAAGGACCTCCGAGATCAGAATCTCATTTACTCCACTACCATAAATATCCGCCGTATCCCAGAAATTGATTCCCAGATCAATAGCCATCTCGAGTGTGGCAATGGATTCCTTATCATCCTTTTTACCATAGGCATGGCTCATACCCATACAACCCAGCCCAATAGCTGATAATTTGATCCCTGTCCTGCCCAGTTCCCTGTATTGCATATCGATGTTATTTATTTTATTGATTTTGTTTTCTGTATGCAGGCTGCTTCATCGGAGCATCCTCATCGCTAAAGATCTTAAATAGTATCGGGTCCTGCAATATCTCTGTGAATAATTTTGGCTTGCCATCGATCAGGACCTGGTTATTTATAAGTCTTATACCATGACTGTAATCGACATACCAGTAGATATGACCACTGTAAACAGGCTGAATTGGATTTCCGTCTGTTTTGTGCCAGCCATATATTACCACCTT
>CAYPHL010000105.1:0-3381 GCA_964410385.1 uncultured Rikenellaceae bacterium | reverse complement strand
TCAGCTGATAATGATCTGATCCTGTTCATGAATTCAGATCCGCTTTCTGATGATAGATCGCGAACGGGAATATTGAGCATTCTGACAGGTATTATCAGGGAATCATTTTTCAGTATACGGGTGCCATTTTCTGAATCCTCAATCACAAGCTGTTGTTCATCAAAACTTTCTGAATTTCTGAATCCCGGCAATTTCTGCCCTACTGCGGCGGGAATCAAAAAACTAAACAGCAGCGCTGACAGGATGTACTTCATCGTTCTTTCGTGAGAATGATCTTTTTATCAGTAAACCTCCAAAAATAACTGCACCCAGTACTCCGGAAACAATGACCGGCCAGTTCCCGACAAATGTTGCATTTGTCGCCATCGACAGACCAAAACATGCAACTATTCCTAGTAAACAATCAGTTATCTGGGAACGCAATGACTTATCATGCCCCGGGAGGGAAGGATATTTCCTTCTCAGCTTTTTCCATCCTGCGGGAGGACGGCATCTGAGATAAAAATTCTTAAGTGTCTCATCCTGTTCAGCGGGAGTTACAAGGGTTATCAGAGTAATAACTGAAACCGCTATAATAAATAACATGCCTGTTCCCTGCCACACGGGCCTGCTCTGGAAACCGAGAATGAACCAGAAAAGTATCGTCAGGGGCAATCCGAGAATTGTTGCAGTCATTTCTCCCCAGACATTGAAACGGGGCCAGAAAAATCTGAAATAAGCCAGCGGCAGCCAGAATATTATTACAACAGAATTTATGAAAAGGAACCAGCTGACCATATTATCCACAAACAACACAGCGATTAAAGAAGCTACAATAAAAAGTATCAAAGTAGTGATCCTGCTTATCGTCACTTCCTGCTTTTTGCTTATGTCGGGTTGTATTTGCTTATAAAAATCGTTGACTATGAAACTGCTTCCCCAGTTGATCAGGGCACTGAGGGTTGACATATAAGCTGCAACTTCGGTAGCGACAAGCAGCCCTCTGAATCCGACGGGAAGCTTACTGAATTTCACAATCGATCCCCATGCAAATGCAGGATCTTCCAGCATCCTGAATCCTTCCGGGACCTGTCCGTATTTCGGAACAAGATCGTCGGCCCAGAACATTGTTATGCAGATTATACCAAGCCCGACCAGAGGAACTATCCTTACGCACAATGAAATGAATGTACTGAACAGCTGACCCCCGAGTGCATGCCCTTCATTCTTCGCAGCCATGAATCGCTGTGCTGTCATCCCTTCTCCTGCGCTTGGGGAACCTGCAAAAAACAATCCCAGAATAACGAACATCATAATAGTCAGTGGCGGCGTCACATCCGAAACAGGATTTAATGACAATGCTTCTGGTCTGAGTTCGCTTACTTTTCCGAGTATCTCAGCCCATCCCCCGTTCTGTGGTATTATGATTCCCAGGAAGACAAGACTTCCGGCTATCATTATGACCATCTGAACAACTGAAACCATAACCGAACCCATTAGGCCCCCGAGAAGAGTGTAGATAACAGTTATTGATCCGAAGATCAACAATATTGAAACCATTGAGATCGGGAAAAGAGGCCCTATGGTCTTGGCAAAAAATCCTGTAATATATGCAAGTGTAAGCATTGAAAAGAAGCACATTACCAGAGCATAAATCCTTCTTGCAATAACCGCCGTTCTGCCTCCGTATCTTATCGAAATTAGTTCAGCTGTGGTTACGATCCTCATTCTCTGCCACATCTTCGACCAGATAATAGCAACAAGCGGCATCCAGATTATCCATTGTGCCCACCACAACCAGTTCCCTGAAAAACCATAGAGGAAGACAAGCATTACAAATCCCCCGAGCCCCGACTGATAGGTCGCCGCATTCGAGATGCCGAGAGACCACCAGGCGAGATTCCTGTTTGCCGTGAAAAATCCTTCCTGCCCTCCTGATCCGGCAGACCTGGTGTAAACAACACCTACAAACATGGTCGCGACTGTAAGAACAATCACTACCACCCAGTCAATACTTCCCATAAACGTCTGTTATGTGTTTCATGAATTATTTAATCAACCCCCTGACAATATCCAGAGCCTCTTTTAGATAGATCTTTTCAATTTCCGGAGTGAGAGGAGACGGCATCATTTCGTAAATATATGCCTGATCAGCTTCATAACTCTTTCTGTCAAATGCTTCTCTGGTGGCAATATATGCCCCGGTCCCATGAGCATAGGTTATACAAAACAAAGCGTGATCTGAGAAATGTCTCTTGAGATCAATCTGATATTTCACAAAAAGCTCTCCCTGGGTAAAAAACATAACAGTATTGCCCAGCTTCAGAACATTTATTTTAACAGGTAAGCTTTTCACCGTCGCATTACTGTCTATCATCTCAAACACTTTGTTTTTCCACCTTCCGAGCATTTCCTTCCATGTAAAAAATTCAGTTACATCAGAATATTTTCTTCTGACCTCATTTTCAATATGTTCTTTTGATATTACCTGGTCCCTGAAAGGTATATATATCGTTTTCGATATCAGTTTGAGATCCGGGTCAGCCATATTCCTGGTCAGGATTGCAGATATTACGGCTTTACCCAGCTTTTCTCCTTCCTTATCTGTAACTTCCGGTTCGGTATGATCAGTTTCACGGGGGTTCAGATCACCTGTTGCACCATTGACAAAAACAGCCATGCCGCCATATTTTTCCTCAACCACCTCCCTGGCTCTTCCAGGATAATCAGTCGAAATATAATTGCTCCCATATCCAAGCGTCACAGGATGACATGCATAATTGAAAAGTGAGACTTTCCTCTCCCCTGTTTTGTCTTTCAACTGAAGTACCATCACCTCCCTGTCAGTCAGTCCGTCAGGATCGCCAACCCTGTAAGCCATGCTCCCGTCATCAGGCTTTATATCCCGCCTTGCAATATTTATATCGCATTCCGACTTACCGAAAAAAATATCTGCTTCCCTGAATTCCCCATCAATTACCGAACAGGCATTTTCAGTCACTTTCCTTTTAAAAAGATCAATATATCTGTCGTTGGCATCATACCTTCCTGTTTCAATTTCAGGTGCTGAATGAGAATGAATGGAAACAATAATAACGGAGTTTTCCTCAACACCTGTTTTTCCGGAAATATCTGCCTTAACCGAATTTATTATTTCGGGATCGACGTCCATCAGATCGTTGACTACCAGGCATAAGATTTCTTCTTCCTGCTTAATTACCACACATCTTGAAGTCAGTCTTCTGTGGATGTCCTTCGATAATCCTTTCCGGTTTGCATAACCCGCCAGAAGCACAGGTTCCCCGGGTGTAATATCTACATGACCGTAATTAAATAATAATCTGCCCATTATACGCTTAATATTGTAGAGGATTTTAGAAAATGAAAATTACAAATAATTCA
>CAYPHL010000104.1:0-14844 GCA_964410385.1 uncultured Rikenellaceae bacterium | reverse complement strand
CAGTCGGTTCGGATCTGAAGGCTACAATCACTTATACAAGAGCGGAAGCGAAGTTAAATAAAGCCGGTGATTATGTAACAGTTACTTTTGCCGGAGCAACCGAATCTGCAAAACAAAGGGTTGACATGGTTGCTGCAACCAGCACTACAAAACCAAGAGTTTCAGGAAAGGATGTTGATGTAGCACGGACTGATGAAACTGCTTTCTTCAATGTAAGTGTGGCTCCCAAAATCGGTGCTTACGCAGGTACGCTTACAGCAAAACGTAAAAATGGCAAGAATGCTCCGCTGGTTGATGTAACGGGCTCACCTTTCTCGGGCACGCAACCTTTCCTTGTTCCGATATCAGGTGCAGATTTTGCCGCCGATAAAGATACAATGTATTATACCTTTACTGCTTCTGCAGGAACATACACCGATGTGATTGAATATACTGTCATTGTACGTGATCCGTATTTCTATCTCAAGAAAACCGGTGTTACACAGACTCTGGGAGGATCATCAGCAGGAAGAAATCTCCTGAAAAATGCCGCCGTTGCAGAAAACAATGCCAATGCAACAATAGCTATTGCAGGTTCCCTGATCCTTAAGGGAGGCTCTGCATGGCTGGCAGCAGGTAATACAATTGAGTTTGTACCGACTACGGCTGCAATGTATACAGCTAACAGTACAACGGCTGCCATAGCAGCATTCAATGCCGGTACACCAACGACCACTGCTGATCCGATAGCGGGAGAAGGTATTTATATCTTCAAAATCGTGAACGGACCTAATCCTGAGAACGTTATCTACGGTATGATCAAGGTAACATCAGTCGTTCCGGGAGTATCTGTAACTTACGAATACAGGATCGGGAATCTCTATGCCCACCTGGCAGTAATTTCGTAAAAATGCTTGTTTTAAGAAGGTGTCTCTGAAAGGACACCTTCTTTTTTTATCCTGCCCCCTTTTCCTGATTACCTTAAGGAGGATTACCCTTCCCCCTTTGGTCTTAAGGGGAAAGCCTGTCCCGCAACTGCGGGAGGCCGGGGATAGGGTATATATGTTAAAATTAAGTATCTTTCTGACATTCTAAAACTATTGTATTAAACCTTTAACCTTAAATTCCATGGGAAAAATCCGTTTGCCGTTAATTATGATCATCCTCCTGGCTTTTCTGTCAGCTCAGGTGATGAATGGTCAGAACACATCACAGCAGAAAGTAACTTTTAAAAATGCACCGGTCCTTTTCAGGGAAGGGAACAGATCTTTTCAACAGGTATTAGCAAGTTACCAGGCTGCAATTCCCGGGAAAATCGTTTTTTTATCTGGCGGGAAAGAAATTCTTAAAGCCGATCTGATAAAAGGCAACAACAGGTATCTTCTTACATTCCCTGCCGTAAAGAAACCAGGAAAAATCACTGTTTCGGCAAAAATCGACGACAAACCGGCGGAGAAATATTCTGTAACATTGGTCCCGCCAAAAAAATGGGAGATCTATTTTGTCCAGCACTCACACACAGATATTGGTTATACCCGTCCGCAGTCGGAAATACTTGCCGAACACATGAGGTATATTGACTATGCTCTCGATTATTGCGATCAGACAGATAATCTTCCGGACGATGCAAAATTTCGCTGGACCTGTGAATCAGCCTGGGTGACAAGGGAATACCTTCGTTCCAGACCTTCAACCCAGATCAGCAGACTCCTTAAAAGAATATCTGAAGGCAGAATTGAGGTGACAGGTATGTATACAAATATGGCTGAGATTTCCGATGAAAACCTTATGTATGACTTTCTCCAGCCACTAAAGGAATTTGATAAACTGGGAATTCCTGTAAAGGTAGCAATGCAGAATGATGTAAATGGCATTGCATGGTGCATGCCCGACTATTTTAAAAACACAGGTGTAAAATATCTTAATATGGGGATCAATGAAACCAGATCGATACTTCCTTTTGACAAACCAACTGCTTTCTGGTGGGAAGCACCATCAGGAGCAAGGCTTCTGGCTTTCAGAGCTGATCATTATATGACCGGCAATTTTTTTGGCCTCGAAAGTAAAAATTTCAAACCTGAGAATATGCTTAATCATCTTGCAGATCTTGACAGCAAACAATTTCCATTTGACAGAATAGGCATACAGTTTTCAGGTTATTTTACAGATAATGCACCTCCTTCCACAGTTGCTTGTGACTGGGTAGAAAAATGGAATTCAAAATATGAGTATCCAAAGCTCAGACTTGCTGTGGCAAGTGAATACTTTGAATATGTTGAAAAGAATTTCGGTGATAAAATACCGGTATTCCGTAATGCCTGGCTTGACTGGTGGAGCGATGGTTACGGATCAACATCGCGGGAAACAGCTGAGGTCAGGAAAGCCCAGAATATGAAACAGGCAGATGAGGGACTCTTTGCGATGGTATCAATGATGGGAGGAGAGCTGAGCAGTACAATTGAAGGTAAACTTAACCATATTAATGAAAATGCAATATTTTTCGATGAACATACCTGCGGAGCTGACGAAAGTATAAGCCATCCATTTTCGGAAAACTCGACCAGACAATGGCTACAGAAAGGAGCTTATGCATGGGAAGCCCTTAAGAAAGTAACACTGCTTAATGAAGAAGCACTTGCACGATTTCAGCCATTTCTTAAGAAAGCTTCTTTCCCGGTAATCTATGTGATTAATTCGATGGGATGGACCCGTTCAGGAGATATTGAGTTATTCGTGGATAACGAAGTGATCCCTATCGAAAAGAAGGCCAGGATAATTGACCTTTCAACAGGAAAGGAAGTTGCTGCCCAGGCTGTAACGAGGCGACGTGAAGGCGCTTACTGGGTGATTGAAGTTGAAGATATACCCGCCCTGGGATATAAAGCTCTGAAAATAGAGGTTACATCTGAACCTGCAGTTACTGAAACACTTTCAGGAACAGAACTCCTTGAAAACAGATTTTATAAGCTCACCATTAATAAAACCACAGGTTCTGTCAGTTCTCTTTATGATAAGGATCTTGATCAGGATCTTGTTGATATTCAGAATCCTTATGATATAGGACAACCTGTGAGGGAAACATCCGCAAAACGTGACGCCGCCCCTTTCAACAGGACAACCGTGACCAATGTAAAAGTGGAAAAAGGGGTTAGTGGTTCTGTATGGGAAAGTGTGAAAATAAGTTATGACCTTGAAGGTTTTGAAAAGGGAATTGAAGGAGCTCCCAGGGGAATAGAAGCTGAGATCAGACTTTATAAGAACGTAAAAAAGATTGAATTCAAATACATGGCTCATAAGCTCATACTTACTGATCCGGAAGCATTGTATGTTGCATTTCCATTCTCTTTACCCGATTCCAGGATCGTTTTTGAAACTATAGGCGGAATACTGACACAGGGTCAGCAACTCCCCGGTTCTTCGTCAGACTGGAATGTTGCACAGAATTTCGTCGCGATCCGTGGTAAAAAAGGTCAGATAATTTTAGTGAGCAATGAGATCCCCCTATGGCATTTCAGCGATTTCAACATGGGTAAATTCGAACGCCATCCGCAAAAAGGTAAGCCATGGTTATATTCGTGGGTGATGAATAACTACTGGTTTACAAATTTCAGAGCTTTCCAGGAAGGCGCATTCAGCTGGAGCTATCAGATGACCTCAACAAAAGATACAACAAATACGATTGCTACCAAATATGCCTGGGGGGAAAGAAATCCTTTCCCTGCCCGGACCTTCCCTGCCGGAACTGGTGAACTTAATTCAACATCTTTAAGTACACTAAAAATTACCGGCTCACGAAACGCTATGCTGATGAATGCCAGACCTTCCTTTAAGGACAACTCTTCATTATTGCTTCGTTTTCGTGAAATCGAAGGCAGTACAGCCGAGATTAATCTTTCATCCTCAATTCCCGGAAAGAAAATAAGTAAAATCATCGAGGTAAGTTCTACCGGTAAACAGACCGGACAACCATTGACTTCAATAAAAATGATACCTTATGAAGTCAAATTTATTGAAGTAAGTTTTTAACCGATTTCAGATCTCAGTAATTTAAATAATTGCAATGAAAAAATATAGAGTTTTTTTAATTACGGCCCTGTGGATTTTAAATATATTTTATTCATCCGGACAAGTACCACAGACATCAAGAGTCGAATTTCTGAGTGCTCCTGTACTTTTTAAGGAGGGTGGCAAATCGTATCAGCAGGTAGTTGCAAGTTATCGTTCTGAAGATCCGGGGAAAATTACTTTTTCCCAGGGAGGGAAGGAACTTTTAAAGGCTGATCTTATCAGAGGTAATAACAGATTTCTGCTTTCATTTCCTGCCGTGACAAAGCCTAAAAAGATCACTCTTACTGCAAGGATCAATGATAAAACTGCAGAAAATTATCAGGTGACCCTGCTTCCATCAAAAAAATGGGAGATCTATTTTGTACAACATTCACATACTGATATTGGCTATACCCGGCCTCAGTCGGAGATACTGGCCGAACACATGAGGTATATCGATTACGCACTTGATTACTGCGATCAGACCGATAATCTGCCGGACGATGCAAAATTCCGATGGACTTGCGAATCATCATGGGTGACAAGAGAATATTTAAGGTCCAGACCATCAGAACAGATCGTAAGGTTTAAAAAGAGAATTGCCGAAGGGCGTATAGAGGTTACAGGAATGTTCTCCAATATGGCTGAAATATCCGATGAGAATGTAATGTACGATTTTCTTCAACCAATAAAAGAGATAAGCAGACAAGGAATACCTGTTGAAACTGCCATGCAGAATGATGTCAATGGAATTGTATGGTGTATGCCTGATTATTTTAAAAATACGGGTATAAAATACCTTATAATGGGTATTAATATGACAAGATCGATCCTTCCGTTCGATAAACCGACTGCTTTCTGGTGGGAGGCACCTTCAGGAGCAAGAATGCTTGCATTCCGGGCCGATCACTATATGACAGGAAATAATTTCGGAATTGAAAGCAAGGCGCTCAGGCCGGAGAATATGCTCTGGCATATAGCAGATCTTGATAACAGAGGGTATCCTTTTGACAGGATCGGAATCCAGTTCTCAGGTTACCGTACAGATAATGCCCCTCCCTCAACTGCAGCATGTGAACTGGTTAAACAATGGAACTCAAAATATGAATATCCTAAACTCAGGTTAGCATTAGCCAGCGAGTTCATGGAATATGTTGAAAAGAATTATGCCGACAAGCTGCCAGTATACCGGAAAGCATGGCTTGACTGGTGGACAGATGGCTATGGTTCGACTTCCAGGGAAACTGCCGAAATAAGGAAAACCCAGAATATGAAACAGGTTGATGAAGGGCTCTTTGCAATGGTATCTATGATGGGAGGGGAGCTTAGTCCGGCCCTTGAAGGGAAAATTGATCATATCAGCGAAAATGCAATTTTTTTTGATGAACATACATGCGGTGCATCAACAAGTATATCTGCCCCATTTTCCGAGAACTCCACAAAGCAATGGCTTCAGAAAGGAGCATATGCTTGGGAGGCCCTTAAAAAGGTAACATTGCTTAACGAAGAAGCACTGGCACGGTTCCAGCCCTTCCTGAAAAAAGCAGCTTTCCCGGTAATTTATGTAATTAATTCTATGGGATGGGAACGCTCAGGAAATATTGAGATTTTCATCGATAATGAAATAATCCCGGTCGAGAACAAATTCAGAATAATCGATATTTCATCCTCCAGAGAAGTACCTGCACAGGTTCTCGCCAGACGTCGTGAAGGTACCTGGTGGGTACTCGAAGTTAGTGATATTCCGGCAATGGGTTATAAAGCCCTGAAAGTAGAGACAAGTAAAGATCCTGCACCCTCGGAAACTGCTTCCTCGACCGAAATACTCGAAAACAGGTTCTACAAGCTTGTCGTCGACAAATCCACCGGTTCTGTAAGCAGCCTGTATGATAAGGAACTGAAACAGGAACTCGCTGATGTACAAAATCCATATGACATTGGACAACCGGTCAGGGAGACTTTAAATAACAGAAGGCAGATGATACCGGCCCAGACCTCAGGATCGAATACAAAGGTTACTCCGGGAATTTCCGGACCTGTCTGGGAAAGCATAAAAATTGCAATGGACCTTGATGGCTTTGAGAAAGGGACTCCGGGAGATCCAAAAGGTATTGAGGTTGAAATACGACTCTACAGGAATATAAAAAAGATTGAGTTTAAATATTTAATGCACAAGCTTATACTCACTGATCCTGAAGCATTGTATATAGCTTTTCCGTTTTCATTGCCCGATTCAAGGATAGTATTTGAGACAATCGGAGGTATTCTTACTCAGGGACAACAGCTTCCGGGATCATCATCAGACTGGAATGCAGCTCAGAATTTTGTTTCGGTAAGAGGCAAAAATGGCCAGGTCCTTGTTGTCAGTAATGAAGTCCCGCTTTGGCATTTCAGCGATTTCAACATGAGCAAGTTTGAACGATATCCCAAACCGGGTAAAACCTGGCTGTACTCCTGGGTATTCAATAACTACTGGACCACTAATTTCCGCGCATTCCAGGAAGGCGGATTCAGCTGGAGCTACCAGATCACATCAACTTCGGATACAACCAATGCATTCGCCACAAAATATGCCTGGAGCCAGCGAAATCCATTTCCGACAAGGACCTTCCCTGCAGGGGCCGGTGAATTAAGTAAACCTTCTCTTGAAACACTTAAAATTTCAGGTTCTCCAAATGCCATGCTTATAAACAGTCGTCCCGCTTTTAAAGGTAAAGGGACTGTACTGCTTCATTTCCGCGAATTGGAAGGACAGGCAGCCGAGCTTAAACTCTCATCGGCCGTTCCGGGTCAGACAATTAAAAGAATTATTGAAGTTAATACAACAGGAAAACAAATCGGTCAACCTCTTACTTCAATTCAGCTTAAACCCTTCGAGGTCAGATTTATTGAAATTGAATTCTGAATATACCTTTAAAAACTATGAATATGAGAATATTCCGGGGAATACCGGCTTTTTTAATCCTGCTTGCAGCATGCAATAATGCGGATGTTACAAGATATGTCGATCCGAACATCGGAGGGGTTGCCCCTCTGCTGACGACTAAAGCTCCGACAGTACACAGACCTCACAGTATGGCAAGGGTTTTCCCGGTAACGAAACCGGGACTTGGTGACCGTTACCTTTCAGATAAGATTTACGGGTTTGCCATCAATATGCCGGCTTACAGGAATGGTCATGTCACAAGCCTTATGCCGGTGCCGGGTGATGTTTCTTTTGATGCGGATGCAATTGCCTCATCCTACGACCATGATCTCGAGGAAGTACATCCATGGAAACACTCTGTACTGCTGGAGGATCATGACATTATTGCGGAATGGACAACAACCGAAAGAGCAGTAATATACCGGTTTGTTTTTCATAAAGAAGAACAGTCAAATATAATTTTCAGGTCCAACGGACAGGCTTCCTTCAGGATAATTGACAAAAATTCAATTGCAGGCTGGGAGGAATCGAAGGATACCAGACAATATTTTTACGCTGAGTTTTCGGTTCCTTTCAGCTCCGGGGGATTGTTCAACGGATCCGAAAAGCTTACCGGTAATGAAATAAGCGGACGAAGGACTGGTGTGTTTATCTCATTTTCCGACCTGAAGAAACCCGTCGAGGTAAGAATAGGGATCTCTTATATTGATGAAGCCCAGGCAAAAGATAATCTGATCCGTGAAACAAGCGGAAAAACATTCGAAAGAATAAGTGATGAGAGTTACAGGATATGGAAAGATGCACTGGACAGAATATATGTTGAAGGTGGTACTGAAAGACAGTTAAGAATATTTTATACTTCATTCTACCGCGGCCTGGAACGTATGGTAAACATATCAGAGTACGGGCGCTATTTCAGCGGTTATGATAAACAGGTTCACAGCGATAACGGAAGGCCATTCTATGTTGATGACTGGTTGTGGGACACCTTCAGAAGCCATCACCCCCTGCTTTACATCATCGAGCCCGGAAGACAGGTTGATATGGTCCAGTCTTATGTAAATATGTATGAACAAAGCGGGTGGATGCCGACATTTCCACAGTTCTACGGAGATTTTCCGGCAATGATCGGATTCCATTCGGCAGCATTAATCTGGGATACTTATCAGAAAGGAGGTACGGCTTTCGATGTGGAGAAAGCTTATGAGGGTCTGAAAAAGAATGCAATGAGCGGGACGATGCTGCCATGGAGAGCCGGACCAATGTGTGCCCTGGATAGTTTTTATATACAGAATGGCTGGTATCCTGCACTTCCTGAAGGTGCTCAGGAAACCGAGCCGATGGTGGACGGTTTTGAAAAGCGGCAGGCTGTTGCCGTTACACTTGAACACAGTTACGATGACTGGTGCCTGGCGCAACTGGCGAAAGCTCTCGGGAAAAATGAGGATTATGAATATTTCAGCAAAAGAGCCCGGAATTACCTAAATGTATATAATCCTGCAACCGGGTTTATGTCACCAAAAATGGCCGATGGAAACTGGGTCGAACCTTTTGATCCGAAGTTATCAGGAGGAGTAGGGGCAAGAATGTACTATGCCGAGAATAATTCATATATCTGGAACTTCAGCGTAATGCATGATATTCCTTCCCTGATTGAAATGATGGGAGGTAACCAGACATTCATTGACAGGCTTGATAACCTTTTCAATGAACCCACACGGATTGCCAAGTGGCAGTTTATGGGACAGTTTCCCGATGCATCAGGTCTTAACGGAATGTTCCCTGCCGGAAATGAACCGTCATTCCATGTGCCATACCTTTATAATTATGCCGGGGCTCCGTGGAAAACCCAGCGAAGGATAAGAGAGATCATGGAAATGTGGTTTGACGATGATCCTCTTGGCCTGTCGGGTGATGAAGATGGAGGAGCACTTTGCTCATGGTATGTTTTTTCTGCAATGGGCTTTTACCCTGTTACTCCGGGAAACGGATTATATGCTATCGGAAGTCCTTTCTTTAAAAAAGTATCTATAAGACTTCCTGACGGAAAAACATTTACGGTGAAAGCTGATAATGTCTCAAAAAGAAATAAATACATTCAGTCGGCGAAGCTTAATGGGAAACCGTTTGACAGGGCATGGATAAATCATCAGGAAATAACTCAGGGAGGGAATCTGGTATTTGTTATGGGTGACCGGCCAAATAAGCAATGGGCAGATGATCCTTCTGTAATTAAACAACTGACAGATATCAGATGAACAATCAGTTAATGAAAAATTGATATATGATTAAACTGACAATATCATTAGTAATAGCATCATTATTATTTACAGGATCGGCTAATGCCCAGGAGCCTGAGAAACCTAATCTTAATGTAAAGGAGATAATCTTCGTATTCAAGACTCATTTTGATAATGGTTATACCGATATGGCCGAATCGGTGATAAATAAGTATGCCACCACGATGATGGATCAGGCTCTTGCCACTCTTGAGAAAAGCCGGAATCTCCCGCGGGAAAAACAATTTATCTGGACAATGCCTTCCTGGCCGGTAACTAAGATCCTTCAGCGATGCACACCTGAGATAAGACCAAAGATAGAAGCTGCAATCCGGGAAGGCTGGTTTGTCTATCACGGATTACCGTTCACATTTGAGACTGAGGCGGCAGATCCCGAAATACTGGTTCGCTCCCTTTCCTTTTCTGCTGAACTGTCAAAGAGATTCAATCTCCCGCTCCCCCGGGATGCCAAGCTTACTGATGTACCAAGTCATTCATGGTTCCTTCCCACACTTCTGACGAATGCGGGGATACAGATTCTTCATATAGGGTGTAATGCAGTTTCGAGTTCTCCTGATGTACCATTATTATTCTGGTGGCAGGGTCCCGACGGCTCAAAGCTTATGACGATCTACTGGGGGAAGAATTATGGGACAAGCCTGGTCCCTGATGAGAACTGGAAATTCAAAACATGGCTGGCAATAATTCATACCGGGGATAATCAGGGCCCTCCTGCCCCTGAAGATGTTGAGAAAGTTCTGATGGAGGCTCAGAAGCTTGCCCCGAATGCAACACTGAGGATCGGAAGGATTTCCGATTTCTATGATGCAATAATGAAAGAGAATCCCGATCTGCCAGTGGTTAGAGGCGATATGCCCGATACCTGGATCCATGGATACATGTCCATGCCCCGGGAAATGAAAAACGTCAGGAAATTGCAGAAAGATATTTATTCCCTCGAAATGCTGAATACACTTTTAAACAGCTGGACAGGGATAAAAACAGACGTATCTCAATTTACATCAGCAGCAACTGAAGGCGCTCTTTTGTGGGATGAGCATACTTTCGGTATGGCTATGAGCCATGGACATTCCGGCGACTGGTATTTTGGATTTGAATTTCATGAAAAACGGGCAGCTGGAATTTACAATCAGCTTGAAGCTTCATGGAAAGAAAAAGGGGATCGGGTCTACCAGGCTGAAAAGGTGCTTCATCCGGCTTATGACAGAGAGATGAAAAGGCTTGCTTCAACAATCAATTTTGACGGCCAGAAGATTGTCGTTTTTAATCCATTGCCGTGGACCCGTTCAGGTTTGATTACAATTCAGCAGCAGAATAGTATTGAAGCTCTCAGGGATCTCAGAACAGGAGAAGTCATCAGGGTACATAATGAGGGCAATATCCTGAGATTTGTTGCAAAATATGTTCCGTCGTCAGGTTATACAACTTTTGTACCGGCACCGGCTCCCAAAACTCCGGATGCTTCAAAACCAATTGCAGATGAAAAGTCGGGCATAATAGAAAATGAATTCTTCAAAGTAAGGATTGACAGGGAAAAGGGTGCCATTTCATCAGTTACCGATAAAAGAACAGGACGGGAAATGGTTAACCAGGATTCTGAATATGGATTTGGACAGTATCTGTATGAAAGATTCAGTAAGAAGGAAACCAACTCATATATTGATTCGTATCTGAAAGTGAGGCTATCCTGGGGCATTTCAGAATTCGGCAGGCCGAATCTTGACGATACACCTTACAGCAGAGTTTGTGGAGGCAAAGCCGATATAAAATATTCTTCAGATGAAATATCTGCACGGGCATTTCTGAACTTCAGTAAAGAGTCCGGCAATCCTCATAACTATTCTGTATCATATACTATTTATAAGGACCTGCCCTGTATTGAAATAAACTGGTTTATCGATGGCAAGCAGGCTGAGCCCTGGCCGGAAGCCGGCTGGATCAGTTTCCCGTTCAAGGTGGATGATCCGGAATTTAAGGTTGGCAGACTGGGTGGTGTGATAAACCCCGCAAAAGATATTATAAAAGGTTCTGATTTTGATTTTTACCTGGTTAACAGTGGTATAGGATTGACAGATAATCAAAATGCAGGGTACTCACTATGTACACCGGATGCCCCCGGTATAAGTCTCGACAGGCCGGGACTATGGAAATATTCAGGTTACTTTATCCCTCGTGAGCCAAATATTTTCGTGAATCTTTTTAATAACCAGTGGAGTACAAATTTTACTGAATGGATCGAAGGATCATGGTCAGCAAAAATGTATATCTGGAGTTTTGGAGATTATAAAAATGAACAATCGCTCATCACACCATCTGAAGAGTTCAGATCGCCTCTTAAAGCCACCATGGTGTCCGGAAAACCCGGAACCCTTCCTGTTCATAAAGAGGGTATAAGGTTATCAAGGAAAGGAGTGCTTGTAACATCATTCGGACCAGATATTTCCGGACAGGGGATAGTAATAAGACTTTGGGAACAGTCGGGCCAATCAGGGAAATGTCTTGTTACATTACCTGAAGGAACGAATTTTACCAGAGCAGTACCGGTAAATCTGAGGGGGGAAAAAACAGGAGATCCTGTGGCAATAAAAAATAATTCATTTGAAGTCTTTACCGGGGCATATAAGCCGCTGACTTTTATTCTGGAAAACTAATTCAGGGATAAATAGAATTCCGGAATTTTTTATCACGGTACTGACAAAAACGCTGGAAAATAATGACAAAACTTTTATTACCTTTATTATTTCTGTCGCTCAGCTTATTCTCATGCACCAGTGAGAATAAAACTGTCTGGAGCATCGGGCTCGAGGATGGATCTTCTGAAGATCTTGCACTTGGGCCGGATGGATTCAGGCAGTTCCTGGCAAATGATTTTGGCTTTGAGGATAAGTTTTTTCTTATTGGTCATTCAAAGGATAAGGAATCATTTCCATATGTTCTTCCGGGCCCTGCCGATACATGGGGCGGAACCTGGTCCACTTCGGGCTGGAGGACCCATCAGGTAAATATTTTTTTCGGGATCAGCGAAATACCAGCAGGAAGCAGTCGGAGTAAATGGAATCTTGTTATTGACCTTCTCGATTTTTCAAGGAAATTTCCTCCCCTGTTGAAAGTAAGCATTAATGATCATGATTATAAATTCAAACTGGTGCCGGAGGGATACCTGTCCGGGAATGAGGTTCATCCGGGGTTGCAGGCACAGGTTACCGATACTGCCTCCATTTCAGGAAATCTAGGGGAAGCTCTCTCCCGGAAGATTGATATACCGGTTGATCCCGGAATAATTAATCCCGGAGGAAATTGTATAACCATTACAATCCTGCAGGGCTCATGGGTCATGTTCGATGAGGTCCACCTTGAAGCCCCGGGAAATGTAACTCTTGTTACACCTGAAGATGTTTATATAAGGGAAGTAAAACCTGCATCATATGAGCTCGTGGAAGGGGAAAACAGAGTTCAGCCATTACTGGTGACAGCTGTTCACCTTAACGGTTTACCGGATTTAAGGGTGGAGCTTGATGATGATGTGATTTTCAGGGAAACAGTTGAGTCGGGGATATATCAGTTTGAGGCGCCGATGCCGGCAGTAAATAAAAAAGTAAGCAGTAAATATAGAATCTATTCCGGGGATATTCTGCTTGAAGAAGGATCTGTTAAGAGATCGCCCCAGGAAGCTCAGACACTCGCGGATTATGTCGACACGAGGATAGGTACAGCACATTCCAGGTGGATGATAGCTCCCGGACCATGGATGCCATTCAGCATGGTCAAGCTCAGTCCCGATAACCAGAATCCGGGGTGGCAGGCAGGCTATGAACCATCTTTCGAAAGTATAGGTACTTTCAGCCATATACATGAATGGACTCTCGGTGGACTTGGCATTTTCGCTACCAACGGAAGGCTTATCACAAAAACCGGAGACGAGCAGCTGCAAGAGGAAGGATATCGTTCTGATATAAATAAACGGACAGAAGAGGCACCCATCGGATATTACAGGGCTGATCTTACCAGATATGATATAAAGGCAGAAATAACATCCACTACCCGTTGCGGTTTTTTGAAGTTCACTTTTCCTTCAGGCAGGGACAGCTCCCGGATTCTTGTCGATTTAAAAGTACCTGCTGAAAACAAGTATGAACTGAAGGAGATAAACATAAAGGCGGTTGGAAAGAACCGTATTGAGGGTTTTTGCCACCAGCTTGCCCCACGGGTCTGGAGCAGAGATGCTCAGCAGGATTATACGGTACATTTTGTTCTTGAATTTGACAGTCCTTTTGAAAAGATGGGAAGCTGGCTGAATGGCCAGGTAATCTGTTCCGATTCTCTTATGGCGGCAGATGCCTCAGATGCAGGGATATTCCTGGAATTTGATACCCGTAAACATAATGTCATACAGGTAAGGTCAGGTATTTCTTATGTCAGTATTTCAAACGCATCACTTAATCTTGAAACTGAGATCAAAGGCCCGTTCGGGTGGGATTTTAATGCAGTCCGCAATAATAATCTGGTTGTCTGGAACGACATCTTCAGAAGAGTTCTGATCACAACTACAAACAGACTGGAAAAAGTACGCTTCTATTCCAATTTTTACCGGGCTGTCTGCAGCAGGAATATTTTCTCCGATGTGAACGGAGAGTGGATATCAACAGACGGTCTGACAAGGAAATTTGAAAATACTGACCATGTGGCTCTTGGTTGTGATGCATTCTGGAACACATTCTGGAACCTGAACCAGTTCTGGAACCTTGTAACGCCTGAATGGTCAGGAAGATGGGTTAATTCACAACTTGCAATGTATGACGCGAACGGCTGGCTGGCAAAAGGGCCGGCTGGGATGAATTATATTCCCGTGATGGTAGCTGAGCATGAGATACCGCTTATCGTGAGCTCATACCAGATGGGCATCAGGAACTTTGATGCCCGGAAAGCTCTGGAAGCTGTAATTAAAATGCAAACCACCCCGGCACAGAAGGTTTTTAATGGTTTCGCGGGAAACAGGGATCTTATCCCATATCTTAAACATAAATATGTACCATACGACATGGGACGTTTCTCAAACAGTATGGAATATTCATTTGATGACTGGACGGTTGGACAGCTTGCGAAATCTCTGGGAAATGAGAAAGACTTTCAAAAATTCAATGAGCGGGGTTACTGGTGGCGCAATGCAATAAATCCGGTTAACGGCTATTGTCATCTGAGGCTTAGTGACGGCTCGTGGATGCAGGATTTTGATCCCTTCAGGTCAGGCGCCAACAGGCACTATGTTGAAGCAAATGCATGGCAGATGACATTTTTTGTTCCCCAGGATGTTCCTGAACTGGTAAGATTAATCGGAAAGGATCGTTTTAATGAACGGTTGGAATGGGGATTTGAGCAAAGTGAAAAATGGAGGTATAATGCACCGAATGATCAGTATTGGGATTATCCTGTTGTACAGGGAAATCAGCAATCAATGCATTTTTCTTTTCTGTTCAACTGGTCAGGGAAACCCTGGCTGACCCAGAAGTGGACAAGATCCATAATCGACAGGTATTACGGATCGGGTATTGCCAATGCTTATCTTGGCGATGAGGACCAGGGACAGATGAGCGC
>CAYPHL010000103.1:4787-14935 GCA_964410385.1 uncultured Rikenellaceae bacterium | reverse complement strand
AACGGGAAAATGGTTTATGGCCGGCTTGCCCCGGGCGAAGAGAATTCCGGAAAACTGGTAAATATGGTACGGGAAAAAGCCAGAGAAACAGCCAGGGAAAATGACATGGACATAATTATCCTTGATGGCCCGCCCGGTATAGGCTGTCCGGTTATCTCAACAATTACCGGTACAGATATGGTAATTATCGTTACCGAACCGACCATATCCGGATTACTCGACCTGCAGAGAACGGCAGATGTTGTCAAGAAATTCAGCCTGCCGGCCCGGGTGATAATTAACAAATATGATCTTAACGTTACAATGAGCAGCCAGATTGAAGAGTGGTGTGATCTGAACGGAATTGAAATCGCCGGAAAATTACCGTTCGACAGCCTCATAACTGAAGCAATGGTACAATTAAAAAGCATAACGGAATTCAATCCGCAAACTGAAATAAGTAATAAAATAAAAATAATATGGAAAAACATCCTGGAACAAAAAAAATGAATGATCTTTTTGAAAAGATCCCTATGGAGGGGATAAAACACATAATCGTTGTTGCATCAGGTAAAGGTGGGGTAGGTAAATCGACCGTGGCGGCCAATCTTGCAATAGCTTTTGCACGTAACGGTCTGAATACTGCTTTATTCGATGCGGATATTTTCGGACCATCAATTCCGAAAATGTTCGGCCTGGAAGATGCAAGACCTGAGGTATCAACAATAGGGGATAAAGAGATATTTTTCCCTGTAAAGAAATACGGGGTAAACATAATATCAATAGGTTTCTTTGTGGACCGCAGCCAGTCACTGATCTGGAGGGGCCCGATGGCCGGAAAAGCTGTCACGCAGCTGCTTGGCGACACTCAGTGGGGAGAAATTGATTATATGATAATCGACTTCCCTCCCGGAACAAGCGATATTCAGCTGACAACAGTCCAGAAACTTAACCTTTCCGGTGCACTGATCGTGACTACCCCTCAGGAGATATCACTTAATGATGCACGTAAGGCAGCTTCAATGTTCACAAATCCTGACCTCAATGTTCCGATACTCGGAGTTATTGAAAATATGTCGTGGTTTACTCCGGAAAAACATCCCGATGAATTCTATTATATTTTTGGAAAAGGTGGCGGGATGAAACTGGCTAAAGAATTCAATACCGATCTCCTCGGTCAGATACCCCTGGTAATGGAAGTAGGTGAAGCTGCAGAACAGGGTCTGAGTGTCTTCAGCCAGAAAAACGAACCCGTTGTAACTGACTTTGAACAGATCGCCGGGAAGATTATAGCAAAGACTGAGTCGGGAAAGTAAATAACTTAACACCCCCTGATGAATGATAATGAAATCATAAAATCGATTGTCCAGGGTGATAAGGAATCCTTCAGGATACTTGTTGAACGCTACCAGCAGATGGTGTTCAGAACCTGTATGGGGTTTTTACATAACAGGGAAGAAGCCGAAGATCTGACACAGGATGTTTTTATTCAGGCTTATCAGGCTTTAGCCAGATTTAAAGGTGAATCTGCTTTTTCAACCTGGCTTTACAGGATCGCAGTCAATGCTTCGCTTAATAAGATCAGAAAATCAAAATTAAAACTTGTTTTTGAAAGTTTTGAAAATCTTATTGGTTCTGACCGGACAGGCATTGAAACATATCCTGTAATTAAAAACGATGAGGATCCGGAAAAGATTATTATCCGGCAGGAACACTCTGAATGGCTCGGGCGTGCGCTTGACTATCTTCCTGAAAACCAGAAAACAGCTATTGTATTAAGCAAATATGATGATCTGTCCCAGAAAGAGATAGCTGAGATAATGAACATAACTGAAGGCGCTGTTGAAGCCCTTCTACAACGTGCTAAAAAGAATCTTCGTGAAAAATTGTTATTTCACAAAAACCAAACGAAACCATCCATAGGAAAAATAAGAATTTTGTTTCTAATCATATAATAGAATTTAAGATGAATTGCCAGCAATGTCAGAAAGAAATAGATGCATTTCTTGAAGGAAAGCTTGATCCCTCCGGAAAAGTTCAGATTGAGTCACATCTCAGGGAGTGCAGAGCTTGTAATGAGTTTTACAGGATCCGGACTCTTGCCGAAAGAGTGATTGCAGAAGAAAAAGAGCTGATTGTAAATCCTTTCCTTGCAACAAGGGTAATGGCGCAGCTTGAAAACAGTGAGATCCGGAGAGTGACCGGATTAAAAGGATTTCTCAGACCTGCCCTTTTTACTGTATCAATTGCAGCTGCAGTTTTAACGGGTGTTATGATCGGCAGTATTCCTTTAGGGAGTCAGAATAATAAATCACTCCCTGTTGAACTCAGGCTGATAGATGATACCATACTCGAGTCAATAGACCTTCTTTCACTTGAATAATTCCAGAATCATGAAATCGGAAAACAAACATAACTGGATGATATGGGCAATTATAGTACTGGCTCTTATGAACATCTCCACAATTATTACAATCATTATTCATAACAACAGGCCGGGAATAACTACATCAAGTCAATTACCGGAACAAGCAGGGTCAGAAAGTACTTCACTCCGTTACAGCGGCAGATACTTCCGCGATCAGCTGGATCTTACCAGGGAACAAATGTCACATTTCTCGGAATTCAATCCTGAATTCAGGAGAAATGTAAGGGAAATAAATCTCAGTCTGGCAAGTTTAAGACAACGTATGATAAAGGAAATGGCAGGCGAAACAAGCGATACAATGAAATTGAATGAGCTTTCGGATTCAATAGGCTATCTCCATGCCGGTCTTAAAAAGCTGACATACAAATATTATCTCGATTTCAGGAGAATCTGCAATAAAGAGCAGCAGGAAAAACTCGAACAGATGTTCGGGGAAATGTTTGCCGTTGATAATCAGCCGGGACCGGCTATGCATAGAGGCCGCTATGGAAGGGGATATGGAAGAAGGTTAAATAATTAGCTCAGGTTATCACTAAGTGATGCAGATACATATAGTACAATAACTAAATTCAGGGATCAAACAGGTTTAATTGATTTTATTCCCGACTGGTATTTAAGCTATTCTGTTATTTTGTTTTTCTGAGGAGGAGCCTTGACAAATAACGGCATTTAGCTTCCTCAATATCCGCACCCGGAGCTATATATATCTTTGTCCGGTGATCAATGATAACTTCTCTCAGTTTTGAAAGGTCGGGTGATTTATAAACAACTGTTTTTTTCTCAAACATATTTTCAAATATTTATTAAAAAAAGTCCCGCTCTGGGCGGGACCAAAAGTTTTAAACGATAATTATATATAAACTAAGCAAGTTTAACATTTACTGCATTTAATCCTTTTCTACCCTGTTCAAGCTCAAAGATCACTATATCATTCTCCTTTATAGTTTCATTTAATCCTGATGAATGCACAAAATACTCTTTTGAAGAATTTTCTTCCTTAATAAATCCGAATCCACGGTTTTCATTATAAAATTTTACAATTCCTTTACTCATAATATGATTTAATTAATTTAGCGCAAGGTAGGTTTTAAAATTGAAATATTTCATTTATTATCAATAAATTAATCATTATCTAAAAAAAAATAACAAATTGATTGCTTTTGTTACCATTATTTATACACATTTGTTTGTTTTGGATCCTTTTGAAAAATTTTGTGTTATGATCATAAAAAATGATTATCTGCTTTTATTATACTCCTCAATAAGTGACTGGAAAATTTCCTTTACTGATGAAATTTTGGTTGCTCTGAATGCATTGCTGCCGGCAAACGCAAAACCGTTCTCAAAATTCCCCTTCAGGGCATTAATAAGGGCAATGATTATGCAGTATGGGCTCTTTGAGATATCACAGGTCCTGATACATTTAAAAGGACATTTCAATGGTTGTTTTTTCCCCTCCTTCACCTTCCGGATGAATTCTGAAAAAATTGCCCTACCAGGCATCCCGACGGGACTCCTGATAATTTCGATGTCTTTTTCACTAGCGTTGATGTATGCCTGTTTAAAGCCGGGAGATGCATCACATTCATGTGTTGTCACAAACCTGGTTCCCATCTGAACACCGGATGCACCAAGCTCAATAATATTTTTTATATCCTCACCTGTATAGATACCCCCTGCGGCGATCAGCGGAATTGGTTTATTGTATTTTTCCTCAAATGGCTTAAGCTCGTTTACTATTTCAGGCACAAGCTTCTCAAGTGCATAACTGTCATCTCCGATCTGCTCCTCCTTAAAACCCAGATGACCACCTGCTTTCGGTCCTTCAACAATAACAGCATCCGGAAGATAATCATAGTTTGATTTCCATTTCTCACAGATTATCCTCGTGGCTCTGGCTGATGAAACAATGGGTATAAGTTTTGTAATGCTGTCCTTTTTCAGAAAGGAAGGCAGATCAAGCGGAAGACCTGCACCTGCAATAATGATATCAACCTTTTCAGAGATGGAAGTTTTGATCATATCCACAAAATTGGTCATTGCAACCATAACATTTACCCCAATAATACCTTTTGTCTTTTCTCTGGCTTTCCGTATCTCCTCCTTAAGTCCGTGAATACTTGCTTCCAGAAAGTTCCCGGAAAAATCCCTGTAAAGTAATCCGAGCCCGGCACTTGATATGACACCAACACCGCCTTCATTTGCCACTGCTGCAGCTAATCCCGACAGAGAAATACCAACACCCATGCCTCCCTGAATGACCGGAACAGTAATAGCAAGATCCCCGATTCTTAATCCTTTCATTTATATATATTTATGAAAATTAAAGGGTCAAAGGTAATCCTTTATGGAGTATAACAATATATATTTGGATAATTAATATCATGTCAACCCCGGAAAGATATAAATGTAAATTTATTACCACCCTGCGCAGGAAAAATTAAAGATCTGTTTCTAATCATAAAACGAAAGAACAGATTAATTGTATTAACATTTAAAATTTATTGTTATGAAAACAAAACTTTTTATTTCAGCACTTGTTCTGATGTTTGCAACGGTGCTGGTTAATGCCCAGGAAAAGAATGCAAATCAGGATCAGCAAAATACAACAAACAGGGGTATGCAGTGGGTTGATTCAGACAATGACGGTATATGCGATAATTTTGAGGCTCGCAGATCATCAGGTGTCAGAGGTAAGGGCCAGGGTTATATGAGAGGTGGACGGCAGGGTCAGCGTTTTTTGCAAGGCGCAGGCAAGGGCCAGGGAATGGGAATGGGTCCTTGCGGTATGGGTCAGGGCCGCGGACAGGGCAGGAATTATGTCGATGCCAATAAGAACGGTATATGTGATAACCGTGAAACTCCTGTCAAAAAGTAATTTCATAAGAACTTGGTTCAAACCGGGTTTGATATGATGATAGTATAAGCCGGCTGTATTTTAACCCAACCGGCTTTATTTTTGTTTAAATATCCTTAATTTCATCCATTCTTCATTGATTTCCGTATAATATTGCCGGGATATAAAACCATTATTAATATGAAGCTAAAGAGAAACATAGCCGTCAGCGAATCAGGGTTCCTCTTTGATCCTACTAACGGTGAGTCATATTCACTGAATGAACAGGGACTGGAAATCCTGAACCTTATGAAAGAAGGAAGATCAAATGCCGAAATAACTGCACATATGACTGAAAACTATGATATCTCAACTGATGAGTTTGAGAAATATTACCTCGATTTCATGGGTTTGCTGAGACAATTCAAACTTCTTGAGGATGAGCGATAAAAAAAAGCTGACTGTTGCAGTCACCGGGCTTAACAATACTGATAATCCCGGTCCGGGAATTCCGGTCATAAGAGCTCTCAGGGAATCCGAAGAATTTGACGTCAGGATCATAGGACTGGCATATGAAAACCTTGAGCCGGGAATATATATGCACGACCTCGTTGATAAAACATATCGTGTCCCTTATCCTTCGGAGGGTTCCGATATTCTTGTAAACAGATTGCTTGAAATAAGCAGGATTGAAAAAATCAATGTCCTCATCCCGAATTTCGATGCTGAATTGCGTGCTTTCATGAAATCGGGGAAAAAACTTGCCGGAGCAGGCATCAGTACATTTCTTCCCGAACTTGATATTTTTGAAGAAAGGAGCAAAAACAATCTTCCCGAATTCGGAAAAAAATATGATGTAAAAGTCCCGTCAGGAAAACCTGTTACCAACCTTGATGAACTACGGGATATCAAAGAGGACTTCGATTACCCGGTTGTTCTCAAAGGTAAATTCTATGATGCATACATAGCCAGTAATTTTGACCAGGCTTCAATGTATTTTCACAAGATCTCGGCAAAATGGGGGCTACCGGTTATCATCCAGGAATATATCAGGGGGACCGAGGTAAATGTTGTGGCTCTGGGAGACGGTTACGGAAATACAATAGGAGCCGTCCCTATGAGAAAGCTTTATATAACAGACAAAGGTAAGGCCTGGGCCGGAATAACCCTTGATGATGAAAGAATGCTTGATCTTACCCGCAGAATTATCAAATCAACCCGCTGGAGAGGAGGTATGGAACTGGAACTCATCCGTTCTGATGATGATGAATTTTACCTTATAGAGATAAATCCACGTATCCCCGCATGGGTTTACCTGGCTGTCGGAGCCGGACAAAACCTTCCGGAAGCAATGGTAAAACTGGCCCTCGGAATGAACGTTGAACCTTTTACTGATTATAAGAAAGGGATCATCTTCGTAAGATATTCATTCGATCTTATTACTGACATAAATGAATTTGAGAAGTTATCAATATCAGGAATACTATAAAATATATATTCAATGAAAAAGCCATTTGAAAGACCATTGATAAAAAAGATCAGGGCAGGAATGCCTTCAAAATTCGGAATGAGCGTCCAGACTGATCCTGTAACACATATCGAAAATACATCTGTTGCAGATATAGTAAAACAGTACGGATCACCTGTTTTTGTGATTTCCGAAAAAAGTATCCGTGAAACTTTCAGGGAAGCAAAAAGAGCTTTCGAAACACGATATCCTAAAGTGCAGTTCGCCTGGTCATATAAAACAAATTACCTCGATTCAGTCTGCAGGATATTTCACCAGGAAGGCTCATGGGCCGAAGTGGTGTCGGGTTTTGAATATGAGAAAGCTGTTAAAAATAATGTCCCTGGCTCACAAATAATATTTAACGGTCCGGGTAAATCGGATGATGAAATAATTACTGCTATCGAAAACGATTCATTCATTCATATTGATCATTTTGACGAACTCTATACGATAATCAGTCTTACAAAAAAAACCGGGAAAAAAGCAAAAGTCGCGATTAGGGTAAATATGGATACGGGCATTTATCCGATGTGGGACAGGTTTGGTTTCAATTATGAGAACGGCGAGGCCTGGGATGCCATCAACAGGATAATGATGGACGGCAATCTTGAACTTGTCGGCCTGCACACTCATATAGGCACCTATATACTTTCAACCGATGCTTACAGGATCGCAATGTCAAAGCTTGCAGACCTTGCTTACAGAACCGACAAGAAGCATAATAAAGCGGTTAAGTATATTGATATCGGCGGCGGATTTGCATCAAAAAATACACTTAAGGGAGCATATTACCAAGGCCGGGACACTGTTCCCGGATTTGATGAATATGCCGAAGCAATTACATCAGCTCTGGTTAATTCGGAAATAAATCCTTCCAAATTACCAATGTTAATACTGGAAACGGGACGGGCACTCATCGACGAGGCAGGTTATCTGATCGGAACTGTGCTTGCAAATAAACGTCTCGCTGACGGCAGGAGATCGACAATTACAGATACCGGTGTTAATATGCTTTTCACCTCTTTCTGGTATGATCATGAACTTCATCCTGCAAAACCGACATCCGATCATCTTGAAGAAACAACAATTTACGGACCACTTTGCATGAATATCGACGTGGTACGTAATGCCATTGCGTTTCCACTGCTGAAAAAGGGAGATAATTTTGTCATTAAAAGAGTAGGTGCTTATAACATGACACAGTGGATGCAGTTCATTACCTACAGACCTAAAATAGTACTCATAGATCAAAAGAATAAACTTCATGTAATCCGGGAATCCGAAAACCTGCAAACAGTGGCAGGATTGGAAAACCTTCCCGAACATTTATCATAACATACAAATTCATACTCTCAACAATAATAAGTGGGAACATCAACAATGATAACTTTCAATTACACTGAGTTACACAGAGAAGTCACAGAGTTACACAGAGGGAAGAAATTAAATCTCTGTGAACCTCTGTGAACCTCTGTGGACCTCTGTGTAAGTTTTTAAATTAGTAATATAGACACTAAGTTTCATAAAGCATTCATATAATAGCCTATTTATTAATTAAATATGCAATCCGGAACCATAAAAGAATTTCTTAAAGGATGTAGCAATGGAATACTCAACAGCTATTCCCAGATATTCTTTTCAGATAAGAAATTATTCTCAGTAATACTCATACTGGTTTCTTTTGCAGATATTTATGCCGGCCTTGCAGGCATGTTGTCGGTTATCGTGGCAAACATCACGGCTGTAATGATGGGACTTGACAGGAAGGTGATAAAAAAAGGTATATATGGTTACAATAGCCTCCTGGTCGGTTTAAGTCTTGGGATATTTTATTCTCCCGGCCCTGTTCTTTTTGTCATTATTTTCCTCGCTTCAATCCTTACCCTTTTTATTTCCGTAAGCCTTCACGGAGTAATAGGGAAATATACTTTACCTTTTTTAAGCATGCCATTCGTCCTGGGCGCATGGATAATGACACTTGCTACAAGGAACATGACATTTCTTTCAATAAGCGAAAGGGGTATCTTTACAATAAATGAACTCTATACCCTGGGTGGCGATCCGTTTGTCAGGCTTTATGAGTGGTGGAACAATATTGCGATCGCAAAACCTCTTAAAGTTTATTTCATATCACTCGGTGCAATATTATTTCAGTATAATGTGCTGTCAGGGATAATCCTTGCCATCGGATTATTGTATATATCAAGGATCTCCTTTACCCTTTCGCTGATGGGATTCTTTGCCGCATATTTCTTTTATGATTTCGTGGGGGCAGATATCACGGAGATCAATTACAGCTATATCGGGTTCAATTATATTCTTACCTCAATTGCCATAGGCGGATTTTTTATAATACCTTCAGCACGCTCTTACCTGTGGTCACTTCTTCTTATACCTATTGTTGCCATATTATCAATAAGCCTTTATTCTCTTTTTGTAACGGCAGCCCTCCCGGTCTATGCACTTCCATTTAACCTTATTGTCCTTTTATTCCTTTATGTTCTGAAATTCAGGATCAAACCTTCAAAAAAACTTGCAGAGGTGGTGATCCAGCAGAATTCTCCTGAAAAAAACCTGTATTCATTTGAGAATGATACCGAACGTTTCAGGTATGATATGGTATCAATGAGACTCCCTTTTTACGGGACATGGGTTGTATCACAGGGATATGAAGGAGCAATGACCCATAAAGGACCATGGAGGCATGCTCTCGATTTTGTAATTCATAACCAGGAAGGGAAACAGTTTAAGGATAAGGGCGATCTGCCGGAGGATTATTTCTGTTATAATAAACCTGTGCTTGCTCCTGCGGATGGTACCATTGAATCTGTAACCGACAATATTGAGGATAATGTTATCGGCAGGCCCAATATAAGGGAAAACTGGGGTAATACAGTCATAATAAGGCATAATCAGCATGTCTTTACTTCCTTAAGTCACCTCCGCCAGGGATCCATTACTGTCAGACAGGGGGAACGTGTCAGGCAGGGCAGTGTTGTAGGCAAATGCGGTAACTCGGGCAGATCACCTTTCCCTCATCTTCATTTCCAGGTCCAGACAGTGCCTTATTTAGGCTCATATACCATGAATTATCCATTTAGTTATTTTATTGAACTTAACGAGAATGGATCTGAACTGAAAAATTATTCTGTACCGGAGCTTAACAGGTCAGTATCCAACATTCAGACGAATGAGCTCCTTGCAAATGCCTTTGATCTTGTACCCGGGAAAAACTTCTGCTTTGAACTGATCAGAGACGGGAAGAAAGAGATCCACAAATGGGAAGTGGATGCAAATGAATATAACATACCTTTTATTAAATGCCTCACATCCGGGGCCATTGCTTATTTCTCAAATGACGGTAACCTGTTCATGTTCCGCCATTATGAGGGAAA
>CAYPHL010000103.1:0-4687 GCA_964410385.1 uncultured Rikenellaceae bacterium | reverse complement strand
GTAAATTATTTTAACCACCGGAGAACTTCGGGATATGAATTCAAAATCGAAATTGATGAAAAGGGCATTTCAACATTAACAGTCAGTAATGAAAGTACTTCCTTAACAGCCACAGTATGCAAAGAATAATAATAATTGTCATAATATCAATATTATCACTGAATGGTTACTCACAGATTACCATGAGTTTCAGGCAGGCTGACAGCCTTACATACTCTCTTTACAATCAGAAGGACTGGAATCAGCTTGTTAATAAGGGAAAAGAAGCTATTAAGGCCGGGCATGATTATTATTACATGAGAATGAGGTTAGGAATAGCTTATTATGAACTGCGCAATTATGCCCAGGCGGCAAATAACTTCACTAAAGCACTGGAATTCAATGCCGGAGATCATATAGCATCTGAATATCTTTTCTATAGTTATTATTTCTCAGGAAGATATTTCCAGGCATGGACCATCGTTCAGGAAATGAATCCGGCCGACAGGGAAAGGATTTTAAAAGAGAGCCGGATAAAGAAAAATTCACTGACTATCGAATCCTTTTATCTTAATGCCGGAACGGAAGACATTACATCTGATCCTGCACAGAATTTCACAAATTATGAGGGCGGCAGCCAGGTTGTTACAAAATATTTCATTAATAATGCAATTTATCTGTCACATCTTACAGGTAAAAGAACTTCTTATTATCATTCATTCACCAATCTCATAAAACATAACCATCTTCATTATTTCGATGGATTTCTAAGGGCAGATCTGGAAGATCAAAGAGTAATACAGAACCAGTACTATGGAAGGATCAATTTCTTTACCTCTTCAGGCTGGATATTCAGTCCGTCTTTTCATATTCTCTCTGCAGGATATCCGCTTCTTGCAATTTCTTACTCGGGTATGAACTATTCAACATATACTTATGATTCAAGGACCAACGGTTTTGCCGGAGGATTTGCCATAACCAGGACCGGAGGTTATGTTTCTTTTTCAGCTGAAGCTGTATATTCAAAACTTAATAAATCCGGAGAGTTACAGGGAACTTTCGGCATGACTTTCTATCCGGCAGGAAACAGGAATTTGTATCTTGGAGGAAGCATAACCGCAGGTTCAAATCCCGGCTCTGATTCAACGGAATTACGACTGGTGACCAGCTTTATCGCAGGATTTTCAATAAAGAACCATGTCTGGTTTGAATTCTCCGGAGCTGTGGGGAAAATGAAAAACCATACGGAACAAAACGGGCTGATCGTTTTTAATGGCATTGACTACCCTGAGTCCAGATACAATTTCAGGATAACTGTTCCATTTTATAAGGCAGGTATTTCTCTTTTTGGAGGTGCAGGTCTCGGGACTTATTCGAGTGAATTTCTTCCCTTTGACGGGATAAACAATAATGATCCTAATAAATTGAATTATAAATTCCACTCACTTACAGGAGGTTTATCATGGAACTTCTGAGAAGAATCTTAATTACAGTACTGCTGTGCTCATTTGCCGGCCAGATAAATAATGCCCAGGATTTTAATCTGAAAAGGGATGCTTTTCTGAAAAGCTACAACGAAGAGGAAAAAAAGCAGTATCCGGCAGCTATCAATTCATTGAAAGCGGTTTATGATGAAAAATCATATGAAATGAACCTGCGTTTAGGCTGGCTGAATTATCTGGCGGGAAATCATAATGAATCCAGAATGTATTATTCAAAGGCTGTAAATCTGATGCCCTATGCTGTTGAAGCAAAGATGGGAATTGTTTACCCTCTGGCTGCCCTCGGGAATATGAATGAAGTCATTTCACAGTATGAAAAGATCCTGGAAATAACCCCAAATTATTCAATTGCTCTTTTCAGACTCGGAATGATTTCATATGAAAAAGGAGATTATGATAAAGCCCTGAATTATTTCGACAAAGTGGTAAATATGTGGCCCTTTGATTATGACGGACTGGTAATGCTTGGCTGGACATATTTCAGGTTGAATAATCTGAGGGAAGCAAAAGTATTATTCCAGAAAGCTCTTTTGCATACACCTGACGGGAAATCGGCTCTTGAGGGTCTGAATCTGATCAAATGACCTTAACCGGAGTATTGTGTCTCTACTGGATCACTATCTTCTTTGAGGCAGAACGCTGATTGTTGTACTCTATATTATAATAATAGACTCCCGGAGAAAATCCGTTAACATTCAGTTCGATATAGTCAATGTGGTCGTCAACTGTAAAATTTCTGATCATTCTTCCGTTTGAATCCATAAGATTCAGTTTTGCAACTCCTGTGTTTTCGGGGAGCTGGTATGCCAGTCTGATGACATCGCTTGCCGGATTCGGATAAGCATTCAGTATCATATCCTTTTCTGCTGCAGCCATGGTTTCCGCAGAGACCCATACGCCAGGGAGGCTATAGACCTTTGTCCATATTAATTCGGGCCAAACAGAATAGTCATAGCAGAATGCGAAAAGTTTATACTGTGTATCCCCGCTTTTGTAAACATATATGAATCTGGCTGCATCAATGTCAAGCATATTACTGCCATTTTCGTTTATTACACGTGAATGATACTTATAATAATATGTTGTTTCCGTGGGCTGAACATATTCATAGTAAGTATAAACAAGTTCGATATCGGAATCTGAATCGAACAGATTCTGGGATACATATTTAATATCGGCCAGATAGTTGTTGGCCGGCACTGCGCAATTGATGGTTTTGAAAAGGGAATGATCCATATTGTAGATCCTGCACTGACTGTTGGGTACATCCATCAGAAAATACTTGTAGCCGGAAGTTTCAAGTTTTACCACACCAACCGAATAGTTGTAAGTATGTTCCAGGGTCAACTGCCCGCTGACTGTAATTGCCATGCACATGATAATGCCTGCAGTCAGAGTTAACTTTTTCATAATTTCAGATTTAAGATGTGGCTTCGCGGAAATTTATTTTTCTGAATATGAAGATATGATGAATTTATAAAACAGATACGCAAAAACAGGATAAATATTCAGGGCAGAGATTTTGAATGTTTCAGTGTTTCAGAGTTTCAGAGTTTCAAAGTTTAGAATTTTCCGGACACCATGCACTTTTCATACTGCAATATGCATCTCGCATCCTATACCAAAATTTAAAAACCCTGAGTCAGAATTCTCTCAGGGTTTTTCTCACGGGATATCAGTTATCTTTTACCACCTGGGCCTGCACTTTTAAACATATTGGCAGACGATTTCTGTAAACCTGCAGGACGGGCCCCTTTGTTTTGAGTTGCAGATTTTTCCTGCTCCATATATTGTTCACTGTTTAGTGAAGCTTGTCGTTTTTGCTGTTTTTTCAAATCTTTCTGTTGTTTTTTAAGAGCTTTACGTTCCTCATTCCTGGCCTGTTTCCGGGCCATTGTCATCTGACCGTTATTCTTATAACCGGCCTGCATGGCTTCCTGTCTTTCGGTCTGAGTCCGGGTTTCTGCCTGTTTCTGTGTCTGTACCTTCGACTGCCTGCCCGACTGTTTCTGAGAGCGTGTTTGTTCTGTCATCTGAGCACTTAAGGCTGTGCTTATTAAAAGTGCCAGAAATGCCATTAATAATTGCTTCTTCATAATCATTCTGTGTTGGATTAATTGAATCTATTCCTCAAAATTAAGCCACTGAAAATGAACAATTGATGAAATTTCTGATGAATACATTATAGATTGATATTAAATCTCATCTTAATAATCTGTTTAATTTATAAATGCTCAAGATTTTCTGTATTCCTTTGTGTTCCATAATGATCCCTATAGCTATGGGGACCTTAGTTATACATTGTGGTTTAATTTAATCCTCTCCTGGATTGGCGTCTGACGGTGGTCATTTACCCGGAATGACTTACGGGTTATTGGATTCGGACACTTCCGGTGTCATAATTTTCCAGGTCGCTCCTACGGTGCTTACTGGTCATAGGGGAATCTCCTTTGCTACAGACAGAAAGCGCCTACAGCGCTAAAAGCCTGATTTATATGTAATTATTCGTTATGGAGCAGTTACATGTTTGTAGGTTGAGTATCGATATTTATGTCCAATAACAGAATAACAACGAAAAATCTGTAGTTTGAAGATTGAAATTAATGTCCATTAACTGAATAACGACGAATTATCTTTAGTTTAAGGATCGAAATTAGTGTCAATTAACCGAATAACGACGAATTATCTTCAGGTCAAGGATCGAAATTAGTGTCCATTAACCCTATAATGAAATATCTGCAGGTTGAGAATCGACATTTATGCTCGTGAGCCGCGTAGTGGCGATATGTTTGTAGCTCAAAGGCCATCATTAATGCTCCTGAGCCGCGTAGCGGCGGCCTGTTTGTAGAATGATCATCCCCCTCTCTCCCCCGAACCGCGGAGCGGTTCAATATTCCCGGCATGTAATTAAACCTTTATAAATCAACGTATTATAATACGTATTTAAAAACGTATTTTAATGGCTCTGATCTTAATAACAGTGCAGTAAAACGATGAGATCCCTCGCTGGCGCTCGGGATGACAGGTTTATAGGAGAGACAGGGGGAGGGAAGCCGGGGCGTTTTGCCGTTATTTTACTTTACAAACTAAGTTTTATTCAAAACGCCCCGGCTTCCCTCCCCCTCATCTATAATAAATACCTGTCATTCTGAGCGGAAAGAAGTGAAGCGAAGAATCCTTCCGGACAGACATAACAAACTACTAAT
>CAYPHL010000102.1:0-14995 GCA_964410385.1 uncultured Rikenellaceae bacterium | reverse complement strand
TGTGAAGGATGTATATAAAGCTTAACTCCCCTGTCTGCAAGTATTTCGGCTACAGTTGTTATTGTCATCCAGACACAGGTTATGAATGCCATTGTTGAAACCGGTCCGATCTTATCAGGATGATTTTTAAGAGGCACAGATGCATCTTCGAGAGGTGCGCAGGTATCAACGACCACGTCTGCAAGGTCAAAAATAGTCTTGCCGCTGGAATGTCTCGATTTCCTTTCTGATGCAGCAGATGCAGATCCGAAGACGACTACTTTCATTCCCTTTTTTCTGGCTTCAAGGGCAACATCGATATTGACATTATTTATCCCGGAATGTGAGAAAAGCCACATCACATCACGCCTGTCAAAATCATATCCTTTCATTATCTCAACACCATAACCTTCAACCCGCTCAAGGAAAACGAACTGACGGACTCCCATTTCACCTGTTATCCTTGTAAAAAACGTAAGTGGCAGCTCGATCATAGGATGAAATCCGACGAATCCTCCAATCCTCGGATACATCTCTTCAATCGGAAGGGTTGCGTGTCCGCATCCGAAAGTATGAACCCATCTTTTACACTCAATTGTATCAGCCATTATCTCTGCCGCCCTCCTGATATTATCCATCTGGGTCTCCTCAATTTTTGTCATTATACCCCTGGTATTCTCCAGCCACTGTTTCGCTAACATAAGAATTTGATTTTAATGTAACTATTTAAGGTTTTTCTTTAAACTTCCAATTATGGCCACAAATAAAGCTATTTGAAGCGACATTTCAATAAATGCAACAGTTGTAAGTGAGCTGATCCCGAATTTCCCTGCAATAAGCCCCATCAGGAAATTGACAATCATATTACCGGTCAGTGCCACAGACATGACAAAACTAAAGGCAGTACCTGACAATTCCTTAAAACGTTCGCCTGTAATACCCAGCATAACCGGAAATCCGGCTGCCAGTCCGGCACCCAGAATTACCAGTCCCGGAATTGCAGAGGATAAGGATTCCGTGCTTCTCAGTAATACGAGACTAATAAAAAGCATAGCAAAAGACAGGATCATTGTATTCCTGACGGAGACGGTTCTCAGCAACCTTCCCAGTAATAATCTCATTACCGTCATTCCTGCGACAAATGATGAGAGGGCAAAAAGTGCGGAACCGGGATTAACGGACAGATGATCTGTAAGCCATGTAGTTGTCCAGTTATTAATGATACCTTCAAAGCTGCTCTGAAGGAATAGAAAGAATGCGATCATTATCAATACTTTATCCCTGACCAGAGCAGATAATCCCCTGAGAGGGAAGCCATGTGCCTGTTTTGGAGGAGGATAACCTATCAAAAGAAAAAGAAGTCCTGTCAGTAATGCCAGCGAACCGACTGCCGCAACTGTTGTCTCAAAAGTGAAAGTATTCCGGAGAACTCCAAGTACAAGGGGTATGCCCAGGGCGCCGAAGCCGAAAAAAGATCCGAGGAGGCTCAGGTCGGCTCCTTTATCTGTTTCGCTTATGTCGGCAACCAGAGCATTTGTAGCACCGTTGACAGCTCCGCCTCCCGCTCCCGTCAGAAAGATAAACAGCTTCAGCATATCTGCATTGCCGCTGAAGGCAATCCCTTCGAAACCTGCAAACAACAGCAAACATGAAGCGGATAACAGTATCCGGTATCCGTATTTATCGACCACCGGCCCGAAAAAAAGAGAGCCGGCAAGCATTCCGAAAGGCAGCACTGAGAACAGGGATCCTGCAGACACCTCATCAAGAGAAAGCTTCACCCTCAGATCAGATGCCACAGATCCGAGGATCAGGACCACAATGCCGAACATCAGCATTCCTGTACACGATGCCCTGAACAATAGTTTATTATTAAATGCTGTGCTTATCTGAAATGAATTAAATTATTATATTTTTCAGCGCCATGTATGCTGCCCCGATAACTCCTGCATCACCTTCAAGGGCTGACTGCTCAATACTTACCTGGTTAATACTGACCGGCTGTGCCCACCTTGAAGCTTCTTTTCTTATCCGGGGGATCAGGGATACAGCCGGACCAAACACACCTCCCCCCATTATTATCTTCTCGGGATTGAAAAGACTAATGAGATTTGCCACCGCCATCCCCCAGAACTCAATACATTGTGATATAACGGCCGAAGCTACTGGATCGCCTTTTTCATATGCGGAAAAAACTTCATGAGAAGTGATGTTCCCTGAAGGAATATCCTTAAGCATTCCGTTGTATCCGTTGTATTCTCTTATCATTCTGCCGGCAATCCCTGCAATTCCTGCTCCCGAAGCATAATACTCGAAGCAGCCGCAGGTAATATAATCATCAATGAAAGGTCTGTTCAATGCCATCCATCCTATTGAGCCAGCAACATCATGACTTCCCCTCAGTATTTCGCCATTAACAAGTATGCCTGCCCCGATGCCGGTCCCTACTGAAAGGAATATAGCATCTCTGCAGTTTTTTGCATTGCCCTGCCACACTTCTCCCATTATATAGCAGGCCCTGTCGCTTTCAATGACCACAGGAATCCCGCCACTGACTGAAACGGCTTCTTCAAGGAGCGGATAATCCTCCCATCCGGGTATATTGGGAGCCCATACTTTTCCTGTGCCGGTATGACTAATTCCCGGAACGGATATCCCGATTGAATTGATTTTAAATCCTTCACCGGACGAGGAACCGATAATGTCTGATATGTTAGTGGTTATCAGTTGTCCTACCCCGGTACCTTCCCTCTTGTCAAGTGATAAAGTGCTTTTTCTGATCAGAGTGCCATCTTCTGTAAAAACAGCATATGCGAGTTTTGTACCGCCCAGATCCATTCCCAGTACAGCCATGTTACTACCTCCTGTAAGATCAATTTACTTTACTATCCTGGCTGACTGCTCTGGTACGTTCCATCCCGACAACTTAAGAACGGGGAGCTTCCCATTGATTTTATCAGCCGGACAGCTGACTGTAAGTGTGGCGGTTTCAGAAGGTGCTAGAGTGATATAGCTTGCCGACCAGTAAGAAGGCAGTATTTCTTCGCCATCGACAGTAAGCCTGGGACGGAGGAAGAACGCTATTCCGGAGGAATTATTTACAATCCTTACAGAGTATTTATTCCCGGTTTTATCGTTTGTTGCATTTTGTATGGATACGGCGACAGATGTCTCAGGAAGGTTGTTCAGTTCTTTGTAAGTGCCGTCGGATGAGAGCCAGTAAACATTATGGGAGATTATCCTGCCTCCCTGATCTTTCAGGTTAAGAACAACAAAGAGAATCCCGCGGTTATTTTCCCTTATTCGGGCAAGAGATTCTGTCACTTTTACTTCGGAAGGACCTAGGCTGAAATATGCTTCTTCGCTGAAAACAGATTTTGACTCAAAGTCAAAGACTTCAACCCGGGCTGTAAGGTTAGGTGCCGGTTTATATTTCCTGTTAAGAACCGTAACTTTCAGATCATTAAGATTAAGCTGAATATGTAAGGGTTCACATGCATTCTGCATGAAATAATACCCGGCGTTGGTCTGGAGGAACCAGTCATAGACCTGCCAGACAACGCTGGGAAAAGCAGCATTGATCTTCCAGAGCATCACCCCGCCGATATCATTAAGCTTATGTCCGGCTGCTTCAAAGATACCCTGATATCCTGTTACATTCATAAGCTGCATCTTATCGCAGAAATCTTCCATGCTCTCCGGCTCACCATATCTTGAGACCATTTCCTTATAGTACAGGTCCCACCGGCCGTTACCTGTTGCAGCGTCATGATATCCCCACGAATGATTCAGGGGGAAAGGCAGGGTTTTGTCCCAGACAAGGTTTGGGATCACCTTTGGAAGGATATCCCATGTCACCATGGAGGGGATTCCTGTCTCGTCCTTAAATACCCAGTCTCTGGCATTAATTACCCTTGTATAATAGCTTTTCGGATCCTGCCAGGTATATGGTCCACCGCTGTAAACGCCTGTAGGCAGGCCATCCGGCCATGATCCCGGCCATCCTTCAGGAAGTTTTGCAAATCCGGATGAGCTTGGAATGAATGGTCTTGTACCATCAAGCTCAATGATGCTGTTACGCATGAAGTCATAAAGTTCCCGTCTGGCATGCCCTTCATTCCCACCTGTCCATACCAGAAGGCCCGGGTGGTTCCTGATCCTGTAGATGGTGCTTTGAACATTCTTTTTAAAGACATCACTTTCGAGAGGCCAGTCGGGGGATCCCTTGAATTCACCCTGGGTATCACCTGTTATCCAGAAATCCGACCAGACAAGAAGTCCGTAACGATCGGCTGCATCGAAGAATTCATCGCATGGAGTAACTCCTCCGCCCCATATCCTTACAAGATTTATGTTTGCATTGCAGCACAGGCGCATCTCATAATCATACCGGAGTGAATCGCGGTTAAGCATCATATCCGGAACCCATGCACCACCCGTCAGATGTATCCTTCGGCCGTTCACATAAAAATCGCGGCGCCAGCTGCCATTGACATTTACCGCTTTTGTTGAAACAGTTCTTATACCAAAAATGAATGAAGTATCATTACATATGCCTGAGGCATTCAAGTATTGAAGCCTTATTTTGTAGAGATTTGCCTTCCCATAACCATTCGGCCACCATAAAGCCGGTTTTAAAATGTTCAGCTCACTGGTATTGGTCCCGTTCAGATCAACCGTCACATTATCATTTGCCTCAACTGTAACTGATTTTGTGAACTTTACCGGTTTGCCCCTGAAGTTCTCAGGTACAATTGTAACCATGAGACTGCCCTTTTCACTGACCTTACTATGGTTAATAAGTGAAAGATTAAGCGATATCTTTGCCAGTCCTGTGTCGGGAAGATTTGGCAGCTCTGTTACAAGTTTCGGATTGCTGAAAGTAACGGCACCTGAAGTGCGCAGGTAAACAGGCAGCCAGATACCCATATTCCTGTCCCTTACAGGAGGCATCCAGTCCCAGCCGACAGAACATAACATTGTGACATTTTTCCCGATATCTCCTGTCGGACCACCATTAAGATAAAAATCTCCAAGTGCTTCAAGTTGTTCCGGAGCCGGCAAACCGGGATAATCAAGAGGATAAATCTTAACTGCAAGACCATTCTCCTCCCCGGGTTTTATATATTCTGAAATATCGAAACTATACTGGGCGAACATTCCAGCCATATCCGTGGAATCAGCGATCTGTTTTCCATTGATCCATACCGCTGCCCTGTAATTAATCCCTTTAAAAACCAGCTGAAAATGTTTCCCCCTGTCTGTCGCCGGGATACTGAAAAGCGTGCGGTACCAGTAGGGTTTCTTCCATGGATTGGAATATCCGGGAAGATGGCTGAATTTACCCAGATCATAGGTTTTGTTGAATTCATCTGATGCATCAGGAATAAGCATATTATTCAATCCTGAATACGGATCGGGATATACTTTATTTGCTACCAGTCCCGTCAGAACCGTTGAGGGAACCTTCACCGGGAACCAATATATATTTGATTTGTAAGCAGGTAAAGAAACAGCTTCACCGCTTTCTTTTACAAGAACCGAGGATTGCAGATCGAAATTGATTAGTTTCACCTGCTTTGGAAATTCTGACTGGGAGAAGACCGGAAGAGTCAGAAAAAACAGGAACCAAACCCGGGTACGTGAAATTTTTATCATGGCTTTTGAATTAAGGGATTATAGTCATTTTGATTTATTATTTCCTGTTTAGTGAAAATATTGCCTATCATCATAAACAGGATCGTCAGTAGTATTACTAAAGTTACCACTTCCTCGTTTATATGAGTTATTCTTGACACAGCCGGAATTTTCAGGAACAAAAGAATTGTTACCAGTCCCCGGGGTGAAAAGAATAAGTAAGGGAAGGCCGGGATCCTGAGGAAAAGTTTAAGAAAAATTATACGAAGAAGATAAATACCGGCTATAATCGTTGTAGCCGTTATGACATGGTTCAGATTAAACAGACCATCTATACTGGAATAATACCCGAACATGATAAAGAAAAAAGATCTTACAACAAATGTAAACTCATTCATTACCCGTTTGAAGGATAAAAGGTCGTTACGGAATACAGTAAAATTCACATATTTATTGATCCATGTTTTTTCGGCAAGGTTGTTATTCGCAAGCACAATGCCGAATGCCATCACAAGCAGCAGGGCCGGAAGGTGTATTAATTCAGCAAGCACATATACCAGTACAAGAGCTGTTAAAATTATTATATAGTTGATATGATAGTTTATTTTATGCAGGAAAAGTGCTAGAACTGAACTGATCAGCAAGGCTATTATGGTCGTTAATAAACCTTTAAAAGCAAAGCTTAACAATCCATAACCAATAGAGTCGCTGTAAATAATAATAAAATCAAAAAAGAGTATACCTATTATATCTGATAAAGAACTTTCGTAAATAATAAATTCTTTCTGATCATTGCTCAGATTGTAGGTCGATGATATAGCCACAGCGCTGCTTATAATTCCGAATGGGACTGCATTAAGAATTGAATCTACTGGCTTATATCCCAGAAATTGAACAAGAATAAAGGTCATAAAAGCCACAAAGAATGCAAAAAGGAAAAGAGCCGCTGAAGCAGATTTTATAATAAGACCTATTTTATGATCGCTCAGTTTTAAATCCATACTGGCTTCCATGACAATCAGAACCAGCCCTACAGTCCCCAGAACCGGCAATAAGGGTTCCATATCGGGCAAGTTGAATTTCGTTATCTTAACCAGTATCTGGATTCCCATACCGAGTCCGATCAGCAGAATAACTCCCGGGATCTTTGTATACCGGGAAGTATAATCAAACAGATAGGCCAGAAGAATTAACAGACACAGTACCAGGATTATGTATTCAGTCATAAAACCACGGATGTTTATAAAAAGCATTTATAAAACTATACAATAAAATTAGTATATTGTAAAATGTTTTAGCTCCGGATCATAAATTAATTTATATAAGTATGTTATCAAAAATCAAGACAATCCTGATTGCAACCGATTTTTCGGAGTCGTCTGATAATGCATTAAGAGTTGGCATATCTGCAGCCGGAAAGACCCGTAATTAATTACGCTAAATCCGGTGACCTGACATCCTGTTTAATAATAATCAAGCCAGCTTTTATAGAAATTATATTCCGGATACGAAAAATCATAAATCCCAACCTGGAAGGTAACAGACAGGTAATACAACGAATTAAAGAGATTTTCAGTTTACAGTTTCCTGCTCTTACTGTAACGCAGATAGAACATGTCTCTGAGCAGATGATCAATACGGTTAAGACAGAATATCAGACCTCAGATTACCAACACTTATAATACAGGAAGGAGGATACAGGAACAGGTTCCTGGGTATCAATGCCAGTCATTTTCTGAAAGGATTTTATGAGGAATATTCAGAACATTATCCGAAAGGAAAATAGTATTTTTTAAAGTAATTTTATTTAGTTTTATCGGATTGAACCGGATATCATAATCTGAATAGAATGATGCAGGAAACAATTAAAAAATGGATAGATACAATTTTCCCCTGGCTTCTTGATCATGGAATAAAAATAATTGTGCTTGCTTTCGGAGCCTGGGTACTTTACAAGATAATATCCAGAATAGTGATCCGGACAATAAGACTGGCTGTTGTCCGCGATGAAAATATGTCGGAAGAAGCGGAGAAAAAACGTGAAGATACTCTTATCAGGATCTTCAATGGTGCAATTAGGGTTGTCCTGATAGTATTGACAATACTGATGATCCTGCAGGAGGCCGGGCTCAAAATAGGTCCCATTCTGGCAGGAGCAGGGATTGCCGGTATCGCTGTCGGCTTTGGCGGACAGTATCTTATTAAGGACATCATTACTGGATTATTTATTATCCTTGAAAATCAATACCGTATCGGAGATATAGTAAACATAGACGGAACATCGGGAACTGTACAGGATATAAGTCTGAGAAAGACAACATTAAGAGATATCGACGGAACAGTTCATCACATAAACCACGGGTCCGTAGTACTTGCCTCCAACCTGTCAAAGGATTTTGCTAGGGTTAATCTCGATATAGGGGTTGCCTATGACACAAATCTTGAAAGACTTATTGAAATAATTAACAGAACGGGTGAAGAACTGGCATCAGATCCCGGATTCAGTGAATTCATTATCTCTCCGCCCAAATTCCTCAGAGTAAATGATTTTGCCGATTCAGCTATTATGATCAAAATACTGGGGGAGACTAAGCCATTAAAGCAATGGGAAATAGCAGGTGAATACCGTAAGAGGCTGAAGATCGCCTTCGATAAAGAAGGTATCGAAATACCATTTCCACAGCGTGTTATTCATCAGGTTAAATCCAAGGATTGATGGAAGGGGTGGCAAGCAACAGACGGTTCGGGACTATTCCGGTTTTCTTCACCGCAATATCCACTATACTTGGAGCCATCCTGTTCCTGAGATTCGGTTTTGCAGTAGGGACGCTGGGTTTCTGGGGAACACTTCTGCTGATAATCCTCGGCCACTCGCTTACCATACCTACAGCATTTGCAATATCGGAATTAGCCACAAATAAAAGAGTTGAAGGAGGCGGCGAATATTTTATTATCTCACGGTCATTCGGACTTAATATCGGGGCTACAATAGGAATAGCTTTGTTTATGTCACAGGCCATAAGCACTGCTTTTTATATAATAGCCTTCACTGAAGCATTTGGATTTGTTTTTGATTTTTTCTCAGGATCACTGGGAATAAATCTCCCAAGACAGGCCATAAGTATACCTTCAATGCTTGCCCTGGGCTATATCATCCTCAAAAGAGGCTCAAATCTTGGGATTAAGATGCTATACGTAGTAGTTGCTATTCTCTTCCTTTCACTTCTGCTTTTCTTCATCGGGAAGACAGAGTATGGTATAAATATGGGCTCACGTCTGCCTGCAGGTGACATCAGGAACATGAAGGATTTCTTCATGGTATTTGCCATTGCATTCCCTGCATTTACAGGAATGACTGCAGGAGTGGGTCTCTCAGGAGAACTGAAGGATCCCTCCAAATCAATCCCCAGAGGTACTATAATTGCAACAATCACAGGAATGGTAATCTATACCGGAGTTATATACAAGTTTGCAATATCTGCCAGTCCTGAAGATATGCTTGCCGATCAGCTTTTAATGTCGAAGATAGCCTTACTGGGGGTGGTTATTGTACCTCTGGGACTGGCAGCATCAACACTCTCTTCCGCGATAGGGTCAATAATGGTGGCACCCAGAACATTACAAGCCCTGGCTCTTGACGGTTCTTTCCCTTCCGCAAAAGTAAACAAATGGCTTTCACTCGGCAGAAAATCAGATAATGAACCTGCAAACGCTACTCTTGTCACGATCGTAATTGCATTGGTTTTCGTTACTCTGGGAAGCGTAAACGCTGTTGCGGAAATTATCTCAATGTTTTTTCTTGTTACTTACGGGTCGTTATGCCTGATCTCTTTCCTGAATCATTTCGGCTCCTCCCCTTCATACCGCCCCTCTTTCAGATCAAGATGGTACCTGAGTCTTACCGGATTCCTTATCGCCGTCTGGGTAATGTTCAAAATTAATGCTCCTTATGCCCTGGCTTCCCTGATCCTTATGACCGCCGTCTACTCCTACATAAAGGTTTACAACCGCGAGAGGGATGGCCTTGAATCTTTATTTGCAAATGCACTGTTCCAGATTAACCGTAATATCCAGGTCTATCTCCAGAAATCGGGGAGCAAGAAGAAAAAGAAAGAATGGAGACCCAGTGCGATCTGCATCTCAAAAGATTCTTTTGTACGGTCAAAAGCATTCCATCTGCTTAACTGGATCTCTTACCGTTACGGATTCGGAACCTACCTCCACCGGATAGATGGATATTATTCCCGGGCAACATCCCGGAAAGCAGTGGAAGAACTTTCAAGACTCATCGAAATATATGATACTACCAACAACCATGTATTTGTTGACACTCTGATCTCTCCTTCATATACCTCAGCCCTGGCCCAGGCTATACAGGTACCTGGCATTTCAGGCATGGAAAATAATATGGTGATATTCGAATATGACAAGGAAAATCCTGAAAATCTGAAGGAGATAATTGAAAATACGGGTTTGATCGCTGCCGGCGATTTTGATATTTGTCTTCTTGCATCAAGCAGGAAAGAGATGAATTTCAGGAACGGTATCCATGTCTGGCTCGATTTTCATTACCCTGAGAATTCAAGCCTTCTCATACTCCTCAGCTTTATAATATCGGGGCATCCCGACTGGAAAAGAGCGAACATCAAACTTTTCGGGACCTGCAGGGAAGGAAAAGATGAGGAGACCAGACAAAATCTGACTGATCTGGTCAGGTCAGGCAGACTGCCGATAACTGAGAAAAATATAGAAATCTTTCACGAGGAGCCAGGAAAGACCCTGAAGAATATTATAAATGAGAAATCATCTCTTGCCGCTCTTACTATGATCGGCTTTAACGAACAGACTCTGAAGCGACTTGGAGAATCTTTTTTAAACGGTTATGAAGGTGTAGGAACTATTCTGTTCGTAAGTTCACACAACCAGAAAGAAATTGTCTGAAATGCCTAATACGCAATTTCGAGTATTTCTGCAAAACTTCTTTCCCTGATTATCAGATCAGCCACTCTGTTAAGATCATCATTATCAGAACAGAATGAGATCCCCAAACCGCTATGTTCAACTATGCATATGTCATTTTCACTATCCCCGACAGCAACTGTATTTTTCAGATCGATCCTATATTTATCTGCCAGCTGGATCAGGGCATTTGATTTACAGAAATCGTGATTGCATTTACTTGAATCATTCTTGAGGAAAACTGATGGAACTTTTACTTCACCCGTCGCAATGCTCTTTGAAAATTCAAGCTCATTTGCCAGTGAAAAGTCCATTTTGAGCCTGTTCTTGATATGATTTGTCACAACATCATAGCTGTCGCTTATTATACCACATATATAGCCACGCTTTTTAAGCTGACTGATCACTTCCGCAGCATCTGATACTATTTTTATTCTGTCGGCAATCCCGAGTATCTCGTCCAGCGATCTGCCTTTCATAAGCTTTGCTATTGATTTCGTCCGGGTATAGGGATTGGAATATTCAGCCTGTATCCTTAATAATTCAGCAGTGAAACCAAACTCTTCAGCTGCAGCTCTGATAAAGCTCCCTTCCAGGATAGTCTTATCCATATCAAATATTATCATTTTCTCCAGTCCAAGAAGGCTCTCCCGGATAGCATATTCCATCTGTGTCCTTATCATATTGATGTTTTCGAGGTTCTCAAGATTCCTTACATCAATATTGCTGGCCCTCTTCAATATTGCCCTTGTAACCTCTCTTGACATCCTGGAAAGCTGTTCGATATTTTGCATCCTGTTTTCGAGATAGCCAAGATTTGCTTCCTTAATCCTGACACCCATGGAATACATGTCGAGCAGGATGCCGATATCAACTCCATAGTCGTTTTCAATATCGATCTTCTTCATCAGGCTTTTTTTGCAGGCTATCATTCCGCTTAAGGGTTGGGCAAAACTTGTAAGCCCGGGAAACAGTATGCTTAACAGTGGCTTGGCCACAAGTTCTGTCACTCTTCCTGCCTGCCGGCCGAAATAAGATTTGACAAAGTCAGCTTCATCTCTAAGGATCGGGCCCGCCAGAAGTTCAATTACATCTGAAGGATAGGTTACAATATCAGCGTCCAGAAATACTAAAACCTCGTTCTGTGCAAGGAAGGTCCCCTCACGAATGGAAGTACCCTTCCCCAGTTCGGAACTTGTATATATTTTTACTTTGGGATGCCTTGCCTTCTTTATTGTGTTATCGGATGATTTATCATCCATCACAAGTATTTCACCTACCATATCAGAACCGCCTGCAAGACTGATCACATGGCTTATAGTATTCTCTTCATTTAATGCCGGAATAATTACACTTACCATTTGTATTTCAATTCATTTAAATTTATAACACTCTATAAAGCAATAAGTTCATAATGTGGTCTTTGTTCTGCCCATCCATGACAGATTGATATCTGATCCGAAATGATCCCTGAATATCCTGTAATAAAGGAGTTCCTCCCTTGAACTGATTAGCGTTCCGTCAGGTAAAAGTCTTTCTGCAGCAAAATCATGCTCTGTAATAACCTTATCAGCATAATCTGAAATAAGGTCACTAATTCCGGCTCCTTCCCAGAATTTTGCCTTCTTTCTCATAAGTATCTTTTCAGGCAGTAATCCCTTCATCGCTTTTCTGAGTATCCACTTTTCAGTATTATCATATATCTTATATTCATCTGGTATAGTGAATGCAAATTCAACAACTGCAGGATCAGCAAATACTACATGAGCTGTCAGACCATGAGCAGATGCACAGCGGTCAACTCTCTGGAGAGCTGTATTATGCATACTGCAGGTTATTTTTACAAGCTCTTGCCCAAGAACTTCCACGGGAATTGATTTAAGGTATTCATATCCTGCAAACAGCTCATCTCCACCTTCCCCTGAAAATACTTCGGAAACGTGATCAGATGCCAACCGGCCAACAAGATAATTGGTTAAGCTTGATCTGACAAGAAGTGCATCAAATGATTCAAGATGAAAAATTACCTCGGGGAGAGCAGAAATCAGCTCCTGAACAGTAACTACCAGTTCGTGATGCTCTGATTTTATAAAGGAGGCTGCTTCCCGTGCAAATTCAAGATCGGGCGCACCTTTCAGTCCGGCTGAAAATGTTTTAAGCTTGCTAACATGACCGGAAGCCAGAGCACATATTACGCTTGAATCCAGCCCTCCCGAAAGCCATGATCCGGTATCCTCAGTCGTGATGCATCCTTTCACCGCCCTGTCAAGAAGATCATGAAGACCGGAAGCAATCTCTTCAGGATCTTTTTCAAATCCTGCAGACCTTGCTAAATTGTAATAGCGGCGTTCTTCATTACCGTCGAGAATATGTCCCGGGGATAATTCTTTTATCTCTTTTACAGCTGGCAGCAGAGCCTTTACCTCTGATGCAAAACATGTATTACCCTTTTCATCACGGCCATAATAAAGAGGGGCCACACCCAGCTCATCCCTGTAAATTATAAATTTCCCCTTCTCAGGCCTTACCCTTACAAAACTGCCCGGACTGTTATAATATCCGGTTTCTCCGGCATTGAGATACTTCCTGACAGACACGCTTTCATTATCATTCCGGATAATCCCAAGGGTTGTCCCTTCATTTTCCGATACTGAAATGTCGTCCCTGCCTCTGTGCCGGATCTTTTCAAGCATCTCCGCCACTTCTTCTTCTGCATCCGTTGTTGATATTCCTGCTATTCCTGCCATTTTTATTTTTTTGATTTTTATTAACCTGATTAATCTAAATTATCCTTTAAGTAATCTTATTCTTTCCGCTTCTGTTATCTTTTCACCCGTTTCCCTGTCGATTGCATACCATGCCCCTCCAATCAACCTGGTTATTATCTGACCATAAAGGTACGGATTACCCTGGAAATGCGGAGTATCAAGAAGTCCTGTCCTGACCGCATCCGAGATCACAACCGGATCTGACCATGGATCTTCACTTTGATTCTTTCCCCTGTTCGACAACTCTTCAAGCAATATACGGGCTTCCGATTTCAATTCATTTTTCCTGGCAATAACCCTTTTATTTTCAGATATATCCGGCATTCCGTAAAGGGTATTATGAAGGACACCGTGAGCAATATTGCAGCTCTGGATCAGCTCATCGGGGAAAATAGCATGGTCCCCTTCACTGAATCCCACAACATGAAGAATATGTGGTTTGAGTGCCATGCTTATTACTGCGGAAGCAGCCAGCTGGCCCTGGGCAAAAGAAGGATCGGAAGAGAAATGAGCCAGGCCTGCTCTTACCTGGCGGAACACTGTGAATGATTCATCAGAAAGTTCTTCTATCATTTCGTTTTTGGCAAGCATTTTCGCAATATCCATTTCTGCGGAGGTACCAGGGGGATTGTTGAACATATACTGGGAGACATAATGCCTTACACCTGATTTTTTTGCATTCCAGGCAGCCAGGAATGCCATCGCCACTGCAAGGGAGTCATGTGCATCACGCAGGCTCCACTGGTGGGATTCATTTACTTCAACGGGAATCTTTTTCAGGGCATACCAATGCATAACTTCCTGATGTTCTTTTATGGCGTCTGAAATAATCCGGCCGGAGCGTCCGTCAATTACGCTGTACCAGCATAATGGAATTGCCGCCCAGGCATTTCTTATCGTTCTGACACTCATTTCAGCCCACTTTAAAAGATCCCGGGTACCTGCATAGCACCTGACAAGCGGGAAATTTCCGCATCTGGTACTTTTATAAATTGCCTCCAGGTCTTCAGGCTTACGTAAAGGAACGCCTCCTGCTCCATCCTGGCTGTGATCCATATCTTCAGGATGGAAAAAATGCTCCTGTGCATTCTGATCCGGACCAATGGAGAGTATATCAAGCACACCTGATTCAGCGATCTTAACAACTCCTTCAATTGTTTCCTGCAAGGAAGGTCTTCCGAAATGATGCCGGATCAGGGGATAAGGATATTTTTTATTTATCCGGTCGACAAGATTATCAGGGAGAGTGCTTTCGGAACTCTTCCCGGTATCGCCTCTGAGATACCGCTTAATGTGTTCAGCAGATTCAGTCCCGTCGAAAGCATATTCAAAAAGATCTGATTCACGTGCTACGCGGGCCACCGGGGGTGTGCCCCCAAAAATCATTCTGATATTTGATGGTCCTCCTTTTGAAATTTCAGCTTTCAGCTCCGAAAAAAGCTCTGATGCAGATTCAGGTGTAAGCCTGTAACTTATTGCCATTATATCCGGCTTTTCTTCCCTGATAATTTTCACAATCCTTTTAACGGAAACTGCAGGCCCGTAAGAAATTGTCCGGTAACCCTCGGTTTCAGCAAGCTTGAGAAAATGGTGAAGACCTCCAACGTGAACACAACTGCCAATGGCAGCGCCAATGATAGTTTTCATTTATT
>CAYPHL010000101.1:0-15108 GCA_964410385.1 uncultured Rikenellaceae bacterium | reverse complement strand
CACCACGTGCAGGCTTTGCCTCTCCGGTTGAGAATGGCGGGAAATTATAATGAAGAGTGAATTTCTCGCTACCCTGATTCAGTACATCGTCAATGATTTTCTCATCGAGCTTTGTGCCGAGGGTTACGGTTGTTAGTGACTGGGTTTCCCCCCTGGTGAACAACGATGAGCCGTGTGTTGCAGGAAGCGGATCAATCTCACACACGATGGGGCGTATCTGATCTGGTCTTCTTCCGTCAAGACGGATCTGTTCGTCCAGAACAAGTCGCCTTGCAGCTTCTTTGAGAACATCGTGGTAATATTTTTTCACAAGAGGTTCATTAACCTCATCTTCTTCTGTATACTGAGCAAGAAATTCCGTGATTATTGCATCAAAAGCTTCAGTACGGGACTGTTTGTTGGCTGTTGATGATTTAGCTGCCTGGTAACATTTATCGTATGTTTCATTCCAGACCTTTTGTTTAAGCTCCTCGTCATTATCTTCAGGAGCATATTCACGTTTTACAGTTTTCCCAAGTTCTTCGGCAAACTCCATCTGTTCCTTACAGTGGATCTTAATAGTCTCGTGAGCCAGTTTAAGAGCTTCGAGCATCTCCGATTCCTGAACTTCTTTCATCTCGCCTTCAACCATCAGGATGTTATCATAAGTAGCGCCGACCATCATGTCCATATCAGCATCCTTAAGTTCCGTTGCAGAAGGATTGATCACATATTTATTGTTTATCCTGGCAACCCTCACCTCGGATATTGGTCCGTTGAAAGGTATGTCAGAGACAGCCAGAGCTGCCGAGGCAGCAAGTCCGGCCAGTGCATCTGGTATTATTTCAGTATCGGCTGAAATAAGGTTTATTGTAACGAAGGTCTCACAATGGTAATCATCGGGGAACAACGGACGTAAAGCCCTGTCTACCAGTCTTGAAATAAGTATTTCATAATCTGATGGCCTTGCTTCCCGTTTGAGGAATCCTCCGGGTATACGGCCGGATGAAGCATATTTCTCTTTATATTCGACAGAAAGAGGCATAAAATCAGCGTCTTCCTTAGGTTCTTTTGCGGCAACAACAGTTGCGAGCAGCATTGTTTTGCCCATTTTCAACAGTACAGCACCGTCAGCCTGTCTGGCGAGCTTGCCTGTCTGTAATACTATTTGTCTCCCGTCGCCGAGATCAATAGTCTTCTCTTTTAAATTAAACATTCTTATATAAAATTTTGTGATTGGTGAAATTACAGGTATAAAAATAGTATGAAAAAAGGCAATTCAGAATTGCCTTTTTCCCTATTTGCGTAATTTCAATGCTTTAACGATTTCACGGTATCGTTCGATATCTTTTACTCTCAGGTAGTCGAGAAGTCTTCTTCTTTTACCTACGAGCTTAATAAGTGCCTGCTGTGTGCTAAAATCTTTCTTATTCTTTTTCAGATGTTCAGTAAGATGATTGATCCTGTACGAGAAGAGCGCTATCTGTCCCTCAGCTGTACCGGTATCAATTTCAGACGTTCCGAATGACTTGAATAACTCCTGCTTTTTTTCTGATGTTAAGTACATGTCTTTTATTAAAATATTGTTTGTCCACAAATAAATCAAGTCTCCAATTTTGGAACGCAAAAATAAGGCTTTTTTATGTAAATTGTCAAACAATTGAAATTATTTTTAAAAAATTCTTCTAAAATCTTCGCTATTCCGAAACTTATTGTATCAGACAATACTGTTTCTTTTATATAAAGACGAAAAAACAGTATAAAAAGTTGCGTAAAAACACTCTTTTTTTTCAGAAAAATTTCTTTTCTCCACGCGCAGGATTCTGAGCTCGTTAAACCAGCCTCATCCTCTCCGGGCATAACCGTCAACGTTCTCACATTCTCCCCCTCTCCTCTTCTCTCTCAATCCTGATCCTGTTTCATTCCATCATTGTAAGCTCCCGGATTTTTATTACCTTTGCGGGCAATTTCTGAAATTATGTCCGATAATCTTATTCTTGAGAAGCTGGAGGGTGTTAAACAGCGTTTTGTTGAGGTTGGTGATCTTCTTACCCGGCAGGAGGTGCTTTCGGATATGGAGAGGTATATTGCTCTTAACAAAGAATATAAAGGACTGCAGCCGATAATAGAGTCGTACGAGAAATATAAGCTTGCCCTTTCAAATATTGCCAGTACAAAGGAACTTCTGGCAACAGAGAAGGATGAGGAAATGCGTGAAATGGCCAAAGCCGAGCTTGAAAAGCTGAATGAGCAGATACCGGAAATGGAGGAAGAGATAAAGCTCCTTCTGATACCCGTTGACCCTGAGGATGAGAAGAATGCAGTTATTGAGATCCGTGCAGGTACTGGTGGTGATGAAGCAAGTATCTTTGCAGGCGACCTTTTCAGGATGTACACGAAATTTTTCGAGCTGAAAGGCTGGAAAGCAGAGATTAACCGATTTTCAGAAGGCACTGCCGGAGGATTTAAGGAAATAGTTCTCAGTGTTTCCGGTGATGGTGTATATGGTGTAATGAAATATGAATCGGGTGTTCACAGGGTACAGCGGGTACCTCAGACTGAGACACAGGGAAGGATACATACATCTGCCGCATCAGTGGTGGTACTGCCAGAGGCAGGTGAGTTCGACGTCGAGATCAGAAATGAAGACGTAAGGAAAGATACTTACTGCTCATCCGGTCCAGGCGGACAGTCAGTCAACACTACATATTCAGCCATCAGGCTTACCCATATTCCGACAGGAATAGTTGTGACCTGCCAGGATGAAAAATCCCAGCTCAAGAATTATGACAAGGCGATGAAAGAGTTGAGGACACGACTCTATAATCTTGAATATCAAAAATATCTTGATGATATTTCACATCGCAGGAAAACTATGGTGTCAACCGGTGACCGGTCGGCAAAGATACGAACATATAACTACCCTCAGGGCAGAATGACAGATCACAGGATCAATCTTACGATGTATAATCTTCCCAGCATCCTGGATGGCAATATAGAGGAGATAATTGATCAGCTCCAGATGGCCGAGAATGCAGAACGTCTTAAGGAAAGTAATATTTAAGCGTACAACATATGAATCACTTACAGCTCTTTAACAACATAGTGAAGAAGGGATCCTTTCTTTGTGTCGGACTGGATACCGAAACTGACAAACTGCCTCCCTCCCTTCAGAAATACGATAATCCGGTACTTGAATTCAATAAAAGGATAATTGATTCCACTCATAGTTATGCAATCGCCTTCAAACCCAATGTTGCATTTTATGAGCATTCAGGAGCACAGGGATGGGTCACACTCCAGGAGACTGTAAGATATATCAGGGAAAATTACCCTGATATTTTTATTATAGCTGATGCGAAAAGAGGCGATATAGGAAACACTTCAAGAATGTATGCCAGGGCGTTTTTTGAAAACATGGATTGTGATGCAATAACCGTAGCTCCATATATGGGTGAAGATTCAGTAACACCCTTTCTTTCATACAGTCATAAATGGGCGATCCTTCTGGCACTTACCTCAAACAAGGGAGCTGATGATTTCCAGTATCATAATGAAGATGGTATTAGGTTATTTGAAAGAGTTCTGACATTATCACAAAAATGGGGAACCACAGATAACCTGATGTACGTTATCGGGGCCACGCGGGCTGAAATGCTTAAGGATATCCGGAAAATTGTCCCCGAACATTTCCTCCTGGTGCCCGGGATTGGAGCACAGGGCGGAAGCCTCTCAGAAGTTGCCCGGTATGGAATGACAAATAAATGCGGACTTATCGTTAATTCATCAAGAGGAATAATATTCGCCGATAATTCTGAAAACTTTGATAAGGTTGCAGGAGAAAAGGCACAGGAGATCCAGATTGAAATGTCTCAGTATCTGTTGGAGAAAAAAATTATCTGAAATAATCCGGAAATAATTTCCGGTCATGCTCTTGCGTCATAAGAGCTTTTTGCATAATTTTATTCTTTCGCTGCATTCTTTTAAACACGTGCTGCCATGAAAGAAGAATTCCTTCATTACCTCTGGAAATATTCTCTTTATGACCCTGAGTCGCTTCTTGATAATGAGAAAAACAAGATAAGGGTCATACATCCCGGAGAATATAATAAGGACTCCGGCCCCGATTTTTTTAATGCCAGGATACAGATCGGAGATACAAGCTGGGCAGGAAATGTTGAAATACATACTTCCTCATCCCATTTCGACATTCACGGTCATAATCACGATCCGGCTTTTGATAATGTAATTTTACATGTCGTCGCAAATAACGACCGGTGTGTCTTCAATTCAAAAGGGGAAGAAGTACTGACAACAACAATATCATTCAATCCTGACCTTTATGACAAGTATCTTGAACTGGTGAATAATCCCTGTCTGATTGCCTGCCAGGAGCAGATAAGGGATATTGATAAGCTTTTTATCCGTCACTGGCTCGGATCAGTCCTGATCGACAGACTACAGGATAAAATGGATCAGATAATGAGGATCTATACAGAAACAGGACATGACTGGGAAGAGACTTTTTACAGATTACTTGTGCGGTATTTCGGGTTCAGGGTAAATACCGGACCATTTGAAATGCTGGCCGTATCTCTCCCGTTCAGGATCATCAGGAAACATTCCGACAACCGCTTTCAGGTCGAGGCTCTCCTTTTCGGGACTGCCGGCCTCCTTGATGAAGGACTATTCAGAAATGCAATAATTGATGATTATTATATTTCACTCATCCGCGAATATAAGATCCTATCATCAAAATATTCACTGCAGCCCTTGCATGGATTTATCTGGAAATTTGCCAGGCTCAGACCAGCCAACTTCCCCACTGTAAGGATCTCACAGCTTGCGGCGATGCTCTGCGGCTCCGGGGGATTATTCTCCAGGGCTCTCGAATGCAATAATATCAGGCAACTGAAGGGAGTCTTTGAGGTGGAAGCTTCGGAATACTGGAATGATCATTTCATTTTCGGGAAAAAGAGCAGGTTTTCTCCGAAACATACAGGATCTCAGGCATCGGATCTGCTTCTGATAAATGCTGTTATCCCGGCAATATTTGTTTATGGCAAAACACGCGATCTGAAAGAGGTCAGTGAACGAGCGCTTTCATTTCTGGAGGATATCCCCCCTGAGTATAATTCAGTGACAGATGAATGGAAACTTATCGGAATTGAAGCGGAATCAGCATTTTATTCCCAGGCGCTCATCCGGCTGAGAAATGAATACTGCAAAAAGAGAAGATGTCTCGATTGCCGGATCGGGGCCAGATTAATAAGTATGGGAAGGTGCTTCAGAAAACACGAGGAACTGATGCTGGAACCTTAAGCGCGGAGTGGTGAGCGGTGAGCGGTGAGCGGTGGACTTAGATCACAGATATTCAAACCTCCCGGTTTCAGATACTATTGTCAGTTTCCTTCTGTCAGAAATTTCACACCTTCCGATGACCCTTGCCTCAAGGTTGAAACCGGAGGCTATCCGGATTATTTCGTCAGCATTTTTCTGATCTGTATAGATCTCAAACCTGTGACCCATATTAAAGACCTGGTACATCTCTTTCCAGCCGGTACCGGATTGTTCATGAATTAATCTGAACAGCGGAGGCAGCGTAAAAAGGTTATCTTTTATTATATGAAGATCATCAATAAAATGGAGGATTTTTGTCTGTCCTCCCCCAGAACAATGAACCATTCCGTGTATCTCAGACCGCATCGATCCCAGAATATCTTTTATAACAGGTGCATATGTCCGGGTGGGAGAAAGTACAAGTTTACCTGCATTCATTCCGGTACCATCAACGGGATCTGTCAGTTTAAGTTTTCCGGTATAAACAAGATCCCGGGGAATTGACGAATCAAAGCTCTCGGGATATTTTTCAGCCAGGTATGATCCGAATACATCATGGCGTGCTGATGTAAGTCCATTGCTGCCCATCCCCCCATTATATTCCTTTTCATAGCTTGTCTGCCCCGAAGAAGCCAGCCCAATGATGACATCCCCTGCTTTGATATTATGATTTGAGATCACATCCGGCCGTTTAATCCTCGCCATGACAGTCGAATCAACCACAATTGTCCTGACGAGATCACCAATATCTGCAGTTTCGCCGCCGGTTGACCATATCCCAATGCCAAGATCTCTTAACTCAGTAAGGAATTCTTCTGTTCCGTTAATTATAGCTGAAATTACTTCGCCGGGAATAAGGTTTTTATTCCTTCCTATTGTTGATGAGATCAGGATATTATCAGCAGCTCCTGCACACAGAAGGTCATCAAGGTTCATCACAATTGCATCCTGTGCTATTCCCTTCCATACCGACATATCACCCGTCTCCTTCCAGTAAACATAGGCAAGAGATGATTTTGTTCCAGCCCCGTCGGCATGCATTATATTACAGTATCCGGGATCACCTCCGAGAAGATCGGGAACTATTTTGCAGAACGCCCGTGGAAAGAGACCTTTATCGATCTTACTGATTGCAGAATGGACATCCTCTTTTTGTGAAGACACTCCGCGAAGAACATACTTTGATTTTTCCTGCATTACAAAAGAATGTGGGTTAAAGATAAGAAAAAGAAAAATTCCCTTAATTCTTCTTCTCTGTGGATCTCTGTGTACCTCTGTGTCTCTCTGTGTAAACTCTTATATTTTATTTAATTACACAGAGGAGATCCGGCATTGCCAGCCGTAGCTTTTTTGGCCACTGTAATGAAGTGAAGGTGGCAGCGAAGGCTGGAGGTTCACAGAGAGGCACGGAGAATTATTTTTCAGATACCCAGGTAATTGACTGTTTCAGCAGCTTCCTGAAATTGGGATTTTCGAAGGTTGGTACATCATGCCCGCTCTGAAGGACAACAATTCGTGATTTTCCGTATCTCTTTGCCCAGCCTATTGTGGGTGTACTGCTTGGTTCGTCCGTTGTAAGCAGAGGTATAACATTGTCTGCCACATAATAGCCTTTATATGTTTCGTCGAATATCGGGAAATCGCTCATTCCCTTTGTGGCCGGGTGTTTTGTATCAGCAATCTTTACGTTGAAATTAAGATCATGGATATATGAACAGGGTTGATACACTTTCCCGTTGAATGTTGTCTCTTTGTGAAAATACTTTCCTCCGATAATATTCCAGTATTCGGGCCAGTCATCAAAGGCACAGATACTATGATGGAGAGCCACAACCGGCTTGCCGCTTTTTATGCATTCTGCAAAAGTCTCCGCCTGTTCATCTGTGATCTTCTGCCACATATGATAGAAAACCAGGACATCATATTTATTTCTGTTTTCAGGTTTGAACATTTCAAAGGCTCCGGGCAGTTCTGCAACCTGCCAGGTGATTTCCGGACCCATGCTGGTCAGCATTTCATTGAATTGTTCAACCTTATAGCCATGTCCGCCTGTAATAACAAGTATCCGTACCGGATTCGCCGGTCTGGATCCAATCAATGTAATCGATGTAATTACAGCCAAAAAAACTGAAGAGATGAAATTTTTCATACTAATAGTACTTGATCAAAGGATGTTATAAAATTACCACAGCCAAGAAAATATATCCCTTTGTGTACTTTGTGATCCCGTCCCGATAGCTATCGGGAGCTATCGGAGCCTTAGTGCTCTTTGTGGTTAAACAACAATTTTACTTAAACACAAAGGGCACAAAGTAAACACAAAGAGCACGAAGGGTTTTGTATTCACAACTTGATTAATATGTTGCTATTTAGGTGATACGTAATCCGTTCTCAGTACTCTGAATTCGGTACGGCGGTTGATCTGGTGAGCGATCTCCTTCTGTTCATCTCCGGCAAGTGAGTTAATATATTGCTCCGACAGAGTTGCTCCGGTCTTAAGGAAGGGCGACTGTACTGAGATAGCTGCGTCTACCACTTTCGGATTTGATTCACCATATCCTTTTGCCGACAACCTTTGCGGTTCAATACCCTTGTCAATAAGGTACTGTACGACTGATTGTGCACGCTTCTGGGATAATTCCTGGTTATAGGCTTCAGTATCCCTCGAGTCGGTATGTGACATCAGCTCTATCGTAACATTCGGATTATCATTAAGTGTTTCAACAAGCTTATCAAGAGAAACCATCGATTCAGGCCGGAGGTCCCACTTGTTGAAATCATAGAATATATTCGGCAATTCTATTGGCATATCGATTGCCGTCAGGTTAATTGTAACCATGAAATCCCGGCTCTTCTCCTGCCCTTTCGTTGTTTCTTTTTCTTTTCCGTTCAGATAACCTCTTTTTGAAGCCAGGAAAATATAATCCACATCGGGTTTAAGTGAAAATTTAAAATCGCCTCCGGCTCCGGTCTCAGCCTGCAGGTTTGATCCGTCTGAGGCTATCAGCTGTACCGTTGATCCCTGGATGGCCGTCCCTGTCTTTTCATCCTTCACAAGTCCGGTTACACTGAATTTCAGCGGAGGGAACTCAAAAGAATAAAGTTCATCGTTTCCTCGTCCTTTACGGGTTGAGCTGAAAATCCCCTTCTCATTTTCATTTTCGAAGGCTATTCCAAAATCGTCAGCGGGGCTGTTGATAGGAGCTTTCATATTCTGTACCGTCCATGAGTCGTCAGGCTGTGCTGTCGCCTTGAAGATGTCAAGTCCACCCATTCCTATTAATCCGTCGGAAGAAAAATAGAGAGTATTTTCATCTCTCATATAGGGAAAGAGTTCATCACCCGCCGTGTTAATGTCAGGACCAAGGTTTACCGGATCTGACCATGACTGTCCACCTGCAGTCCGGCTGACCTTCCAGATATCTTTACCTCCGAATCCCCCTTTGATATCTGATACAAAATAAAGAGTGAGTCCGTCAGGGGACAGGGCCGGATGTGCAGCGACAAGCGAATCTCCGAGAATCTCAAGTTTTTCGGGTTCACTCCATGTATCACCGTTCTTTTTCGAGAACATTATAACACAACCTTTTTCTTCGCGTTTTCCTGCCTCACACCTTGTAAAATACATTTCCCTGAATTCTGAAATGATGAAAGGGGTACCATCTTCAAATTCACTGTTAATAACATCGGCAGGAACAGGTATACTCCATTTTGATTTCTTATCGAGCCTGCTCTCGAAAATATCCGTAAATCCCTGTCCGGTAGCCCCGTGTGTTTTATTTCCGGCAGCATCATCACGCGATGATGTGAAATAAACAACTCCGAAATCGTCACGCCCGTAGGCCGGACTGAAATCGGCTTCCTTTGAATTCAGTTCCTTTATTTCCTCTACAACATATGCATCCGGATTGCGCTGCCATTCAAGGGCAAGCTCACATGCACGAATCTCCTGGTCGGCTTTTGCATCTGCAGGGGCAACCTGCTTGTAATTCCTGAACTCCTCAATAGCCTGCTGGTATTTTCCGCTCTTTTTCAATGTTGATGCCAGCCAGAACTGTGCTTCTGGTCTTGAATACGACGATTTGACGGCAAGCTTATACCATGTCTCAGCATTACGGGGATCATTTACATGACGATAACACTCGGCTATCATAAAAATATACTCTGCCCGTGACTCTTTATCTGCCTTTTTGGTCTTTGAATAAGTATTTTTGAACTCATCAATAGCATCGAAATATTCACCGGCATTATAGGCATCATAGGCCCTTTCACTTCTTCTGCCCTGGGCTGAGGTTTCCTGTAATGTGACTATTAATAATAAAACAACTGGGATTATATATCTTTTCATGACATCCTCTCCGATTTGACCATAAAAATAATTAAATTAATGAGAAAGGTGTAAATAACAAACGGAAGGGATGGATAATTATTATTAATACGTTGCAGGGCATTGAATGCAATGCCCATAAAACAGGAGGGGCATCGCATTCAACGCCCCTCCTGCATCAAACCTGAGGAAAGAATTCTAACGTGTGAACAGCAGTTCCCTGTATTTCGGAAGGGGCCATATCTCGTCATCAACAATAAGTTCCAGTTTATCTATGTGATAACGGATTTCCTCCAGATATGGCTTGACTTTCTTTTCATATACAACAGCTTTTTTGTATGCGCCTTCAATGACATTTGCCTTTTTTCTCTCTTCAACCATCTGATTTACACCTTTTTCAATTTGAGAGATATGTTCTGAGATTGTGGTGATCATTTCCTTATGGATCAATGCCATCTTTTCATATTCTCCATCTCCAAAAACTTCTTTAAGTCCCTTCACATTATCAAGGAGAGTACTCATATACCTTATTGCCGTAGGGATTATGTGGTTGATTGCCAGGTCGCCAAGCACCCTGGCTTCTATCTGGACTTTCTTTGTGAATTTTTCATATTCGACTTCGCAGCGGCTCTCAAGTTCTTTTTCCGAAAAAATACCTGATCCGACGAGAACCTCTTTTCCGGTGGGATTCAGATAACATTTAATCGATTCGGGAATGCTTTTCAGGTTGCATAATCCCCTTTTTTCTGCTTCTGTATGCCATTCTTTTGAGTAGTTATCTCCCTCAAATAAAACTTTCCGTGATTCGATTATATACTTCTTGATAACCTGGAAGATTGCTTCATCCTTATTTCTTCCCTTTTTTATAATGTTTTCAACCTCTTTTTTGAAATTCTTTAGCTGATTAGCCACAGCAGCATTCAGCGCTATCATTGCTGCTCCGCAGTTTGCCGAAGAGCCTACAGCCCTGAATTCAAACCTGTTTCCTGTAAACGCGAAGGGTGATGTACGGTTTCGGTCAGTATTGTCAAGCAGTATTTCCGGGATTTTGCCGATCCCGAGTTTGAGCTCAGTTTTCTCAGCCGGGGTCATCTTCTTATCAGTCACCCTGCTCACAATATTTTCAAGCATATTCGTAAGATATGTACCCAGGAACACGGAAATTATTGCCGGCGGCGCTTCATGTCCTCCAAGCCTGTATGAATTTGATTCATTCATTACCGATGCCCGGATGATCTCATTACTGTCGTTAACTGCTTTAATTACATTTACGAGGAAAGTCAGGAACTGAAGGTTTGATTTCGGATTCTTACCCGGAGAGAGAAGATTGACTCCCGTATTTGTGGCCATTGACCAGTTGTTGTGTTTACCCGAACCATTTATGCCTGCAAAGGGTTTTTCGTGGAAGAGAACCCTGAACTTGTGTTTTCTTGCAATTCGTCTCATTACATCCATCAAAAGCTGGTTGTGATCGACGGCAAGGTTTACCTCTTCGTGAATCGGTGCACATTCAAACTGGTTGGGCGCGACTTCATTATGACGGGTTTTAACGGGAATCCCAAGCTTATATGCCTCACATTCAAAATCCCGGATAAAGCACATTACTCTTTCGGGGATTGATCCGAAATAATGATCTGACAATTGCTGGTCCTTTGATGACTGATGTCCCATAAGGGTTCTTTCAGCAAGCGACAGATCGGGACGTGCATAATACAATGCCTCGTCCACGAGGAAATATTCCTGTTCGAGACCCAGTGTGGCAAAGACCTTGTTGACATCCTTATCAAAGTACTGGCAGACCTCAACAGCAGCTTTATCAAGTTCCGACAGTGCTTTCAGAAGAGGAGCTTTGTAGTCGAGGGCTTCTCCTGTATAGGAAACAAAAATTGTAGGTATACAAAGTGTTGTTCCAACGATAAATACCGGAGATGAAACATCCCAGGCGGTATATCCCCTGGCCTCGAAAGTATTTCTTATACCTCCGCTTGGAAAGCTTGAAGCATCAGGTTCGGACTGTACCAGGACATCACCCGAGAAATTTTCAACCATATGACCGTTGTCGCCCATTTCAAGAAATCCATCATGCTTTTCAGCAGTACCGTCGGTAAGTGGATGGAACCAGTGAGTGAAATGTGTGGCTCCATTTTCTATAGCCCAGGCCTTCAGACCTATCGCCACCTGCTGAGCCTCAATCCTTGTAAGGGATTTACCGTCATTAATTGCTTTCTTTACTACACGGAAAGCTTCCTGGGACAGATAATGTTCCATCTTATGAAGATTGAACACCTGTGATCCAAAATACTTTGAAATATCCTTTGAAGGAGGAACTGTCACAACGGGTTCTCTTTTGAAAACCTCTTTAAGTGCACTGAATCTTAATTCTGCCATATTTCTGATTATTTTTCAGCAAAAATATATATTTTTCTTTATCACCCCCTAATTTTTCATATATATTTCAATTATTTCTAACATTTTTTTCGATTAACCCCTATTTTTTATATACCTCTGAAGAATTTACCTGTATTTTTTCAATATTCCTTTATTTTACTGTGTTTTCAAAAAAATGATGAAAACCAGATTCAGGATAGTAATATCATAGCCGGTTTACCTGCGCCCTGGTCAGGAAAACACGGTTATTACCTGTCTGACATCCTGCTGTAATACATTATTATAAATATCCACTGTAAAAAGCTCCCTTTTTAATATTGAAATTTGTTATATTTGTCGCCTGATTTTTAAAAAGTTCAAATTTATTAATTCATAAACAGCATATTTAATGTCAGCCATTCAGTTTTTAAGGGAAAAAGCCGGTGTCTTTGTTGCAGGAATTATAGGTCTGTCACTCTTCCTTTTTGTAGTCAGTGATTTTTTCGGAGGAGGAAGAGGTCAGCGGTTACAGGCTAAAAAGTATTATCAGATCGGTGAAATTGCAGGAGAGTATATTTCCTATCAGGATTTTGAAGAAAGGGTTCAGAGCATGATGGAAATATACAAATTATCCGGTTCATCATCTATTGATGAATCGACTGCAGAGTCAATAAGGGAACAGGTGTGGCAACAGATGGTAAGGGAACTTATCCAGGACAGACAGTATAAGAAATTAGGTATAGGTGTAAGTACTGAAGAAACCGAGGAAATGGTTCTTGGCAATGATCCTCATCCCATTGTCCGGCAGCTGTTCACTGATCAGTCAACCGGTGCCTTTAATAAATCATTTCTTGTGAATTTCCTTAAACAGACAGAATCTGATGAGACAGCAAACAAATACTGGCTTTTCTTTGAAGATGAGATCGTAAATGAAAGGATGAGCGCCAAATACAATAACCTTGTGTCAAAAGGGCTTTATGTAACTTCAAAACAGGCTGAATTTGATAAGATCATTTCCGGATCTACTGTGGATTTCAGTTATTTAATGAAGAATTATTCACAGGTACCCGATTCGGCTGTCACCATTAACCAGTCAGAAATTGAATCATATTACGCAGAAAATAAAGAACGCTTCCGTCGTACTGCTCTCAGAAACATCGAATATGTAGTGTTTAATGTTACTCCTTCGGAAGAAGACATAAAGCAGACGGAGGACTGGATACTCAGGACAAGGGATGAATTTTCCACAGCTGCTGATCCTGTTCAGTTTATTAATCTGACTGCCGATTCAAGATATAACGGCTTCTTTGTACCCCTGACCGAAGTACCTGAAAACCTGAAGGAATTTGTTAAAAAGGAAAACAAAACTGAAGTTTTTGGTCCCTACCAGGAAGATGGTTCATTCAAGATCGCAAAGCTTATCGAAGTTGCTGACAGACCTGATTCAGTTCATGCAAGACATATATTGTTGTCCCCAAACCAGACCAGGAATCTGCAGGCAGCAAAAACTGCAGCTGACAGTCTCGTCAGGCTTATCAGATCGGGATCAAAATTCGAAGTACTGGCCATGACAAATTCGGATGATCAGGGTTCAGCCCAGATAGGCGGTGACCTTGGCTGGTTCCGCGAAGGCATGATGGTCACTCCTTTTAATAATGCATGTTTTACCGCCAAAAAAGGTGAGATAGTGACGGCAGAAACAAGTTTTGGCATCCATATTATTGAGATACTTGACAAATCAAAGAATTCGAGGAAATATAATATAGGTATAGTTGACAGAAAGATCATTCCAAGTTCCACAACAAATCAGAAGATCTACAGTGAAGCCAGTCAGTTTGCAGGTACCAACAATACATATGAAAAGTTCAACAGTGCAATTGCAGAACAGGGGCTTAATAAACTGATGGCGAACGATGTTGCTCCCCAGCAGAAAACCCTTCCGGGACTTGAAAATCCAAGGAATCTGGTGATCTCTCTTTTCTCAGCTGAACAGGGTAAGATAGTTCTGGACAATAACCAGCAGGCGGTTTTCGAGGTGGGAGACAATTATGTCGTCGCTTTCTGCACTAATATTCAGGAAGAAGGTATTGCTCCTGTTGCAGCAGTGGAGAATGACATCAGGTTTACCCTTATCAGGGATAAAAAGGCCGGGATCATTTCCGAAGAGCTGAACAAGGCAAACCAGGAAGGCAGAACGCTTGATGATATAGCAAATTCCCTTGGGCTTACTGTTCAGGAAGCTACAGGCATCACCTTCAGATCATATTCTTTACCCGGCATAGGTGCCGAACCTTCTCTTGTTGCCGCTGCATCGGCTGCAAAGCAGGGAGTTATCGGTGGTCCGGTCAAGGGCAATAACGGGGTCTTTATGTTTTTCGTGAACTCACTGGCCAGTTCAGAAGGGCAGGATCTGAAACAGGTTCAGGAGAATCTGATGTCAGCATTTCAGATGAGAGGCGGATACGAGGCCTATGAAGCTCTTCGTAAGCAGGCTCAGATAGTGGATAAGAGGTATAAGTTCTATTAACAGTATCAGGAACACAGTTAAATATAAAGGCGCCATTCAGCGCCTTTTTTTCATTATTATATTAAGGATAAGCTTATATTATATGATGTAAGAATGAAGAACTATAAACTTCTGCATTCTTACTTCGTTTGTTCTATTGTTCTTACTTCTCTATTCGTTTGTTATTTTGTTATTATTTCGCTATTCGTTTGTTCTTAATTCTTAATTCAATAGTTTTAACTTATAATATTTGAAATAAGAACATCAGAACAAACGAATGAAGAATTAAGAAGTAAAAAAAAGGCCCTGCTGTTAAGCAGAGCCCTCTGGTTTAAAGTCGGCGACTACCTACTCTCCCACTTTCGCAGTACCATCGGCGCTGGCGGGCTTAACTTCTCTGTTCGGAATGGGAAGAGGTGGAACCCCGTCGCTATAGTCACCTTAAGAACGTACACCCCTCTTTGTCTTTCCACCCGGAAGGGGAAAAATTTATACTCCCCTTCAAGGGGAGGTGCCCCTCAGGGCGGTGGGGTTATATCATGACATTTGGCAAAAGCTAGTAAAATGTACCCTTTGAAAGTCTTCGGGT
>CAYPHL010000100.1:0-15183 GCA_964410385.1 uncultured Rikenellaceae bacterium | reverse complement strand
AAAAAATTGTTGAACTCCAGTTAATCAGAAAATTTGATTTATACCAGAATGATATCGTAAATGGCAAATTACCTGAATAGTAACTTTTTAAAGCACTTGTAAACAAAAGAGCAGCGTTCTCAATTCTTACACTTTTACCAAATTTCCCCTTTTCGAAAATATAAGAACCACTTCCAGACAGGTTGTACGTCCCGACAGTATCATTAAGATTATAATTGAATCCCCATTTTGCAATTAATCCATTCTTTGGATAATCAATAATCCCTGCTTTTATCTCCAGTGCCAAAATTCTGGAATTAAGAGCATCCAGATATTCTCTATCTACAGTACCATCTGTTGTCCTGGAAGATTTTGCATATAATGCATAGGGCACGCTTAATAATTGACTCGTTCCTGAGATTGTGTCGTATGTTTCATGCACTGTTTGGGTCTTAACAAAATATGAACCCATTGACCAGTCAATTCCCGCAAATGTTCCTGTAATGGGAGTGCCTCCCCCGATTTCAACAGAAACCATTCCATTAACATTTGTTGTTGGGGTTTGGGTTTCTATATAAACTGGAATACCTGTTTCAGAACCCCGCAGAATGCTTATTTGCATCCAAACAGTACTGCTCTTAACCAATTCCCCATTTGAATTTCTTATCACTGCCTGATAACTCATTTTCTCAGGTGCTTGTGAAAATGTACCAACAGTAAATAAGAATACAATTGAAAGGCAAAATATATTTTTCATATTTATTTGATTTACATTTCTTCTCATTGCAATCCAGACTTAACAGCAGCCATTTATATCTCAGGTCACCTAATCTTTAAGACAACGGACAGCGAACCCGCTTCGTTCAGGATAAGCATTTCTTGTCACGCTGTTACCTGCGGTGTGCATGCTGCGATAGTAGTTTGCTGTTGAACTCCACCAATCAACGTATACGCCAGCACCAGCAAAAGCATTACCCGTGAATTGTCTGTGACCTGACGGCAGAGCAGAAAAACCACTGCTATTGTTACTTGCCTGGTCATTTCCAACATTACCTGCTGTTGCATCAGTTGCCCATCCTGACTTTGCTGCCATAGATTTGGCTATATCGCTGCCACTATCCTCATAACCATAGCCATTGTTGGTCAGGTAATCTGTTAATGTTGTCCATTCGGCATCTGATGGTACATGCCAGCCTGTTGGACAAATATTCCTTGAATCGGTAACTGCATAAAAGTTATATAATGCACCAAATGAATTTTTATAAGCAGAAGCATCATTGTTATACCAGCAATATGCCCCTGATGTCAGACCTGCCCAGGAAGTATTGTTTGTTACATTAGGAATTGCTTCTCCATTACTGTACTTTGTTGTTTTGAGATTCTCTGACATCCAGGTTTGTGTTCCAATCTCGACAGTATTATATGAATTGCCATCGATATCAGTGATTAATGTTTTTGGGTATCCATCTTCGTAAAACAGGACACTTATTTCAGCAGGAGTAAGTTTCCGGTCATAAATCCTGATATCATCAATTGAACCATTAAAGTGAGTCTCATGTAAAACTGAACCCGCATTGTCATTTATTTGTCTGCCGATATAAAATAAGTCATCCGATGGATTATTGGGTGTATAAGGTGTCTCACCAATAAGAATGTTATCAATATATAAGTACATATTGTCATTTGCTACAAACATTACAACTGCATGATGCCATTTATCATCGATATATTTCCGGGTGGAATTCAAATATGATGTAAATCCGCCACCAACAACTGAACCTGCACCAAATTGTCCCATTGTATTCTGGGTAATATAAGATGAATGATTGCCTAGTATTGTAGCATCCAATCTGTTAGTGCTTCCATAATTAAAAACATTAGGATACATGGTTGTAGGGGTCCCTGATTTGAACCAGACAGAAACAGAAAGTGTTGAGTGTTTGCCGATATTTGCATAGATATAACGCTCAGTACCGGAATTTCCGTCAAAAGAATAAGCATAGCCTTGCTCTCCAATACGGTCAGCAGCCGGAATAGCATCAACAACCGTTCCATCGCATCCATTCCAGCTTTCATCCCTTGCGTCTCCATTAAATGGATAGTAGGCGATCAGTCCATCTGATGGCGGGTCAAGTTGAGATGCAACCAAATCTTCCATATCCCGCACCCTTTGCATTAATAAATCTATATTTTCAGTCTTCTTTGCATACAAAGCAAAAGGTACGCTCAGCAATTGGCTCGTACCTGTGATTGAGTAATTCGTTCCACCCAGCAGGTCTGTTTCTGTTTTCAGAAAATAGACACCCGTTGACCAATCAATTCCTGCAAAAGTTCCTGTTACAGGAGTACCACCGCCAATTTCAATTGTAACCAGTCCATTTACATTTGTTAATGAGGCATGGGTTTCAACATAGACAGCAGTTCCTGTTTCCGAACCCTGCAGAATGCTGATTTGCATTCCAATGTTGCTGTTCTTTACTAATTCTCCATTTGAATTTCTAATCACTGCCTGATAACTCATCTTTTCAGGTGCCTGGGAAAATGCTCCGATAATGAATGCAAATACAATTAAAAGAGTAAATAATTTCTTCATATCAGGTTAATTTTTAATTATTTTAAATGTTATAAGTTCTTTAATGCCTGAGGTAACTTTCAGAAAATATGTTCCTGAAACCTGATTTCCCATACTAATCCTGGTTTCAGCATCAAGTATCTTTTTTGTTTCAATTAAGTTCCCATTCACTGTATAAAGCCAATAAGTCATATTCCTGTTTTCATAATCTCCAATCTTCAATGTCAGAAAATCAGTCGTGGGATTTGGGTAAACCGAGCAATCGAGTTTAATGTCTCCGGCTTCTTCAAGTGCTGATACAACAGATATTTCAAAAGGCTGTTGAACTCCCTGAGTAATTGTTCCTGATGCTCCTGAGATAGTGCTGTAAACAACCTGACCAATTGTAGAACTGACTGTACCACTTGCCCCTGAAGCATTACCTCCTGAAGTGGTGACAGCGGTTTGTGCATGAATTAAAATAGAAAATAGCAACATGCACATTGCTATGAATAGTTTAATTAAATGTTTCATAAACAATATTTTAGATTAAACAAAACTTCCACGTCTTCTAAAGAATCGCATTGCAATAATCCAAAATTATATAGAATATTAATTTGGTATACAGCCACTTATTAACAGTTGTTAATGCTTTTAAACATTTGAATGACCTGTAATAAAATATTTAGTTAATGATTACCGGTGCCTGGCTGTTGCAGTTTACCCGTCAATAAAACTGGAGAAGGGATGGGGAAAAAAATTACCTTTTCTGACAATAGATAATCCTGATACAGTCTGCCACATCAGATTTCATCAGATATTTCAATTTAATTAAAATGACGTACCTTTAATAAAAACATACTATCATGAAAACCCATCTGTTGAAGAAAACGAATACTTATTTAATCCTGACTGGAATTTGCGTTGGTATCCTTGTACTGGAATGGCTTGGAATTACTATCCTTGATAAAATGGGTAAAGGTGATTATGTGAATGATAATATTGCAGAGGGTGTGGCATTTTTTATTTGTTTTCCGGGAATTTTAATCGGGATTATTGGTGCAATAATTTGTGCTGTCAGAAAGAAGTGATGTTGCGTTTTTTAAGGAGAAAAGGATTGATTGATTTTATTGGGAAAGCCGTCGGCCATGAACATTTGACGCCGTATTGGATTGACAGCCCTATACCGGAATTAACCCATTGATAAATAAACAAATATTAAAATATTATTATAACCGGCTTTATGTGGTCAGGGCTTCCGGTTTTTGCATATGACCAGGGTAATAAGCAAGAGAACCAAACATCAGGCTCTCAATGATAAAACATATTTAACGAGCAGTGTTATCGTACCGAATACTAAGAAAATATCAAGGTAAACAGAAAGTTTCAGCACCCCGAAGATTCCATAAAACAGTCCGAAAGCAATAAAGGTCAGGGTTAAAGGCTGAGAACCGAACCCATTATAGAGCAGTAAGAATCCGATAAGGATTGATAATGTTGGGCAGGGGATTAGTCCTGCCGGGGATGCGTAAAAGTATTTTAAGAGCGAGTCAGGCTTAATGAAATGTGGATAAACGAGACCAAAAACAATCATCAGGATTCCGATGACCATAAAAATAATTTGAGAGGCCTGAACTGGTTCACTGGATACCCTTAGGCCAAAAATGATTATAAGAACTGTCAGAAGCGAAAATAGTATCCCGTTAAACGGGTTTCCTGACATTAATGCCAGCACAGCAACTGAAAGTATGGGGGCACATATTAATAGTGCAAATAGCCTGTTAGTCGGCACCCACTTGAAAATTAAAGCAGCAATTAAAGCATAAAATATTACATGCCAGATAATGGCAATCGTAGAATAATCGTTCACGATTTTTTGAAGACCGTTAAGTATTACCTCAGTTTTCGGCATTTTGATTGATTTATTTTGGTGATGTATATTAAAATAAAAAGTTGACCTGAACGATATAAATTTCCATCAGAGAATTGCACAATTATACCGATAAATTCTTTAATGCATTGGTTGTTCTAATTGTTAAAAGATAGATTATAAACCCTGCTATTAATATTCCAATTTCGCCAATGTATGCGATAGTTTTATATTTCCACAATCCTAACCCTATAGACAAAGAATCGTTAAAAAATATTGGCATCTTAGTGTCTGTTGGATAGAAAGCCAGCTTTGGCGAAGCAATAATATCCAAAATTGTATGGCTAAGTACAAGTAATGCTATTATGATACTTACTTTCTTATTCTTGCTTATTAATAACGTAATCAATCCTGCTACCAGTGACCAGATTAATCCCATTATTACACTATGGGAGTATGGAGAAAATGGTGCTTTATCTGTCAGAGGCATATTTTCGATCCCTGCTGCTACAAAACCGAAAAAAACTATTTCAATTAATTCAGCAGCGATTATAAGATAGATAACTGAAATATTTGGTGCGATTTTTTTCGCTGCGAACCCCACTCCTATATGTGCAATTGCCGGCATTTAATACAAGTACTGTTGATAATGAAATTAATCCTGGATAAAATATGCTGAATTCAATTGATTTGAAATTTACTCATTTTCAATAATTTAATAGTAAACATTATCATCCAAACCATAACCAGCAATCCTGCCGGCATAGCAAATACTAATGCTAATTTCTCAACTGACGGAATGAAAGTCACCAGAACAACATAGATTACCATTAGTGAATTGCCAATCAAACCGATATATGATGTTATACGACTGAAAACATTTCCGTTTAACATAACATAAGACATTAGAGCATTTGCAAACGGTATCATTGCAAAACCAATGAAAACGCCAAGACTTCCATGTGCACCTTTTGCCAGCATCGCTTCTCCTGCTGCTGTTAAAAGCAATCTCTGCCCTTCTGATGATGCATTAAAATACTTATGACTCAAATCAAGCATGGTTAAAGAAGTATTGCTGGTAACAAATATTGTTGTTCCGACAAGAAATAGAATTAATGCCAGAAGAGCCAAAGCATTGTTTACTTTTCGATGAGCAGCATAAAGCGCAAAAACTGAAGGAATAAAAATTATCTGAATTATTGTATTAAGCAAATCAAGATTGTACAAACCCAACAGGGGATTGTTTTTAAATTGATTAAACCTTTCAACTGCGGTTTGAGGAAGTGCTGCCACATCTCCGCCTGTTATGGAACCAACCACCATATCAAGGATAATTCCACATAATACAATTATTGTTGTTACTGCACCGATTTTGCAGATGGTCGTCCATTGTTTGTCTGAATCTTCCATATTTGATTGATTTGAAATAATATTTTATAATGGAGTTAAAATTCAATATTCTTTATTAATCTTACAAATATTATGACAATCATTTAAATTAAATAAGTACGAATAGGTCGGCATTGGATATGTTGTAATCACACATCAGTATTAAGAATGAAAACCAGGAACGGATATAAAAGTATTGCATTAAGTTCCTATCGGCAAGCCGTTATTGCATCAGCATCTGTTACAAAGGAGAAAAATGCAATACACGGTTTCACGGAAGTTGATATTACTGAACCCCGTCATCTTATAAAAGAACATTTTGAAAGAACTGGAGAGAAACTTTCATTAACAGCATATATTGTAACATGTCTGGCACAGGTAATTAAGGAACATCCTCACTTAAACTCTTTTATAAAAGGGCGAAGACTTATTATTCTTGATGATGTTACTGTTAGTGTATTGATAGAAAGGGACATGGCTGGAGAAAAAGTGCCTGAGCCACTTGCAATAAAAGGAGCACAGGAAAAATCATTTCGTCAAATACATGATGAAATAAGAGAAGCAAAGAAGAAGCAAAGTGAAAAACTTGGGAGTTTATCTGGTTCGACTTGGATACGTATTATTCCAAATTTCCTTCTTAAAACATTTATTCGAATTGCGGATAAGAACATACGAATGGCTAAAACCTATGGGAAAGTGGCTGTTACGGCTGTCGGTATGTTCAGTAAAGAGGCTGTCTGGTTCATTCCTCATGGAAGTGCTACGGTCTTGATTACTGTCGGGAGTATAAGTCAAAAGGTAATTGAAATTGAAGGACAATTTGTTTCACGGGAACATCTTTGTTTAACGGTGTCTTTTGACCATGACATAGTAGACGGAGCACCTGCTTCCCGCTTTATGAATCAGTTAGTTGAGACAATCAATAGTGGAAATTTATTGCATACAGGAGTCTGAATATATCGGTGTAATTCCTTGTCGTTAAAAGATAACATTGGTATGAATTTTGCGCATTTTACTGTGACCCAAGACCTAATCCAATGAGAAGAATATTTTTCTCACTCCTGCTGTTGGCAATCTTTTCAGGTTGTGAAAAAATGGATACCGTTTCAACTGATGGGTATTATTCAGGGTCTTTAGTTTACCAGGGGCAAACTCTGTTTGCGGCGATTTCTTTCCATGGAAACAACTATGAAGAGGCTGCTTCGGGGGGAGCATTGAACCAGAAATTCCCATGCATAACAAAAGGAACTTACAGGATTAGGGACAATACAATTTCTTTTTCCCCAACCGTAATACCTGTTGTACATGATTGTACCTGTGCTATAATGTTTACTGAAGTTAAGTTTGACTGCCGTTTAAATGGAGAATATACATTGATTCAATCTGGAAATACAATCAAATTTCAAAGGGGGAATGGGAACGACCTGCAGGTATATAATTTAACTTTGATAGAATCTGATCCTTAACACCTTTATTATGAAAAAGATAGCATTTACGTTTTTCGTTTCTCTCCTGCTATTTTCCTGCGAAAAAGATAATCAGTTAATTATCGAAAATACGGATACTCCGTTGATAAGTAAGGTATTGATTGGTGATGAGATTTACATGGAATACACATATGAATATAATGCCAATGGCTACCCCATAAAAGTAAACGGTGAAACTGAGTATGTGTATAAATAGTAACAAATTAGATATTTGAAATTCATTGTTTAACTTATAGTAATTTTTTCACTGGCGAATTGTGAAAAGCAAACTGAACTGGTTAACAAAACGACAGATGATCAAATTGTTGGATTTGTTACTGAAAAATGTTATTGCTGCTGGGGTTGGGTAATTAAAGTTGGAACATAGACTATTAAAGCCGAACAAATACCTACCCTGAGTCCATCTGAGAATACTGTTTTTCCCATAAAAGGAAGAATTACTATTGGCTCAAAAACAATAGATTGTTCCAACAGAACAATCGACATGACTAAATTGCCTGATTATTATGAAATAAAAGAGTTTACCTTAATTAATCAACAATCTGAGCAATGTACAAATTCACAATAGCGACAATTTTTACAATATTAATATTCTTTAGTTGTAATAAAGGACCCATCAATTCTGCTCAGGAATTACCCTGCTATCCCATTGATGAAAGTCTCGACAAATCCGATAATTTTACTCAGAATCCTGTCACCAATTTTCTTCCGTTGCAGGAGAGTCGGTTTTTCACTGTCGAGCAGTTCCAGTATTTCATCCCGCATCGGCTCTTGCTCGGAGTACAGGTAATTTTCAATCAGGGACTGAGTTCTTTCTTTCGACAGTTTCTCTTCGCTGACAAGTTGCAGGAATGCTTTCTCCTGTTCAACAGTCCAGAATTTTTCAAACTCCTGCGGAATGTCATCTGTATCCGGAATGAATGGCATGTTTTCCCTGATGAATTTCTCTATCAATTCCTTTTTGCTCCGTAACTGAGCCTCTGTGCTGAGCAGATTAATGATTTCTTTTTCTATCTGCTGAGCGTCTTTTTTCTGGTTGGCTTTAAGTTTGATAAGCAGGTGGATGATATAACTGACGTTGATTTCATCACGGTGAATGAGTTCCAGTTCGAAGTCAACGTCATCAAGAATGGATACTTTTTCTTTTTCATGTGTACCTTTAATTTTGTCATACAAGTCAAGGTACTTGCTTTTAAAATCTTCGAAGAGTTGCTCGTTCATCAACAAGTCATCCCAGTTGAAGTCCGAGAATGATGTCAGCACGTTTTTAATACGCATCAAATCCCTGAATGCTATGATAAACTTCAACTCATCATCTTCTGTAAGTAATTCATTGACGCTATTAACGGCAGGTGTTATGTCAAGAAGATTTTTAAATGCTTCATTGAATGCATGAACATAATCATCATATGGCTTCATGATGATTTCCTCAATGGCATCCTTGTTGCTGAACAGGGTTATGGCTTCATCGGTTACATTTTTCAGGTTTCGGAAAACAACAATATTGCCCTGACTTTTCAGTTCATTCAGGATGCGGTTGGTTCTGGAATACGCTTGTATCAACCCGTGATACCTGAGGTTCTTATCTACATATAGTGTATTGAGCGATGGACTGTCAAACCCCGTCAGGTACATGTTTACCACCAGCAATAAATCAATCTTGCGCTCTTTAACCTTCTTGCTGATGTCATTGTAATAATTGTAGAAACTCTGGCTATCCTTTGTGGAATATGCAGAACCGAACATCTGGTTATAATGCCCGATAAATTCATCCAGTTTCTCACGGGTATGGGGATTGGTGGCATAGGCAATCTCAGGTTCGGCTGCAACCGATATTTCTTCGGGGATGAATCCATTAGCATCGGCATCATCTTCGTTGGCAATATAACTGAATATGGTTGCAATCTTTAAATCGTGTTCTCCAAGCATTTTCTTACGCCGGAAGAGTTCATAATACTTAATAAGTGTTGCAATACTGCTGACGCAGAACATTGCGGTGAACTCTTTGTTATGGGTTTTCTTTCCATGATACGCGATGATATAATCAACAATCTTTTCCAGACGTGCCGGAGATTCCATCAGTTCTTCAACATCAATATCTTCAACCTGAATATCAATCTCAGTGGCACTCTCCCTGTTCTTATACCTGCCGACGTATTCCACACTGAATTTCAATACATTTTCGTCACGTATGGCATCGGTAATCACGTATTTGTGCAAACATTCACCAAATAATTCTTTTGTCGTTTTTTTACCTGACTCATTTTTTACGGCATTTTCGGCAAAAATCGGTGTGCCGGTAAAACCAAACATTTGAATGTTCCTGAAAAAAGAGATAATCCGTTGATGCGTTTCTCCAAACTGTGAGCGGTGGCATTCATCGAAAATGAATACGATGCGTTCATTCCGGAGTTTTTGCATTCTTTCAAGGAAGTGCTTTTTACTTATTGCGGTATTGAGTTTCTGGATTGTGGTAACGATTAATTTGGTATCATCAGTGAATTGCCGGACCAACTGTCTTGTGTTATCAGTACCGTCGACACTTCCTTTGCTGAAACTGTTGAACTCTTTGGTTGTCTGGTAGTCCAAATCCTTCCTGTCGACAACGAACACAACCTTTTTAATCTTTGATGAATGTGTAAGTATCTGGCTTGCTTTAAATGAAGTCAGTGTTTTCCCGGAACCGGTAGTGTGCCAGATATACCCATTCTTAGCGGTATGTTCAACTCTGTCGATAAGCGCTTCAACGGCATAATACTGGTAGGGGCGAAGAACCATCAATATCTTCGAAGCTTCATTCAGGACTATGTATTTGCATATCATTTTGGATATATGGCATTTTTCCAGGAAGCCAGTGGCAAAGCCGTTCACTATGTTGGTCAGCCGTTTATTTTCCTTATCTGTCCAGTAGAATGTCTGTTTGAATGACTGAAAACGGTTGTTAGCATAATATTTCGTGTTAACGCCATTGCTGATAACAAATATCTGGATGTACTGGAACAACCCATAACTGCTGCTGAAAGAATGACGCTGATACCTGTTTATCTGATTAAATGCTTCTTTAAGTTCCAGACCCCTGCGCTTCAGTTCTATCTGTACCAGTGGCAGTCCGTTAATGAGCAGTGTCACATCATATCTATTCTTGTACTTGCCTTCCACTGCAACCTGATGGGTAACCTGATATTCGTTCTGACACCATTGTCCGGTGTTGATGAACTCAAAATACAGGTTGTCCCCGTTGTCCCTGATTATATGTTGTTTTTCCCGGAGTGTCCTGGCTTTTTCGAAGACTGAACCCTTGCTCAAAATATTTAATACCTTTTCAAATTCTTTGTCGGAGAAATGGATGTTATTATGCTTCTCCAACTTTGTTTTCAGGTTGGTTATTAACTCGGACTCATTCTGGATATGCGCCAAAGCATAACCCAATGTCTGAAGTTTTGCTAAAAGTTGTTCTTCCAGTATCAGTTCAGGTTGCTTTGACATAATATCCTGTTCTCGTAATTAATGGTGCAAAATTTGCATTATATTTAACAAATGCATAGATTTGTGCTGAGTTCATCCTTCCATTTGGAGGAAAGAAATCGAAAAACGCAAGCCAAGATGCTCTGCGTTTTTTGCTTTTATAAAGTTTCCGGAAGTCTTCTTGCATATTTTTTCCCAAATTTGTTGCGTTCAGCATCTTTTCCCCGAACATTAAATGCTGTTAACAAGTAGTATTCATTTTTCTGCCGCAGAGGTTCTAATACTATCACGTAATTTTCATCTTTATCAAAAATATAGGTTCTCAGGCCATTTGGTTCTTTAACGGAAAATACCTGCATGTTGTCTTTTTTCCTTTCTTCAATATGGTGTTTAACCCAATGTAATCTTCTCGACCTGTGAATTTCAAATTCTCTTTCTCTTGTTTTCTGGTCAATGATGTGTGTGGTAAGATGGGTGAATAATGTGTTCATTGGAATTTCCCCATCCTTCGGTGTAGGATTTAATTGTTTACCCTGGAACTTAAAGGACTGATTATTCCTTATGTCTCTGTTAAACACACCCATTAATGATTTTTCCCTATCCTTCGGATTTAAGCCGTCAAGTTCCAGGAGGGCATTGTATGTTTTAAGAAGATTAAATGGCATATTATTTCAATTCTATAAAAAACAGGTTTAATTTTATTTCGGTGTAGTTCGATGATTCATAGAGATTTTGCTGTGAGTGTTGTTTTATTTTTTCAATAATTTGCCTCTTCGCTGATACCTTTTTTTCATCATTATTTAGTTCATATGAAATTGCTCCCATCAGGAAATCTGCTAACTGCATCATAATGCTTTCCTTCGAATGGATATTCTGAACATTTCGGAAAACACCATATTTGGTATTCAGTATTTCCTTGAGTTTGTTTACTTTATTGCTGCTTAATGTGTCTTTAATGTCCAGATAAACATTGTATGAATACTCGGCATTTTTCCTGTGAATCAACAGTTGATAATACATCTTGTAATAAAAAGTGTCAAAGTCCTGACCAAACCTGTCATTCTTTATTTTAGATTTATCAACTATAACTGCTCTGAAACGAATATCTGTATCGAAGAAATAATCAAGCAAATCTTTGTAGAACAAATATTTAGATGACGAAACGCCTGTCCATTTTATTTCACCATAAAAATTATGTTTTTTCTTTATATCAATAATTCTTTCCGTGTGCCTTTTAAGTTGATTATAAGCAACACTGACACATGCCAGCAGCATGAATTTTTTGTGGTCATTTTCAATATGACAACTCTCATCACAGTATATGTTGAATGTTTTATTCATTGTTTCTCATATTAAGGAAATTAATAATGAAGTAAAATCATACAAACATTTGTTGCATCAACCCCTTTTTCCAAACCTCGGCTTTTTCAATCTGTTTCCGGGTATGGTTGATTTTATCATCAATGGCTGACAGGAAACTGGCGATTTTGGTTTGTTCGGGAAGCGTGGGGATATCTAATTCCAAAGAAGATAGTTGACTTGCATATAAATGAACTACGGAAATACCTTGTGCCAAATTTGCAATATCCCTTTTCTTTTGATTATTAAGATAGTAAGAAAGGAAAACGCCATTATTAGTACTTTTAATTATATTCAGATCACCACCAAGAGCAATCCCAGACCTTAAAACACAAGATGCTGTAGCAATATCAATTTGTGTTTCACCTGATGCAGGTATTATTACGTCATTGGCTTCACTTAAAACCAATTTATCAGAATTAACGTTTGTTCTTGATTTTACTTCATTAATAGTTTCACTGTAATATGTATACAATTCGCCATATCTTATACATTCAGTACTCCCATCAGTGGAAGTGTCGCTGATGGAAATTCCTTTCCCTTTAGAGAATGTCGCAACTTCCCCCAGCTTCTTCTTCTCCCACTTCGGAAATTCCTGCCCGTTATCGTCCGCTTCGGCACTGCTCAGGGCAGGTTTGAATCTGATTTCCTGCGAGAATATTTTCTGCATCACCCCTTTCTTGTATTGTTCCAGCAGGGTAAGCTTTTGTTTGAGTTGGGATATCTTCTTGTCAATGGCGGTGAAAAAGGATGCAATTTTTTGTTGTTCAGGGAAGGTGGGGTAAGATATCAGATATGATGAAACTTGAGGTGCAGTAAGTTGTGGGACACCCGTGGATTCTACATAGAAATTAATCCTATTAAATGCATATTCAAAAAATTCGACAGAACTCTTATTTTTTGGTTCTAAAACCAACAATCTTACAATAGGATAGAATTTTTCTTTTCTTGAATGAGCAATTCCCATATTTACACCACGTCCAGCAATAGTAACAACTTCTTTTCCTACTCTATAGATGTTTGAATATGCATAAAGTCCTTTATCTTTTTCAGCATTTGCATATATTGGATACTTGAAGATGTCATCTTTAATGGTATTCACATTTTCTTTTGGTATATCACCACCTGCAGAAATATTAAATAATTTACCAATTTTATTTCTTTCCCATTCTCCATAAAACTCAGGGAAACGCAACTGTGGAATATTCTTTTGCTTTTCCATTCTTAAAACGGGGTTGGGATGTTCAACTCACGGCAATATCCTGCTATGGTTTCATCAGTGGTTTTCATTTCGGTTTCCAGTGACTTCAGCTCTTTGGTAACGGCTGAAATATCAACAGATAGTTCTTCTTCAAAGGTGTCAACATACCTCGGAATATTCAGGTTGAAATCATTCTCCCGAACCTCATCCAGACTGGCAACATAACTGTATTTGTCGATTGTGATGCGTTTTGAATAGGTTTCGACTATCCTGTCAACATCTTCATCACGCAAATAATTCTGTGTTTTCACCTTCTCAAAATGCTGGCTGGCATCAATAAATAATATATTATCTGGATGCTCCTTACATTTTTTGAATACCAAAATGCATGTTGGTATGGATGTCCCGTAAAAAATATTGGCGGGTAATCCGATAACAGCATCAAGATAGTTTTTCTCTTCAATCAGGTATTTCCTGATATGCCCCTCGGCTGCACCCCTGAAGAGTACGCCATGTGGCATTACAACAGCCATAACACCATTTTCTGCCAGATGGTATATCATGTGTTGTATAAATGCAAAGTCTGCCTTGGATGATGGTGCAAGTTTACCGTATTCACTGAACCTGTCATCTGTCATGAACAAAGGGCTTGCGCTCCATTGTGCAGAAAATGGCGGATTCGCCACAACAGCCTCAGCATCCAGTTTTTCATGCTGTGGATGTTCCAGTGTATCTTCAAGTTTTATATCAAAATGGGTAAAGTGTACACCATGAAGAATCATATTCATCCGGCACAGGTTATAGGTTGTCCGGTTGCGCTCCTGCCCGTAAAACTTCAGTACATCACATACCTTGCCTAAACGCAGTATTAATGAACCTGAACCGCAAGTTGGGTCATATGCTGATTTAATTTTGGTTTTCCCCAATGTAACAATCCGGGCAAGGATTTTCGATGCCTGCTGAGGGGTGTAAAATTCCCCGGCTTTTTTCCCTGCGCCACTCGCAAACTGCCCGATAAGGTACTCGTAAGCATCGCCCAGAACATCAATTTCTGATTGTTCCAGTTGGAAATCTATCTTATCCAGATGCGAAAGAACCTTTGCTATAACTTCATTTCTCTGCTCTGCAGTCTTGCCAAGTTTGGTGCTGTTTAAATCCATATCCTCGAACAGGTGGTCGAAATCTTCTTCGCTGTTCGTACCCATCGTACTGTTCTGGATGTTTATCAGGATTTTCTGGATGTCTTCGATAATGAAGTTGCTGACATTTTTACCATTACCGTTGCCACGCTTTACTACCTGGCTGAACAGTTCTGACGGCTTCAGAAAATACCCAAGTTTTTCAAGCGATTCTTCTTTAATGGCTTCAAGGTATTCCCGCCCTTTGGCTGTATCTTCAGGTATATCCAGATAATTTATTTTGTCTTCCTTCAGGATATTATTGGCATACAATTCCATCTTTTCTGATAGATATTTGTAGAAAATGAATCCCAGAATGTAATCACGGAATTCATCGGCATCCATTTTGCCACGCAGGGTATTGGCTATGTTCCAGAGTTGCTGGTTGAGTTGTCGTTTTTGATCTTCGCTCATAATATAAATAACTTATCACCACAAAGTAAGCGTACTATAATAAAGGATTTTTCGAAAAAATAAAGATATCACAATTATACGTTTTGTCCAATTTGTTATATTCTTAAGTCTTAATGAAGTAGTTGTATTTTATGTTCAAACATCCCATTTATGTATATCACAAACATGACTCATTTCCTTGACGATACATTATAATCACAAAATTCGAGATTCATATCTCACTTAGTTTATCACCTGACTCATAATCAGGGGTCGCTGGTTTGATCCCGGCTGGGCCCGCCCTGAAAACC
>CAYPHL010000099.1:6359-15224 GCA_964410385.1 uncultured Rikenellaceae bacterium | reverse complement strand
ATGCTTACAAAGCCCCCCTTGGGGGGATGGGGGGTAGATCAGGATTTTCACACAGTCTCAAATGGATCCGGTATTATTATTTTTCATCCAAAAAAGTAAATTGTCATGGTAATTGGGATAGATATAGGCAGTACCACAACCAAGGTAGCTGCAATCATTTCTGATAATAACATTATAAAAATAACAACCAGGGCTGTTGATGCTATAACCTCGGCAACCGGGGCATTCGGCAAGATGATAATGGAAAATGATTTAAGGCTGGACAGTATTGACAGGATCAACATGACTGGTGCAGGCTCCTCGAAGATTACGGGAGATCTGTTTGGAATAAAAACAAATAAGATAGATGAGATGGCTGCCATAGGTGCCGGAGGGAAGTATCTTTCAAAAAAAGACCGGATAATTATATCAAATATAGGCACCGGGACTGCCATAATACAGGTCAGCGGAAATGTGATCACTCATCTTGGGGGAACAGGTGTTGGGGGCGGTACAATAATTGGTCTGGCTAAAGAATTACTGAAAACAACGGATTTCGATACTATATTGCAATATGCCCTTAAAGGGAATATAAATAATGTTGATCTGAATGTGGGTGATATTGCGGAAACAAATATCGGTTTCCTTGAAAAGACGTATACAGCATCGAACTTCGGGAAAATGCTTGATATCGCCTCCAGAGAAGATATTGCCCTGGGCATCATAAATCTTACTTATCAGGTTATAGGTATGGTCTCGGTTTTTGCTGCCAGGAGTAAGGACAATCATACAGTGGTTATAACCGGAAACGGGAGTAATAATCCTATCGGTCAGAAAATCCTTAAGGCGATTTCCGGTATGTATAATATTGATTTTGAATTTCCGGCTGATGCAGAATATGCAACTGCAATCGGGGCGGCGCTATCTAATTAAGATTGGTATTTCAGGGTTTATTCCTGCTATTATATGCTAATATTTTAACAGTTTTACAGGAAGGCCAGGATAAGTATCTGGGCTAAAAATACCCTCAGGAACATTGTTAACGGGTACACGGTGGAATAGGATACCGCGGGTTCATCATTATTGGCAACTGAGCCGGCATAAGCCAGAGCCGGGGGATCGGTTGTACTTCCCGCCAGCAACCCGGCCAGCGAAAAATAGTTTAGCTTAATGAACTTCCCGTTTATTAATCCCATGACGATCAATGGGATTGTGGTGATGAGAAAGCCTGCGGCAACCCATATCAGCCCGTCGATTGAAAATACAGATTCGGCAAATTGTCCGCCCGATGAAATACCAACACTTGCAAGGAATAATGTAATTCCGATTTCCCGGAGCATTAAGTTAGCACTTTGTGTTGTATAAGTAACCAGTCTGAATTTATAGCCAAAACGTCCAATAATTATTGATACTATAAGCGGCCCGCCTGCCAGTCCGAGCTTTATCGGCATCGGTATCCCTGGAATTACGAAAGGGATACTTCCGAAAATAATTCCAAAGAATATTCCGACGAATATTGTGAAAATATGTGGCTCATTCAACCTTTTCAGAGTATTACCGAGGAATTGTTCCACTTTTTCAATCGAAGCTACTTCCCCTACAACAGTTACAGTATCTCCCACCTGGAGGACAAGGTTTGCAGTACCCAGAAGATCTACTCCCGAACGGTTGACACGGGTGACGTTGACGCCATATAATGTCCGTAATCTTAATGATCCAAGTGTTTTACCGTTAATTTCACTCCTGGTTAATACAATCCGTCTCGATTCAAGAGCGGGTTCGGAGACCTTCCAGTCGGTTTCGGCCGCTTCACCAATAAAGGCTGTAATGGGTTCTGCATCTGCCATCCCGGCAACAACAAGCAGTAGATCTCCTTCGAGCAATACCGTATTGGTGGTCGGAACAGAGAACTCATTATTACGCATCAGCCTTGATACGACGAATGTTCTGCCGATAAGTTTTTTGATATCATGAAGCTGGCGTCCGCCAACAGCTTTATTTGTCAGTCTGAGTGTAAATATTTCAAGTTTCTCATAAGCTGATAACTTTTCTGTTTCCAGCTTTTTTTCTTCATTTTCAAGGTTGATGCGGAATAGAACCCTTATAAGGACTATTGAAAGGATAATCCCGACAACAGCAAGAGGATAAGCAGCAGCATATCCAAGAGCTATCTGAGGTACTTCGGCAATCTGCCCTGCTTCATATGCCTGGCGCAGAGCTTCCTGTGCGGCGCCCAGTCCGGGTGTATTTGTAACGGCCCCTGACATTACCCCGACAAGCATTGGCATCGAAACCCTTCCTCCAAGGATGTAATAGAATGCAATGGTCAGACCTGCGCCAAGCAAAACTATACCGGCAGCAATCAGGTTCATCTGCATTCCTCCCTTTTTGAATGAAGAAAAGAAACCCGGACCTACCTGTAATCCGATTGAATAAATGAACAGGATCAATCCGAATTCTCTTATGAAATCTGCTACTTCCCTGTTTACAGTGAATCCGAGATGACCAATTAAAAGACCGGTAAAAAGGACGAAAGTAGGACCAAGTGCGATACCCCGGAATCTTACTTTTCCCAGCAGAACTCCCGTGGAAATAGCCAGTGAGTAAAGCAAAATTACATGTGCAATACTTTCATCAGAAAATAATGAGTTCAACCATTCCATAATAAAAAAGATTTCAGCCTGTTATCTTAAAAGCTTTTTTCTGGGCTTTAAGTGCCAGCTCCGTAGCCAGGAAGCAATGATGTTGTGTCATTGCAGTTTCGGTACGGTTGACAATATCATTTACAAGCTGTTCTCCGTAAGGCAGATAGACTCCTGTACAATCGTAGTATTTTGTTTCTTTGTGATTTACCATGAAAAGGTGGTTTCCTCCCTTGCGGCCTGCAATATCAATATATTTTCTCATTTCAATATAGCCTTCCGTTCCGAGGATAAAGATCCTTCCGTCTCCCCATGTTGCTAATCCGTCGGGGGTGAACCAGTCTATCCTTATATACCCTGTGGCATGAGGGCTCCGGACTATCATGTCACCAAAATCCTGGTACAATGGATAAGCCGGCAGGTTGAAATTTCCGGTCTGTGAAAAAGCAACTTCCGCCTGGCCGGAATTTGTATAATGGAGGAACTGGTCACACTGATGAGAGCCGATATCACATAATATACCTCCTGCCTTTGCGGGATCAAAGAACCAGTCGGGACGGGTTTTCGGGTTCATTCTGTGCGGACCGAGTCCAATGGTCTGCACCACCTTCCCGATTGCCCCTGCCTGTATAAGTTCATCAGCCTTATATGAAGCGGGAGTGCCCAGGCGTTCGCTGTACATTATGGAATAAATACGTTTAGTATTTTTCTGTATTTTTTTTACTTCCCTGAACTGGTTCAGGGTTACTATTCCGGGTTTATCGGCCATGAAATCCTTACCCGCCAGCATGACACGGATCCCAAGCGGAGCCCTTTCAACTGGTATGGAAGCACTTGCCACCAGCTGAACCGACTTATCTTCCAGGATTTCTTTTTCACTCCCTGCCACTTTTACCTTTGGGTAGCGTTTGGTAAATGCTTTTAGCAGGTCGGGTTCAGGTGCAAATACCGAGACAAGCTCTCCTCCGCCTTCTATGACAGCATCAGTCATACCGTAGATGTGACCGTGATTAAGCCCTATAACAGAGAACCTGATTGATTCTTTTGGCAAAGGCCTTGGTACGGGTTTAATAATGATTTCCTCCGGGCGGGATGTCTTATAAAGTCCTCTGCCAAAAATTTCAGCCGGAACAAATCCTGCCGCCAAACCTGCTGCCGAAGCTAAAGATTGCCAGATGAAGTTACGTCTGTCGGATTTCATAACATGTATTTTAAATTTCTTAATGGATAAGACAAACTTAAGAAAAAATGGGGATATGAATGCTGACCGGGGTCATTATGGCATGGTCATCACCTTTTCTCCGAAGACGGGGTGTCTTTCAGCTGCCATCATAACTATTCGTTTTGCCATCTGGCCGTATGAATAGCTGGCCATTTCTGCAGCCAGGGCGAAGCTTGTGTCAATACTGATATCGTTATTGGGATTTATATCGAGGAGATAGAACTTATCGTTGCGCAGCCGGAAATCAAACCTTGCATAATCGAGGCATCCGAATCCTTTCCATGTTGCAATGGCTGCCTTTTCAAGATTTTTTAGAAGTTTATTATCAAGCGGGGCAGGAATGAGCGTTTCAATTTTTTCATAATGTTCCGAGCCGGGAATGAACTTTGAGTCATAAGTGCACAGTCTTTTCCGGGCTTCGTTGAAAGCTGAGAAATCCATTTCTACGGGAGGCAGCATTTCAGGGGGATCATTATTCCAGACCGAAACATGGAATTCACGACCGTCAATAAAATCCTCCACCAGTGCAGGTTGCTTTAATTCATTATTTACAAGCCTGATCTGCTCCCTGAGGGTTGTCGTGTCATAAACTACTGACTTTTCGCTGATTGTAAGACTGCAGTGTTCCCGGGAAGGTTTTACAATTGCAGGGAAAAGATTCCACCCCTCAGCTTCTTCCGGGGTAAGCACTGCCCCGTAGGGTACTCTTATGCCCATGGAAGAAAGGACTTCCTTAACCTTTTGTTTTTCATAGCTGAGTTCCAAAACCTCAGGAACGTTCCCGGTATATGTGAACCCGTTATTTTCGATAATCTCAGGAACTTTCCTTTCACTTAGCGGAACACCCGGAAGCGTTTCGCAAAGGTTCAGTATAATTGTATCCCCGGGATTGTAACGTTGAAGGATACTTCCCAGATCCGGACTGTTCAGCTCTTCAATGTATGTTTTGATCCCTTCGTCTTTCAGAGATCTGAAAAGGAAATTGTTGGAGTTTCTGGCATCAACGATTTCAGTTCTGCTCCATGTGGGATCAATATTATATAGTACAAGAACCTTCAAAAAAAGTGTTTTGTTACGAATCTAAAGTAAAAGTTTGAAAAAAATAATACATGTGGAAAACTTCACCGGATTGTGTTAATAAGAATATCAAAACAGATTTTAATGACAGAAAACCGGAAACATAAAAACTGTTATTGAATTTCACTTCTTCAGTAAAATATTGCTTATATCTATTTTGGAGTCCTGATTATATTTTTGACCTGGATATGCCTCTTAATGTTCCGACAAATTAATTTCTGACGGATTAACTTTCTATTTTTATAAATTTGTTAATTAACAGAAAATATCCGATGTAAAAACTACAGTCATGGAAAACAGAAATCGTCGTCAGTTTCTTAAGAAGAGTATTATTGGCTTAACAGGAGCTGCTATGGTCCCTGGTACATTAACCAGTTATGCTTCTGTTTCTGCTTCAAAATCAACTGTCGCAGACCTGCCTGCACGCGTACTGGGTAAAACAGGAATCAGAACTCCGTTGATAAGTTTTGGCACTTCCGGTGCCCTTGATACCGGTTTTATCAGATCCGCTTATGAAGCCGGGATTAAAATGTTTTTTTCTGCCACATATTATGGTGAAGGGAAAAATGAGCAAATTGTTGGAGCAGGACTGAAAGGGCTGCCCCGTGATTCTTTCATAGTTGGGACAGCTGTCCCCCCGGATGGATTTGATAACCGTACAGGGACTTTCCCGAATGGATTTGATCCCGATGCATATATTAAGAAAGCAGAAGGAAGCCTTAGTCGCTTTAATCTGGATTATGTCGATTTTGTTCTATTCCCTTTTGCGGGTAAAAGGGAAACTGTTCTTAACGAAGGGGTGCTGAAAGCAATGGGACAGCTAAAAAAGCAGGGCAAAACACGTTTTATCGGCATTGCCTCACATAGCGATATGGAAGAAGCATTGACTGCAGCTACCGATTCAAAAGTATATGATGTGGCTATGATCTCATATAATTACAAGACCAGGAATATTGATACTTTAAATTCAGCTGTTGCCAGGGCTGCAGAAGCCGGTGTCGGAGTCGTTGCCATGAAGACCACAGCAGGCGTTTATAACGAAAAATCAGGTGTCCGGTATAATTCTGATGCAATCCTGAAATGGGCATTACAAAATGAAAATATTTCATCTATAGTCTCGGGAATGTCATCATTGGAACAGCTTCAGAAAAACATTCAGATGATAAAGAACCTTAAGCTCTCGGAACAGGAACTTAAAGATCTGAATCTGGCAGGAATTGGATCAGACCGTGGTTTATATTGTCAGCAATGCAGACAATGTATACCACAATGTCCGAATCACCTTGATATTCCAACAATAATGCGTAGTTATATGTACGCCTATGGATACAGGAATACAGAACAGGCCTGGCATACTCTGGCAGATATTGATCTTTCCCGCAATCCTTGTGAGAATTGTGAAACATGTAAAGTAAATTGTCTTTCCAGTTTTGATGTTAAGAATAAAATCATGGATATTGCCCGCCTTAAAGATGTTCCGGAAGATTTTATTAAAACATGAAACATTCTGGGGGAGCTTAATCAGAGACTAAGAGGAATTAGTTGATTGGCAAAGGATTTAAATTAATTTTTGACGGCAGAGAAAAATTTTGCTATCAGCTTTCGCTTTCCCCATTATTCTTTGCATTTGGCCTGATAATGTTTTAACTTTGATAATGAAGCCTATAATACCTGATGTCAAGTTTAATTGAAGGATATAATTACGACATCTTTATCAGTTACCGCCAGAAAGACAACAAATATGATGGCTGGGTAACTGAATTTGTCGATAACCTGAAAAAAGAACTCGAATCTACTTTTAAAGAGGAGATCACTGTGTACTTTGACATCAATCCTCATGACGGGTTGTTAGAGACACATGATGTAGGTGAATCCCTGAAAGAAAAACTTAAGTGCCTTGTTTTTATTCCAATCATCTCCCGTACCTATTGCGATCCTAAATCATTTGCATGGGAACATGAGTTTATGGCATTTGTTGAGCAGGCGTCAAACGACAGGTTTGGGATGAAGGTAAAGCTGCCAAAGGGGAATGTGGCAAGCAGGGTGTTACCGGTACAGATTCATGAGCTTGACCCTGACGACAAGAAACTATTTGAATCAGTTCTGGGAGGATTCATCAGAGGCATCGAGTTTGTTTACAGGGAACCAGGTGTTAACAGATCGCTTACTCCTAAAGATCTCGAGGGGAAAAACTTAAACAGCACTTCTTATCGCAATCAGATAAATAAGTTAGCCCTCGGCATTAAGGAAATAATTTCCGGATTACTGACTGAGCCATCTGAAGTATTGCATGAAATAACACAAACAGAAGGACCAGTCAGGCAAATGAATCCTGAAGTAAAAACATTGAGAAATCCGGCACATTTTAGGATTTCTTCCGGAAAAGCTATTTATGTAGTATTAATCGCATCGATACTAATTACCTCTGCTATATTATTATATCCGAGGTTTTTCAAAACATCTGGCATAACGAATCCTGAAAAGTCTGTTGCCCTTATGCCTTTTAAAAATCTTACCGGTGATGTTTCAAATGATTTTCTGGCTGAAATGCACCGTGAAGTGTCATACCAGGAGTTAGGAAAAATAAGCCAGGTAAAACCATTAAGAATAGTAGGCACGCGCACTACTTTGGCGATAGAAAATGACAGGATAAATTTATCCAAAATAGTGAAGGAAGCCCGTTTGGATTACCTGATAGAAGGATCTGTTTTAGTTTCGGGAGGACTGGAGGAAATAATGATCAGGCTGATCCAGGTATTACCTGAAGAGAAACTCATTATGGCGAATAATTATTCTGTCAGCCGTACAAATATTCATTTGGTTTATAAAACAATTGCAGAGGAAATTACCAGGAAGATCGGACTTGATCTGCTGCCACAGGACTTGTTAAAATTATCTCAGCCACATCAGGTTAATCCTCAATCGTACGAAGCTTACTCCCGTGGGATGTCTGAAATCGAAAAAACCACAAAGGAAGGTCATATTAAAGGTCTTGAATATCTTCAGGAAGCAGTAAGGATAGCTCCCGAAGATGCTTTTGCAAATGCAGGGCTTGCTCTCGGATATCTTACAATAGCTCATAGTCCTCTTGATCCGGGTGATGTTCTTGCCAAAGGAGAAAAATATGCCTTCAGAGCTTTAATGCTTGATTCAACGCTTGCGGAGGTTCATGCTGCCCTTGCGATAGCATACCTTTATAAGTCATGGAACTTCGGGAAAGCACAAAATCATTTTAAAAGAGCCCTTGAATTAAATCCTAACCTTGATATGGCCCATTATCATTATGCCTGGGGCCTTTTCCTCTGGGGCCGGATGGATGAAGCCATTAAAGAACATAAGTTAGCACAGAAGTACGATCCATATAATCCTTTGCATACTGCATGGCTGGGGGGATTATATGTTTATGCAGGCAGATATGAGGAAGCAGTTAATGAAGCTCTCAGATCTCTCGAAATTCAGAAGGATTATCCTCTTGGTTATCAGGTGCTGGGTAATGCATACCTGGGTATGGGCAGAAATGAGGAAGCTATTAAAACACATATGAAAATTTCAGAACTCAATCCTGACAATCTGAATACACTTTGCCTGACATATATTGCTACAGGTCACCTGGATAAAGCTGAAGAGTTACTGATCAGGATAGAAAAACAAGAGGTAACGCCTGTGAGTGCATATCAGCGATCCAAGATTTATGCTGCGCTGGGCAGAAAGGATGAAGCATTCAAATGGCTAAATTATGAACCACATTCAGGAACCGCAGCCTGGGCAGCCGTACTTCCTGTCTTCGAACCTCTGCATGATGATCCTCGTTGGGATGAATTTCTGAAGAAAATAAATCTTCCCGGGAAATGATGGAGTATAACCAGGCAGGAACCATTTCAGGTTTTCTTATATTATCTGTAATGTATAATCATTAGGCCATTTATCCTGCTCATTACTAATCAG
>CAYPHL010000099.1:0-6259 GCA_964410385.1 uncultured Rikenellaceae bacterium | reverse complement strand
ATATTATCTGTAATGTATAATCATTAGGCCATTTATCCTGCTCATTACTAATCAGGGGGAGATTCAGGATGAGGTCGGGCTGTAAATATAAAAACACCGCCGTTAACACGACAGAGCTTTTTCTTTGTATATAACAGGTTTGAAATATCTAACCTTTTTTGAATATTGATATGAATAGAATTATGATGTTGCAGGAAGATTTTTTAAAAGGGCTGAAAGTTTAAGGTTTAAGTTTCTGGTTTCGTCACCTGAAAGAATGAGCTTATAAAATTAATTTGCAGGAATGGAAAAAAATTAGTAAATCGGTAAAATTGACCTTTATTTAAATAGCTGTGAATTAATGCTATAATTGACGACCATGACTTCTAAAGCGGATCAGATATTTATCAGCAGGATTACTGAAATAATCATGGCAAACCTGGCAAATGAAGATTTTGGTGTCAGAGAGCTTGCTCATTTGTCAAAAATGAGTCCTTCCGGTTTATACCGGCGACTGCACAAAATTACAGGTAAAAAGATTAACCAGTTCATCCGTGAAGTACGCCTGAAAAAAGCACTCGAGATGCTTCAGAACGAAGCACTGACTGCTTCCGAGGTAGCTTTCAGGGTTGGTTTCAGCAGTCCGGCTTATTTTAATACATGTTTCCATGAGTTTTACGGCTATCCTCCGGGAAAGCTAAAAAAGAGGGTCTGGAAAGCCTTGAAGGAAACAATCTGACTAATTATAAAGCGAGACAGGAACCGGGAAAACCCTACAAACAAATTCTTTCATTTCCAGGACAAAGGCTAATATTCATGGCTGTTCTCATTGCAACAGCTGCATTTTTAGTTATTCCGAAAATTTTCAAACAAAACATTCTGGATGATCTGAGATCTTCGGATGGAAGAATTTCATTAGCCATAATGCCATTTCGAAATATGACAAATAATACCTCCTGGAATATATGGCAGGATGGAGTCCAAACCAGTTTAATATCCTTACTTTCAAACTCAAGGGAACTAAAGGTCTTCCATTCTGATTTTGTTAATAATCTGCTTCAAAGGGAGGGTTTTAAAAATTATACTTCAATCACCCCATCTATTGCCCGGGCTATATCAAAGAAACTTGACGCAAATGTTTTTATATACGGCAATTTGATTCAGGCAGGAGACCGGATGCGATTAAATATCCAAATAATTAATACCAGAACAAAAGAAGTTTTTAAATCTATTCAAAAGGAAGGGCTCGAAGATGACATTATGCTGATTGTTGATACACTTTCAAAGGAGGTAAATGATTTTTTGGTAATATCAAGTTTAAAAGAAGCAGATGTACATAATAACTATTATTCACTTCCTAAATCAGCAGAGGCATACAAATATATAATTTTAGGAGCCAGGTCTTATCATAATCTTGATTATAAAGCTTCAATCGATAATTGGATGCAAGCTGTCAAGATCGATTCAAACCTATTTGATGCGCTAAGTGGTATAGCTAATTCTTATTTCAATCAGGGCGACTATGAGCAGGGCAAAAAATGGCTTCTCAGGTTTTACTCTAAATTGGATATGATGGATTTTTATAACAAATTATATGCTAATCAACTATATACCTATTATCTGAAAACACCTGAAGAGGCTGTAAAATACGCAGAGCAGATGATTGATTTGAACGACCAGTCCCCAGCTAATTATTATAATTTGGGGGATATATACTTTCAGGCACATCAATTTGAAAAGGCGATACCTGTTTATAAAAAGGCGCTTGAGACATTTCATAAATGGGGGACAAAGCCTTTTTGGGTATTAGCCTATTCTGAACTTGGCATATGTTATCATAATACAGGGGAGTATGATAAGGAAAGAAAGCTATACAGGAAAGCTGTTAAGGATTTTCCTGATAATCCGATACTTCTAGTCAGGGAAGCTATTTTGTCGTTAACTGAAGGAGACACAGTTAAAGCAAATACATATATTAACAAATACATCTCTATCCGTAGGCAAAATTCCTGGTCTGAAGCACGTATTGCAAATGATTTGGCTATTATTTACACTGAAGTATTCCCGGATAAAGCGGAGGAGTGTTACTGGAAAGCGTTTTCCTTAGAGCCTGAAAATCTGGTCATAATGAGTAATCTTGCCTATTTTCTTATAAATAGCGGTCGAAATATTAATGAAGGCATGGCGCTGATTGACAGAGCCTTGAAATTAAGTCCTGATAATTATAAATATCTGGATTGTATAGGTTGGGGATTTTACAAACAGGGCAAAAATGAAGAAGCATTGAAACTCATTGAGAGAGCTGACAGCCTAAAACCCGTTTATAATTATAAAATATTTTTTCATCTCAGGGAAATAAGAAAGTCTGCTGCCAGCCAGATAAAGTCATAAAATCTGCATTGGTCAGATCAATTACACAACAAGTGTTGATTTATGTTTTTAAAATAATAAACAATAGTCCGAACCTCCTAATGGCGGACTGATTTTTTTAGGCAACGCTGAATGTTTTATCATAAGTAAGAGCTTGAGCTTAAAAAATGAAATAGAGTCAATAATATTGAAAGATTTTGCTGGCGGATTGATATTATAAAAGCTGCTTTTACATGAACTTTAGGTTTAAATAATTTCATCTCAAATCTGATTATAAATTTAAATCCTAAGGTTATGAAAACAAAGACACTTTTACTGTTTTGCCTTTTATTAGGCATTGGACTGACGCAGTTATCTGCACAAAACGGAAAGAATGGTACGGGAACAATTGTGGGTGAAAAGATAGCAACCGATCCCTACCCGGTATTATGCAACGACACTCAAACCGATCTTTTGGAGGGTACAATAACATTTCATTATCAGATGCATTTTAAAGATGGAGTTTTCATATTTGCGCATGCACGGGGTATTGGTGAATTTGTCAGTCAAAAAACGGGAGAAAAATTTATAGTCATGGAAAAAGATCCCAAATTTACGGATGGTTTGGATTTTGGCTTAGTCCATTTTAATATGCGGGGGAATAATGGCACCCATTATATATTTATCTACCGTCTGGATTATTATACCTGGGAATGGTCGTTTGTAAAAGCGACTTGCATTGTAAAGGATTAAAAGGTTCTTGAAATAGGTGCTGAGGCTTCGCTCTTGATTCCTTATTAATTTCCATCCCTTATAAAAGCAAGCTTCTAACAGGCTGAGAAAATAAAACCCTGGGGTATTCGTCCCAGGGCTTTATAATTGTAGACAAGAGGTTTGAAATATCTAACCTTAGCTTAATCAAGAATATGAGGGAATTAGTTGAACTGACAGAGGCGTTGTATTGATTTTCAGGCATGAGAAGAAAATTTTGCATTTAGCCTGAAAATGGTTTAATTTTGATAATGAACCAAATAGTACATGGTGTCAAGTATAATTGAAGGATATAATTATGACATTTTTATCAGCTACCGCCAAAAGGATAACAAGGGTGATGGATGGGTGACAATGTTTGTCGAAAATCTCAATGGAGAGCTGGAAGCTACTTTTAAAGAAGATGTATCAGTCTACTTCGATGCAAATCCTCATGACCGGCTTCAGGAAACCCATAATGTCGACAAGAGCCTTGAAAATAAACTTAAGTGCCTGATATTTATACCAGTTCTTTCTCAGACCTATTGCGATCCAGGTAGCTATGCCTGGCAAAATGAATTTCTGCCATTTATTAAAATGGCAGACAATGACCGTTTTGGGAAAGATATCAGACTTCGGAACGGTAATGTGGCAAGCAGAATCCTTCCCGTACGGATACACGATCTTGACCAGGAAGATATTGAACTTTTCGAGAAACAGACAGGAAGTGTGCTGCGCCCCATGGATTTTGTTTTCAGCACATCGTCAGGCGTAAACCGGCCCCTTCGGGCAAATGAAGATCATCCAACTGACAATTTAAACAAGACATATTTTCGTGACCAGCTGAATAAGGTGGCTCGGGCCATTAAAGAGCTTATTCTTGCCATGAGGGCAGAACCTTGTCAGGAACTGAAAGAAAAGAATCGATTTGTTGAACCTGTAAAAGATGGCAAAGATGAAGTAGCAAATGAATTAAAGAAAAAGATTTCAAATTCAACCAGAAAGAAGCTACTTGTTAGCTCTATTACTCTTGGTGGAATACTTATAATTATTGCAGTACTTATTTATCAGGGCTCTTCAGGAAACAGGAACAACCTTAATGCAATGACTTTGCCTGTTAAAGTCATAAATGAGGATGGAGAGATGGAGGTCCGAAGGATTTTCAAGGAGAATTATATGAGCAGGGTAGCGATCTTCCCTTTTATGAATGGGACCGGCGATTCATCCTATAACTGGCTGCAATTTGGATTTACTGATGCAATAGGACAGGATCTGGCTCAGTTCAGTTATATCACGGCCGGAGTGGTTACAGGTGCCATACATCTTCAGGAGCAGATTAAAATTGCCCGGACTTACAACTATCCGTACTTTCTTACAGGAGCTTTCCGGATTGAGGGCAGGAAATATGAGGTAACCAGCAAATTATGCTCGACAGTGACCGGAACGGTTGTGGCAGAAAGAGTATTCAACGGGAATGATTTCTTCAATATTATCGATTCTATCAGTCTTCAGACAAGAGTCGACCTGGGAGTTTCAAACAGCATTATCAGCAGTTCCTCTGATCTCCCCTTTGAAGAACAATCAACCAATAAAATGGATGCTTTCCGATATTATGTAAGTGGAATGTATCAAGACTCTCTAACAATTAATCTTCACAGATCCATTGAAATTGATTCAACGTTTGCTATTGCCTTGTATAATCTTGCACGGCATAATTATACATTTCAGCAATGTTATGAAAGTGCCGTCATGGATATTAACCAGGCGATGCGTCACCGCCAGAGATTGCCGGAATACAATGATATTTCAATTCGAATTTTATATTATTTGATTCGTGGAGAAAATGACAAGGCTGTTGCACTGGCGGAAATGCAGCATGAACTAAAGCCAAAAGATGCATCAATATTGGACGATCTGGCAGGTTTGTACGAACGCCAATTGTTGTTTGATGATAGATTTGACAGGGCTACAGAGCAATTAGCTGAACTGGTCCCGGATGACCCAAATTACTTCTATGCTATTGCTTATAGTTATCTGCGCGCCGGTGAATTGGGTAAGGGTCTGGAAGTATTGAAGAAGATGCTCAAAGTAAATTCGGGGAATGTTGAGGCTTTGTTGCTGATGGGCGAGATATACTTACACAAAAATGACCCGGAAACTGCAAAAAAAATGTATCAGAAAGCAATATTAATTCAGCCCGAGAATGAAAAGGACTGGTCCAAAATGTTTGACTATATTTCTTTTTCGCAGAACACCAGGGTCAACAGTGAATTCATTAAGCCGTTTACCGGATTATACCGGTTTGAGAATACAGAGATGACTATCTCTTTTTATGAACACAATAATCATCTTGTTGCCCAGTCCAAAAATCAATACCCTATTTTTAATTATCCTGTCTCTGAAGCAAAGTTTATTTCAATCAATGGCACTGCTGCATTTACATTTGTCAAAAATGATCAGGGTAAAGTCATTAAAACTATCACGGATCAACATGGTTCATCAAGTATTGCATGGAAAGAGGATTCACTGATTCTTGGGGCAATGCGCCTGCTGAATGAAGGTAATAATACGGAAGCGTTTTATGCATTCCGGAAAGCCCATGCCAATAATCCGGATCATTATTACCTGGAAAACTTTATCCGGCACCTTGAGTTTATTCAAAGTGAGGAGTATAGAAGGGCTGTGCCTGTTTTGGATACATATATAGGCAAATATGGTAGCAGGACCATTTTCAGAAAGGATAGCAATTTCTATTTCAAGAATAATGCTGGTTATGTATACAAACTGCTTTCATTGTCTCAGGACAGATTGATGATGCCCAGTTTCTATAACATACAGATACAGATCATCAGAAAGAATAATTCAGTTGAAGGAATGAAGGTGATTTATCGGGACGGGAAGGAAGAATTCTTTTCCAGGGATAATTAAATGAGTCTCTTCAATCCCAAAGAATAATTAACTAAGGATAAGAGAAGGAGGATTACTTCATGATCCTCAATTTAGGGCACTGACAAAGAAAAAGCTTTTCATTCGCTTCGCTCATTTCGGTCTTTATTATTTCCATCCCTTTCAAAAGCGAGCTTTTAACGGTCTGAAAATAATAAAGCCCTGTTGCTGTCGCAACAAGGCTTTTTCTTTGTAGCGGAGGGAGGATTCGAACCTCCGACCTTTGGGTTATGAG
>CAYPHL010000098.1:0-15427 GCA_964410385.1 uncultured Rikenellaceae bacterium | reverse complement strand
CTGAAGGGGATGGGGTTTAAGGTTGGCTGAGGGGGCGCAAAGGCGCAGAGGCACAAAGGCACAAAGGCATTAGGGTATTAAGGTGTTGTGGTTTTATGGCTTAGTGACACCAGGGCTTGAACCTTCTCACCACATCGGTATCGGGTGATTAGGAGTGAGGGAGAAGAGGAGAGTGGGTGATAAGGAGAGTGGGTGATAAGGAGAGTGGGTGATTAGGTGAGAGGGAGAAAAAGAGACGAAGGGACGAAAGGACTGGAGAGAACGACACCGTGAAACTCCGTAGTTAAAAACAAATATTCAAATAAATCCATAAATCCATAAATCCTATGAATTCGAACCATCACAGCAGAAGAACTTTTACAAGGAATATTGCACTTGCCGGAGTGGGCGCTGCAGGCTTAAGTATTGTGAAATGCACCGGGAAAACTTCGGTAAATGACCCGGAAAAGGAAACAGGTAAAAAATATAAGCTCAGCCTGAATGCATATTCATTTAACCAGCCTCTGAGGGATGGGAAAATGACTGTTCACGATATGCTCGATTTCAGTGCAGTTACGGGCTTCGACGGGGTGGATCTTACGGGTTATTACTTCCCCGGCTACCCTGCAGTTCCCTCTGATGAATATCTGTATTCAGTAAAAAAGAAAGCCTTTCATCTTGGCCTTTATATTAACGGTACAGGGGTCAGGAATGATTTTACATGGTCCGATCCGGCAAAAAGGGCGGAAGAAAAAAAACTTGTGAAGGAATGGGTAATCGTTGCTGAAAAGCTTGGAGCTCCGTCACTCAGGATCTTTGCCGGCAACCTGTCGAAGGAAGACTTTTCATGGGATGAGAAGGCAAAATGGATAGCTGACGATATCAGGGAGTGTGCGGAATTCGGTAAGAGCCATGGCGTTATGATGGCACTTCAGAACCATAACGATTTTATAAAGAATGCCTCGGAAACAGAGAAACTGTTAAAAATGATCAGCCATGACTGGGTAGGCTTTATGCTGGATATAGGAAGCTATCATGTTTCCGATCCTTATTCTGAAATTGCTGATAATGCAAAATATGCAATCTCATGGCAGCTCAAGGAAAAGGTATTTATAAATGAGGAGCAGGTTGACACTGACTATACCAAGATCAGGGATATAGTAAAGCAATGTGGTTATAAGGGATATCTGCCCATCGAAACCCTCGGCGAAGGAGATCCGGCTCTAAAAGTCCGCACACTCTTTAATAATGTAGACTCGGTCCTTAATTCCTGAATCCTGCCCTTCGCTCTGAGCCCTTCGCTCTGCGCCCAGTTCTCTTAACCACTGTGCCTTTGAGCCGCTGCGCCATATCAAACCTCTACACTCACTGCTCCAGCTGCCATTGAGTGCGCATATTCCTTCACCTGGAACGCAAATGCCTGAAGCCTTGTGTCGAGTGAAACAGTATCCTGCCCGTCGTATGCAAGATTTATGAACGGGATATTATTATGATCCTTCCTGAATGAATCGCTTACTGCTGAAACCAGCGTACCGGGCATACAGGTAAATGGCAGTATTGCAGCCAGTCCTGACACACCTCTCTTTGTAAGCGCAACGGATGTCCCCATGGCTATGGGAGGATCACCATCATAATACTGGTCGACATATGTATTGCAGAGATTAAGCATATCATGGAGCGATACATCCTTCTGATGATCAGTGAATTTCTTGATATTCTTCAGGAGTGAACTGGCAATTACATCCTGACCGAATCCCTGTATTTTGGATTTGATGATCCCTTTGGTATCTCTTTTCCATTTACTGTCACGGGTAAAACGGTGGGTGGAATAATAGATCCACTCCGAGAATGGACCTACAACCACCTCCAGACCGAGATCCTCGAGACGGTTTGCAATGTTTCCGTTACAACCGGCATTATCGCGCATGTAAATTTCACCAATGACAGCAACGACCGGTCTGCGGACGCTCTTCTCCACAGGTATTTCAAGGAATTCCCGGGTTATTTCTGCAAGTAATTTGTGTAATCCTTTGGTTCCCTTTTCAATACAAATTTCAAGCCTTTTAAGGGATTGCTCATACAGACGGTCTGCATCTCCTTTATTTATCTCATACGGCCTTGTTTCCCTGTAGATCTTTCTCAGGAAATCCGCCACAATAAATCCCTTCCATGCATTTATCCTGAATTTCTGCCCGTGTTCCCCTGCTACATCCTCATATGATGTATCATTGGAGGGTGTTATTATTTCAGCATCCTTATACCCCAGCCTGTCAAAAAGTATCCTGTGAAAATGGTTATACTGACCGAATCTGCATGGACCGTTATGATCGGGCATAAAGAAGCTCATCTTAGAAGGATCTGCTCCCGGTTCCTGTAGTTTCTTTACAAAACTGCCGGTTACACATATCATCGGGAAACACTCCTTGGATGATGTATACTTACGTCCGATGGCAATATCTTCATCTGTCTGCTTGGGAAGTACTTCAGACGGCACGCCGATACTCCTTGTAGCTGCAGCCAGAAGGTAAGCTCCGTCGTTCATATAGGGGAAGTACATCACCCTGTCTTTCGGAGGAGAAGGCGGACTTGGTCTGGGCCTGAATATTTCAACATTTCTTTTTTCGTTCTGCTCGGAACCTTTCAGGCTGTCGAGGAATGCTTCGATACGTGTGACCATACCCGCATCTGCCGAATGTTCATCAACTTCGAGATGAAGGAAAGGCTTGCCTTTCAGTTCTTCGGTAACATAATGCCATATAAATGAATCGGGTCCGCACCTGAAATTGCTCAGATAAACGGCATAAAGACCATCTGTCTGCGCCACATGCTGGGCGGCAGCAATGATCTTCTGGCCATTGGGCCAGTACATATTCCTGTAATTCTTAAAGATATTATATGGTGTAAGATCGAGCATATCCACGGGGATAGGCATAACGTTCTGGGTGATAAGCTTTTCGATAAGCCCAAGGTTCAGATGCGGATCCGTACTGTTATATGGCCTTCCGAGAAGAACGACCGGACGGCAGTTCTTCGGGATATTATTGAATACGTTCTTTCCATAATCGACAAGTCGTTTTTCAAACATTGTCTGGATGTTATCGGCATAATAAACAGCCTCCCTGATCTGTTTCCTGCTTATCCCGAATTTCTGGCTGAAATATGCCATCATCTCTTTCACAAGGGCGCTTTCAAAGAACCTGAAATGAAGAGTAGGAACCAGAAGCTTTGATTCGTCGATCTTTCCCCTGAGAGCTGCCTTTACCATGAAGGGATAGGTTTGTACCCATGGACAGTTACAGTTAAACGTCTTTTCGTAGCCCCGGAATTTTGCGTTGACTATGAAAGGCAGGAAGATATAGTCGACATTTTTTTCGATGAGGTCAATGACATGCCCGTGCATAAGTTCGACCGGAAGGCAGGTCTCAGTTGTAATTGTTTCGATAGACTGGGTCATCAGCGCTTTATCTGATTCTCTGGAAATGACCACCTGAAATCCGAGTTGCTCGAAGAAGTGTCTCCAGAAGGGGAACTGCTGGTAGAATACCATCAGGGCCCGGGGTATTCCGACAGTGGGTTTTGTTCTGGGTTCATTCTCATTATATCCCTCCATAAGCATTTCGGTCCTTATTGTATAGAGATTCGGGATATTATTGGCAACTTTCTTCCGCCCGTCTGTTTCATATTTCTCGCATCTTCCACCGTAGAACAGGGATTTCTGCTCACCTGCGATCTTCACCCGTCTGATCTCGCAATGGTTTGTACATGCCTGGCAGGTAAACCTGCTGATATCGTATGTGGCATTCCTTATCCCGAAGCCCTTGAAAGTGGTCTTTTGTTCAGGTTTCATAGCCCTCTGCGCCAGAATAGCGGCGCCGATAGCTCCGGTAACATCGAAATGCGGAGGGATTGTTATTTTCTTACCTGTCACATGTTCGAAGGCGGCAACAACGGCTTTATTATTTGTTACTCCTCCCTGGAAAAATATTTTATTTCCAACCCTGCGGTCGGCAACTACTTTTTGCAGGTAATTGTATACTATCGAATATGCAAGTCCGCCCACAAGATTTTCATTCCTGGCGCCTTTCTGCATGAAGGAATTCAGGTCCGATTCCATGAAAACCGTACACCTGTCGCCCAGCTTAACCGGATTCTCCGAGTCGAGTGCCATTTTCCCGAATTCCCCGACAATGTTTATATTCAGTTTTTCAGCCTGTTCTTCAAGGAATGATCCTGTTCCGGCAGCACAGACCTTGTTCATTTCAAAGTCGGTGACAACGCCGTTTTCTATGCTTATATATTTTGAATCCTGTCCGCCGATTTCAAATATTGTATCAACAGTCGGATCATAATCGATGGCTGCGGTAGCCTGAGCGGTTATTTCATTCTGGATCGTATCGGCTCCGATAAAATCCCCCGTTAAATAGCGGCCTGAGCCTGTGGTCCCGGCGCCTATGACCTCAACGGCTTCACCTACTTCATCATAGATCTCCGTTAAGCCCTTCTGGATAGCCTCGAGAGGTTTGCCGGCAGTGGGAAGATACCTGCGGGATATTACATTATGATCCTTATCGATAAGAACAACGTTGGTGCTCAGTGAGCCTACGTCTATTCCCAGATAGACCGGAAGTCTCTCATTGCCGTTCTTTTTAAAATTGACTATCTTATTATATACTGCTTCGGATTCCTTTAATTTCGGAAGGCTGGCAAATGCGGAAGAAGTATCAGTCAGGTATTTTTCAAGATTATTAAGTCCCGGGAAGCTGTTCATTTCAAGTAGATTTGAATGAGCATACATAACTGCTCCGATAGCTCCCATAGATGCATGATAAGGCGGGATGATCAGTTCATCCTCCTTAAGTTCGAGCACTTCCCTGAAGGCTCTTATCATTCCGCTATTTGCTGCAACTCCACCGGAAAAGATGACCGGTTTATTGAATTCCTTGCTTTTTCCCACGTTGCTCCGGAAATTCCTTGCAAGAGCGAAGCATAATCCTGCAACAATATCGTGCAGCGGAGTGGCTATCTGCTGATGGTGTATCATATCGCTCTTGGCGAAAACGCTGCAACGTCCTGCAATCCTGGGAGGATTTTCAGACCTGAGTGCCATTTCCCCGAATTCTTTTTCAATAGGTACGCCTATCCTGCGTGCCTGCTGATCAAGGAATGATCCGGTACCTGCCGCACAAATGCTGTTCATCTCGAAATCTACCAGCTTTGAAGGACCACCTGCAGGATCTTTCTCAAGTATTATAAGCTTTGAATCTTCTCCTCCGATCTCGATAACAGTTTTTGCTTCGGGATATAGCCTGCCGCAGGATGTGGCCTGTGCAATTATCTCATTTACAAAAACACCACCGATAAGCTCTGTCGCCAGCTTTCCCCCTGTACCGGTTATTGCAATACCGCTTACCGATTCTGCAGGATATTTTTCAAAAAGTGATTTAAGCCGCTCATTAAGAACATGAAAGGGTTTCCCATGAACATAATCATAGTAATTTTCAAGTACATTATATTTTTCATCAAGCAGTACCGTATTCAGCGAAACAGATCCGATATCCAGCCCAAGCATCATTTTCCGTCCATCCGTACTGACATGTTTAGAATTATTTGCCATAATCCGCTTTTTATTAATTATTTAACCACTGAATAACCTACAAAACGATCGTAAAAAATGAGGGTTCAAATATATGCTTTTCTTTCTTTCTTATACAGAGGCATCGTCAAATTCATCATCATAATCATATTAAATACCCTCAAGGTAATAAGCATTTAAACTGATTAACAGAGCCGGCTTTAAAATTCCGGTATGATTTAAAACTAAAAATGTTAATACCTGTTCCTTTTTTCTTTTATTCATAAATGTTCAGAATTTACAGTATTCCTTTGTGCTCTTTGTGTTTTCCTTCGTGTCCTTTGTGGTTAAATACATTTTACAACTATAAGCACACAACTTATGAATAAAAATCTAAATCCATTCTTCTTTCAGGATCTCCCCCGAAATACCAACTATCATCTGTTTTACAGGGACTTTTCTTGCTGCTGCTGCAGATGCTGCTTTTATCATCTGCAACAGTCCTCCGCAGCATGGGACCTCCATTATCATTACAGTTATCGTGTTGACTCTGGCGATGTCGATAAGGGCTTTCAGTTTTTCCACGTAAATTTCCGTATTACGGTCAAGCTTGGGGCAGGCGATCACAAGTGATTTACCCTTTAAAAACCTGCTGTGGAAAGAGCCGGTTGAATAAGCAACACAGTCAGCAGCTACAAGAAGGTCAGCTCCCTGGAAATATGAAGCACTGGGATTGATCAGATGCATCTGAACAGGCCAGTGACGAAGCTCGGATTGTGAGGTCTCACCGTAGGTACCCGCTGTCGCAGCTGCCGGTTTTTCAAGGAACTTTTCTTTTGAACCGGGACAACCGGCGCTTTTATGAGCGTGCGAATGTGAATGTTGATGTTGCATGGCTGGTTCTTTTTCTTTCTGCCCGCTGTTATGCACCTCTTCAAGAAGCCCATCCAGATCAAATCCAAGCACAGTTCTGTTTTGCCTGAGGTATCCGACCCCTTCTTTCAGATAACCTGTTTCGCCATGATCCTTAAGATGTTTCAGATGTGCTGCAATAGTGTTCCTTCCCTTGCTTACCATCTGTTCAATGACCCTGACCTCATCATAGGGTTCAGCTTCCCTTTTTTCGATAGTAATGGCTCCCTCGGGACAATATCCGATGCAGGCGCCCAGACCGTCGCACATAAGCTCGCTTACAAGTCTTACTTTCCCGTCAATAACCTGAAGTGCCCCTTCATGACAGTTGGGAACACATAATCCGCAACCTGTACACAGATCTTCGTCTATCTTTAAAATATCTCTTATCATGTGCGCAATCTTATGAAATTCTGTTTTTAATCACAGAGAAAGTGATAATTGTCATTTTCTTCTCAGAAAGCAAGTGATATGTCATTTGCCATTGCAGTCAGGGCAATATAGATCATTCTTGCTGCATCCTGCATAATATCGATGGTCACTGCATCAGGGTCATCTCCGGGAAGGTGATACCAGACTTTTTTATAAGCTCCTGTTGTACCGATCGACATTGCCCGGTACCCGATTGAGCTGAAGTTGAAGGAATCGCTTCTCGGGCGGCCGTAATACTGCATTGGTTCTGGTGCAGAACCACGGAACGGACGATGGATATATGATGTATTTGCATCCTCAAAATACTTCAGGAGGTTCTTATATGGAGCAGAAGCACTGACAGATAATCCTGTGCCGTTACCAACCATGTCAAGATTGATAAAGGTCACCGCCTTTTCTTTTGGAAGTACAGGATTATTTGCATATAACCTGCTGCCGATCAAACCATTTTCCTCACCGCCGAAGAAAACAAACACTACTGTTCTTTTCAGCCGGATACCCGACCGGGCCATAGCCTTAGCGGCTCCCATAATATCAACAACACCGCTGGCATTATCGAGTGCTCCGTTAACAATTTTACCAGCCTGACCTACAGCATCAAGATGTGCACCTATGATTATAGATTCATCTTTCAGTACAGGATCCGTTCCTTCAATGATGCCAACTACATTACATCCCTTTCCATCCGGGACACGGGTTGTATTTGCCTTTATTGTAATCACTTTCTTTGTGTTGAAAGAGGCTGGTTTGAAGGTCTTCCTCATCTGCGATAACAGTGTCTGATTATCAGTTTTTAGTCCGGCAAAAATATCTGACAGAGGTTCCGGTCCAATACCTGCAACAATTATTGAAGGATCATATGAGATATTTGGATTAGCTGAAGCACCGTCAATATATAAAAATCCGGAAGCTCCGTGCTTTACTGCATTTTCAAGCTTGTACTGGTGATAACAGTATCTGACCCATTTCTGGTATTCTGGATTCCGGGGATCAGTATGGGGTACATCGCGGTTTACGAGGACTATCTTCCCCTTAACATCAATGCCTTTATAATCGTCATAGTTCAGTTCAGGAGCAGTGACGCCGAAGCCGACGAAAACAACTTCCGCCGATATTTCGCCGTTTCCAGAATTCATACCCGGGTAATATTCATCGGGATATGAGTAATTCTTGATAATTGCAGAACCGTCGGCAAGAGTGATCTTCATTGACAGGCTTCCTGGATCGTTCACCACTGTATAAGGATGGTCGAACCACTGGAAATAGCTTCCATTGTTACCGGCGGGTTTAACACCCCATTCCTTTAGCATTCCGGCAACCCATTCTGCTGAGGCCATATATCCCGGAGTACCTGTCAGTCTTCCTTTGTATTCCGGAGAACATAACTTCTCAACCCAGCTCATCATTTCCTCACTGGTTATCTGATGGAACTGTTCAAGAAGTTTAGTTTCAGTGTTGTCCTGTGAAAAGGTTTGAGCAGTACATGAATAAAGTACCGATAGTGTAATTAAGAGAGATGAGATCTTTTTCATTTCGGGATTACAAATTATTCATTTTACAACAAAGTGTGCCACCTTAGATAACTCAGGAACATCAACTATAATAACTCCTGCCCTTATTGCCACCCCTTACCAGGGGGGCGCTCAGACTCAAAAGTCCCCTAGGGGGATTTAGGGGTGAGTTATATAGTAGGATCACAAAGGAACACAAAGGAATACAATAAGTTAAGCATTCTTATGAATCCAACACATTATTAACTTATTGCACACTCTTCAGTCCCCTGTTTATCAGAAGGGCATCAATCCCCGGTTCTTTGCCTCTGAATGCTACATACATCTTAACAGGATCCCTGGTGCCGCCCTTTGAGAGTATTTCATTCTCAAATTTCGAGGCGACTTCCCTGTTGAATATGTCCCCGGTTTCTTTGAATGCCTGGAATGCATCTGCATCAAGCATTTCGCTCCAGTAGTAGCTGTAATAACCTGCTGCATAACCTCCCGACATGGAATGGTTGAAATATGTCGTTCTGTATCTTGGTTTTATTTCCGGTATTAATCCGTATTTGTCAAGTACCTGTTTCTCATATTCCCTGATATCAAGCGTTGCAGGTTCTTTGAGGCTGTGATATTCCATATCCAGCAGGGCAGCTGCCAGGAATTCGACTGTTTCAAAGCCGGTATTGAATTTGCCTGCTTTATCAAGTTTTTCGACAAGATCAGCCGGAATTACTTCTCCGGTCTGAAAATGTTTAGCATATACTTTCAGTACTTCAGGTTCGAACACCCAGTGTTCCATTATCTGTGAAGGGAGCTCAACGAAGTCGCGCGGAACAGATGTTCCTGATACACCGGGATATGTTGAATTTGAAAGAAGCTGGTGCAGGGCATGTCCGAATTCGTGGAACAATGTTTCAGCTTCATAGGCTGTAAGAAGAGACGGCTTGTCTCCGGTGGGAGGGGTTGAGTTGGTGACCATGGTTACGACCGGGGTGATCATTTTTCCTTTGATATCGCGGCTCTGTCCCCTGTATGCGCCACACCATGCTCCTCCCCGCTTCGACTGACGGGGATAATTGTCAATCATCAGTATACCAACATGCTTCCCGTCACGCTTTACTTCAAAGTTTTTTACATCGGGATGATATTTAGGGATATCATTTCTTACACTGAAATCAAGCCTGTAAAGCCTGTTGGCAACATAGAACATTCCCTCAATAACATTATCAAGCTTGAAATACGGCCGGGTCGATTCATCATCCAGGTCATATTTTTCTTTTTTGATCTTTTCTGTATAATACCACCAGTCCCATGGAGCAAGTTTGAACTTGCCTCCTTCGCGGTTTATTATCTCCTGCTGTGCTGCAGCTTCTGCCTTTGCTACAGGAAGCGCTGCATTCCAGATCTCTCCAAGAAAATCAAAAACTCTTCCGGGTGTTTTGGCCATGTTCCTTTCAAGAGCAAAATCAGCATAACTGTCATACCCGAGAAGCTTCGATCTTTCGACCCTCAGATTCACTATCCTGCTGCATATCTCCTTGTTATCCCTGGAATTGTCATTATCGCCTTTCATGAAATATGCTGTGAAAAGCTTTTCTCTCAGATCACGTTTTGTAGAATATTTCAGAAAAGGCTCCATTATGGGGTACTGGATCGTAAACACCCATTTCCCGTCGAGATCCATTCCTTTCGCCATGGCCGCTGACTGAGCTATTACTCCCTCGGGAAGCCCGTCGAGATCTTCTTTTTTGTCAATAATGAGTTTGAAATCATTGGTTTCGGCCAGGAGATTCTGACCGAATTTAACTGTAAGAAGCGATAGCTCCCCGTTTATTTTCCTGAGCTTGTCCTTATCTTCCGGCGATAAGGCAGCACCGCTTCTGACAAAACTCTTATACGTATCCTCAAGTACTTTTTCCTCCTCCTCGGTCAGATTGAATTTATCCATATTCTCATATACCGACTTGATCCGCTGAAAGAGACTGTCATTGAGACTGATATCGTCCCTGTGTTTCGAGGAAAGGGGAGCAACTTCCATATTGATTGCCTGAAGTGAGTCATTTGTATTGGCTGAATTGAGGCTTCCGAAAACCCTGCTGACTTTTGTAAGAAGCTCACCGCTGTACTCCAGAGCTTTTATTGTATTCTCAAATGTGGGTTCTTTGGGATTATTTATTATTTCCCTGACCTCTTTTTTCTGCTCTTCAAAGGCTTTAAGAAAAGCCGGCATGAAATGAGCTGCTTTTATCTGATCGAAGGGAGGCACCTCAAAGGGAGTATCCCATTCATTTAAAAACGGATTATCATTCTTCATTTCTTTTTTACATCCTGTGATTAAAAAGATCCCTGCTGCCAGGACCAGAAATAACTTCTTCATGATTTCTTTAGGATTTAAGTTTTTCGGGTCGCAAAATACAAAAAGGATTTCATGATAAAAACTGAACTGCCAAATATATCATACAGGATGTATAAAAAAGAGGAAAGACACCTGGCAGTGTCTTTCCGCGATTAACTATAAACCTGATCGTAGAATTGGCCGGACGGCCCTTATGTAGACTATTTTAATGTATAGACGCAAAGAAACCAATTTTGTTGCATAAGATAGTGTTAATGTAATGTTAATCAATGTTAAAGTTTGTTAAGCATCAGAATATCAGGTATTAACCATAATATCATGCATTAATAAAAAATTTATTTTTCTCCGATATTCACTTCAACCGGAAAATAAGTGAATCTGAAGTAAAGGATGTGAATATTCCCAGTCCGCCGGTAATGTTTGAATATACCGGAGTGACCTCCGAGAAAGGATCATCCCCGCTGTTATAATCTTTCAGAGATTTATGGTACAGATAATAAGACTTTTCAGTATTCAGCAGATATACCTTAATAAATGCTGAATCATAATTGCTGTTTAATTGTCCCATACCTGTTGAAGATTTTATTACCGAAGCACTGCCGGCTTCTTTATCAGTAAAAAGATCCCTGCTGAAATAAAGATCCCGTTCGATTACTTCAGTCGCGCCCGGATCTTCAACAGTCCTGTAAGCTGTAAATCTGCCGTATAATCTGAAATAATTTACTTCTCCGGGGAAATCTTTAAATGAAATATCAATATTCAATTCCCTCCAGCTGTTATAACCCGGGACGGAATGAACCACCGAAAAAGTATCGGCACTGATATCAAAATCACGGTATTGTGGCACCATGCACTCTCCTTCTGCTGATAATCCTTTGTCGCTCATTACTTTCAGACGGTAAGTTTTTCCGGGCCGGATTGTAAACTTTGAATTTAAGAATTTGAGTCCATTCAAGGCGCTGTCAAGCGCTACACTTACAGATCCGTCAGAAATAATTCCGCTTAGCTTCCCGGTTGACTCATATCCGTTAAGTTCCCCGTATAGTTTTTTATTTAAGCTTACGGTAACATGGCAGATGGAGTCGGATGGCGATACAAATGAAGCTATGACAAGCTTCTGTTCAAAGGGAGGAAGCTTTACATGCTTTACCTCCTTTTCGCAGGCAATACACGACCAGATGATAATCAGGGAGATAAAATATTTGACAGCTTTTTCCATACTCTGACAGTATTTAGAACCTGAATGAATATGTGACTGACGGGATTACGGGGAAAAGGCTGACCTGTGTCAGTACGCCATGTTCCTTGCCATTTACAGTATTATACTGAATATAGTAATAGAAAGGATTTTTCCGGTTGTATAAGTTATAAACTGATATTTCCCATGTTCTTTCTCCCCACTTCTTTTCCTTATGAAATTGTACACCCAGGTCGAACCTGTGATATGGAGCCATCCGGAAATTGTTCTTCTGACTGTAATCTTTCACGACCGGTCCGGCCGGATCTATATGATGACTATCAAAGCCATCAGGGTCAGAAGGATCTCTAAGGTCACCCGGAAGATGTTCCGCTGCAGTATATTCCGAAAGCGGAAGTGTGACCGCATTACCGGTCCCGTAAACCCAGGTGCCAGATATTACTATATTCTTATTAAGCTTATAGATACCCACAAGCGAAATGTCGTGTCTTCTGTCGTACCTGGCGAAATATTTCCTTCCGAAATTAAGCGAATCGAATTGCAGCTGTGTCCATGATAATGTATACCCTATCCATCCGGTCAGGGATCCGGTCTTTTTCCTGAGAAGAAATTCCATCCCGTATGACCACCCCCGGCCAGAGGTAACATTATCTTCCCAGTTGATGCCTGATCCCGATCCGGCTTCATCAAGGTTCAGAAATGAAGCTCCTTCCTTATAACCTAAAACATGATCCAGCTTTTTATAATAGCCTTCCAGAGACAATTCAAGTCCGGATCCGGAAGCGTCTTTAACGAGCCCTAATGCAAGCTGCCTCGATTGCTGAGGCTTTACCCTGCCGGTGGTCGGTACCCACAGGTCTGTAGGCAGACTGATACCGGTGTTTGAGATCATGTGAATGAACTGGTTCATGATTGCAAATGAACCTTTCACGGCTATGTCATTCCGGAATCTAAGTGCCGCCGAAATCCTTGGCTCCGGGAAAATGTAGTTGCTCCGGTCCGATGTAAAGTAACTGTACCTTAGTCCGGCATTGATCTTCAGTATGTTGAAAGGCTCCCATGTATCTTCAATATACAAGCCCGACTCGGTTCCATAGGCATAACTCACGTTATGTATATCAATATTATGAGGGACATCAACTTCAACAAATGCATGCGGATTGAACCTGTGGAAAATTGTAACAACACCTGCCTTTATCCAGTGTTTCGGACTTGGTATAAAATCAATATCATATTTCAGGGTAAGATCCCTTATACCGGAATTGTATTCAGCGTAATAATCCTTTCCTTCGTCTTCAACAATATACCTTTCACTTATTCCAAAAAGATATTTACTGTAGACTGCCGAGGCATTTGAAAATATCCTGCTGCTGAAAAGGTGATTCCACCTGAGAGTACCTGTTGCATTGCCCCAGAGAAACCCGACCGTCTCCCTGTATCCTTCACTCCTGTTTTTGAGATAGAACTTGTCTTTCCCGAAGTATCCGCTGAGATAAAGCTTGTTTTTCCTGCCGAAATCATAATTTACTTTTGCATTGAAATCATAGAAATAGTAACCCTGGTTATTTTCATCCAGCGCTTTCAGAATTGGTCTGAGCATCAGATCGGCATATGTTCTCCTTCCTGACAGAAGTACGGAGGACTTGTTTTTTTTCAGCGGACCTTCAATAGTGAGACGCGATGAAATAAGCCCTATACCACCTTCTCCATGCCATTCTTCCTTGTTGCCTTCCTTCATATTCATCTCAAGGACAGAAGAAAGACGTCCACCGAACCTCGCAGGAAAACCACCTTTTGTAAACTCAATACTTTTTATTGCATCACCATTAAAAAGTGAAAAGAAGCCGAAAAGATGAGTTGCATTATAAACAATTGCATCATCGAGGATTATCAGGTTCTGGTCCGGACCTCCGCCTCTCACGTAAATACCGCTTGTACCCTCAGTTCCTTTCTGAACACCCGGCATAAGCTGTATCACCTTCATGATATCCTTCTCGCCGAGAAGTGACGGAATATTCTTAACCTGTGCAGGCTGAAGCTTAATACTGCTCATTTTCGCCGATTCACTGATTTTCTCGGTTTTATCGGCTGTCACAGTCACTTCATCCAGTAAAATATTTGATCTGAGATTTACATTGAGCTCTGTATTATTTTTAAGATTTACTTTGATCGTTTCCGGAGCATAACCTACATAGGAGAAGATAAGCTTTACAGAATCTGCAGCAGGGAGGGTGACAGAATAGAAACCGTAATTATTTGTCACAGTACCTGTAAGCAGATCAGGAAGATAGATGTTTACGCCAATTAGGGATTCACCGCTTTCTTCCTCCCTTACATAACCGCTTATGGTATAACGTAGCGATGACTGTGCATCCGATTGATATACATTTAACAGCAGAATAGCGGCTATTATGGATAGTTTTTCGGTCAGGGAATCCATATCGTTTAAAGTAACGATTATTGCATGACAATATTTTTAAATTGGCAGGTAAAAAATATATAACTTGCACCCCGGTAATGAAAGGTCTCATTTTCAGTGTAAAAAGATATTCTATCCACGACGGACCGGGGATAAGGGTTACATTTTTCATGAAGGGTTGCCCTCTTTCATGCTGGTGGTGCCATAACCCGGAAGGAATTTCTCCCGATCCCGAACCATTCGGTGAGATACACAAAGTAGGTGACAGGGAATTCCATAAACCAGCGGAAGCCGGACGATATTATTCAGTCAGTGAGGTCCTGAGAATACTCGAAAAGGACAGGGTTTTTATTAATGAATCGAAAGGAGGGGTGACTTTCTCAGGAGGTGAACCGCTATTTCAGTTTGAGTTCCTTTCCGAAACCCTTAAAGAATGCAGGTCTCAGGGCTATCATACTGCTGTGGATACTTCAGGATATTCATCCCCTGAGAACTATCTGATGATAATTCCCAGTACCCGGCTCTTCCTTTTCGATATAAAACATCTTGATGACCTGAAACATGTTGAATGTACCGGTGTCTCAAATGCCCGTATACTTGATAACTTCAGGCTGATCCTCGACAGCGGGACTGATATGTATGTAAGAATCCCGGTCATTCCGGGATATAATGATGATGAAGATCATCTCAGGAGGCTCAGGAAATTCCTGACCGAAAACAGGTCGGGAAACCTTAAGAAAGTTAATCTGCTGCCGTTCCACAGGATCGGACAAGCGAAGTATAAGAAGCTTGGACTTCAATATAAATTGAGAACGATAAAACCTCCGTCAAAAGAACGGATGAATTATTTAAAAGAGTATTTTTCGGAAACCGGAATTAAAGTTAAGGTAGGGGGATGACAGGATTAGAAATTCACAATTAAACATGGATTTAAAAACTCGTAAGATGCTCTGGCAACTTATGTTATTTACTCCCAAACCCCTCCGAGGATTTTACCCCCCATCCCCCCAAGGGGGGCCTTAAGTAACCGGAACATTAAGTCCCCCTTTGGGGGATTTAGGGG
>CAYPHL010000097.1:0-15838 GCA_964410385.1 uncultured Rikenellaceae bacterium | reverse complement strand
AATTACAGCCAGGTGGATAAATTGTGGAGCCTCCTTCCCGTCGCTTATGGCTGGATCACTGTTGCCGCCTTCCCATCAGCAAGGATCATTATCATGGCTTTGCTTGTGACAATCTGGGGATTCCGTCTCAGTTACAATTTCAGCCGTAAGGGAGGATATAACCTGTTACCCTGGAAGGGTGAAGAAGATTACCGGTGGAAATACCTGAGGGAAAATCGTTTTCTGAAGGGAAGGTTAAGGTTCGGACTTTTCAATCTTCTGTTTATCTCTGTATATCAGAATATTGTGATATTCCTTTTCTCGTCTCCCCTGCTGATGGCGGCCCTGAATAATGACAGATCCCTTGTCCTAACTGATTTCCTTGCCGGTGGATTCATGCTGCTTTTCATAATAATCGAATCGGTTGCTGATAATCAGCTTTTCCGCTTCCACCAGGAAAAGAAGAAGCCGGATGATAAAGATAACCGTTATATAAAATCACTGAAGAAAGGATTTCTTTCCGAAGGTCTCTGGAAATATGCCAGACATCCCAACTTTGCTTCAGAACAGGCGATCTGGATCAGTTTCTATTTTTTCAGTGTGGCTGCTTCCGGCAAACTGCTGAATATAACGCTGATTGGAGCGGTCCTTCTTGTACTTATCTTTGCCGGAAGCACCATCATGACTGAAGGGATCAGCAGTAAAAAATACCCTGAGTATGCTGTTTATCAAAAAGAAGTATCTAAATTCATCCCTAAGTTAATAAGGTTAGCACGGGAAGAAATTCCAATGGTGTCAAAATACTAACCCTTAAATCAGAAAAATATGTTACTCAGGTTAACACTTCTGGCAATATTCGGGATAGCAATGGCTCATTTCGAGGGGGTTGTTGTTGTATATCTCCGGAAAGCTCTTGGAATGCTTGATTCCGACTCGAACAAGGAATCACTTAAATCATTTCCGGAGAGGTATCTTCGTATTGAAATGACAAGGGAAGCGGCGACGATAATAATGCTTGTCACGATAGCGCTTCTTACCGGAACCACATGGATTGAAAAGGGTATTTTCTTTTTATGGACTTTTGCATTCTGGGACCTGTTTTATTATTTATCATTGTATATTCTCATAAAATGGCCGCCAAATCTTAAAACTATCGATGTACTCTTTCTTATTCCGAAGCCATGGATTGCACCTGTATGGTTTCCTATAGGGGTATCATCACTCACAATTATTGGAATAGCTTTATTATATTTGCTGTCTGCAATATGATCAGATAGTGTATCCGGTTAATTTCGGGTGTCAGTCCCGGTAAATCTTTGAAGCATTTTAACGGCAATATAAGTCTCAGTACAAGGATCAGTACCATATTCAGGTCGCTGCATTACAGAAACTACCGTTTGTTTTTCACCGGTCAGAGTATTTCCCTTATTGGTACCTGGATCCAGCGGATTGCAATGCCCTGGCTTGTATATAAGATGACAGGGTCGGCTTTTCTGCTTGGACTTATAAGTTTTACGGGCCAGATCCCGACCTTCCTCCTTGCACCCTTTGCAGGGGTTCTTACGGATCAGCTCAACAGGTACAGGGTACTTGTGAGCACCCAGATCTTTTCTATGATTGCATCACTGATCCTGGCAATCCTTACCCTCCTGGGAGTGATCCAGATATGGCATATTGTTGTCTTGAGTATAATTCTCGGCGGAATAAATGCCTTTGATGTCCCTTCGCGGCATTCCTTTGTGATTGAGATGGTCGACAAAAAAGAGGATATTGGTAATGCCATAGCCCTGAACTCACTTATGTTCAACGGAGCCAGACTTATAGGGCCCTCCATTGCCGGAATAATTCTTGCAACCGCAGGAGAAGGGATATGCTTTCTTATCAATGCACTGAGTTATATTTTTGTCATTGCGTCTCTTCTGATGATGAAGGTAAAGGATAAGGAGAGGAAGAAGCCTGAGGCTCATATTTTCAGGCATATGAAGGAGGGGTTGGATTATGCATTCGGATTTCCACCAATAAAATATCTTCTGTTCCTGCTGACACTGGTGAGCCTGATGGGATCATACCAGGTCCTCATGCCCGTTTATGCCAGTGAAGTACTTAAGGGAGGATCCGATACATTCGGTTTCCTTATGGGGGCCGGAGGGTCCGGCGCCCTTGTCGGAGCTTTATTTCTGGCATCTAGAGAATCAGCTGTTAAGCTTGGCAGACTGATACCGGCTTCAACAGCCTTATTCGGGGCCAGCCTGATCATTCTTTCATTTTCAAGGTTGTTTCTTCTGTCTCTTATACTTATGTCGTTTGTCGGACTTGGTCTGATGATGCATACAGCTGCAAGCAATACTGTTCTTCAGACTATAACCGACGATGACAAACGTGGCAGGGTTATGAGTTTTTATACAATGGCAATTATGGGCACTGCTCCCTTCGGAAGTCTTCTGGCCGGGACAATGGCCAAATTCCTTGGTACGCCTGCTGCCATACTTATCGGAGGATTTGCCTGTGTAGCAGGCGCTTTACTCTTTATGAAAAAACTTCCGGAACTTAAGAAGAGAGTCCTTCCTGTATATATTAAAAACGGGAATATGCAGTAAATATCAGGTTAATCCTTATTTTTGCAGCCTCAGATTTCACAAAAATTTTAAATCAGAAATGAGGTACCCACACAGGTTTTTAAGGATATCCATTATTTTTATTTGTGCTGCTTTCTTACCTTACGGTGTTTCTGCCGGAACTCTTTCAACGGAAGCTGAACAACAGGATACAGTAAAATCAAAGGTAAAGCAACCTGTTTACACCACTTCGCGGCTGGTCACTCCCAGGCCGGTCATTGACGGAAAGCTTGATGATGAATGCTGGAAAATGGGTACATGGGCCGGTGATTATCACCAGTTTGTCCCGAATGAGGGTGCAAAACCTACATATCCTACCGAATTGAACATCCAGTATGATGATAAGTACCTTTATGTCGCTTTCCGCGCTTTTGACGGTGAACCCGATAAAGTTGTAAAAATGTCGGGGGGCCGTGATGAAACTGTCGGAGATATGGTAGGGTTGACGCTGGACAGTTACCGTGATTACAGGACAGGCTTTGAATTTACGATTACAGCCTGGGGTCAGAAAGTTGATCTTGTTCTTTTCAATCCGATGAACTGGGATTTCAACTGGAATGCCGTCTGGAAAGGGAAAGTGGGAATGGAGGATTCGGCCTGGGTGGCCGAGCTTGAAGTGCCGCTCAGCCAGCTGCGCTACAGCAGAAAAGATGAACAGGTCTGGGGCCTTCATACCTGGCGATGGATATCACGGCTCCAGGAAGAATCCAACTGGGAAATTCAGTCAAAGACCGGTCCGGGTATGCTTTATAATTTCGGAGAGCTAAGAGGAATTAACGGACTTAAGAGATCGAGGCGTCTTGAAGTTATGCCTTTTGTGCTTGGTGACCTTAAAACAATGAAGCAGGAAGCCGGTAATCCGTTCACAGAAAACGGAAGAAAATGGGGAGGAAATGCCGGGCTGGATGCTAAAATAGGTATATCAAGCAATTTTACTGTCGATCTTACCCTCAATCCCGATTTCGGACAGGTGGAATCTGACCCGTCAGTGATGAACCTGTCGGCTTTTGAGACTTTCTATGAAGAAAAACGTCCATTCTTCCTTGAAGGTCTGACAATCTTCAATTATGATTTTGATAATGAAAGCATCTTTTATTCAAGGCGTATCGGACATTCACCTTCTGCCGTAATCAATCCTGACAATCATACCTTTGTGGATATTCCTGATAAGACGACTATCCTCAGTGCAGCCAAGTTCAGCGGTACCACATCGAACGGTTTGTCTCTGGGACTTATCCAGTCAGTTACTTCAAATGAGTTTGCCAGGGTCAGCGATCAGTATGGCAATATCACAAAAAGAAAGATTGAACCGCTTACAAGCTATACAGTCGCCCGCGTTCAGAAGGGTTATAATTCCGGGAATACAATTGCCGGGGGTATGTTCACCTCAACAAACAGGTCCTTTGAAGAAAAGTCTCTCGATTTCCTGAGCAAAAATGCATTTACCGGCGGGCTTGATCTGAGACATCACTGGAGGGATAAGGAGTTCTTCCTCGATGCAAAATTACTTGGAAGTTTTGTCAACGGGAGCAAGAATGCAATTACCGTCCTTCAGGAATCCTCAGCCAGGTACTACCAGCGGCCGGGTGCAGATTATATAAATTTTGACACTACCCGGACGGCACTGAGCGGATTCGGAGGTAAATTCAATATCGGGAAGGGATCAAAAGGATTCTGGAAATATAATACCGGAGTTTCCTGGCGTTCTCCCGGCCTTGAACTGAATGACCTCGGATATATGAATGAAGCAGATGAGATCCAACAGGAAAGCGAAGTCACTTATTTTGTGAACAAACCTGTCTCAATATTCCATACTTACAGCATAAATCTCGAACAATTCAATTCCTGGAATTTCGGAGGTACTTACCTCGGTTCCGGAGGGCATCTTTCCATAAGCACAGAATTTGTTAACAATTACTCGTTCAGCACGAATTTAATTTTCCACTCCGGAGCAACAGACCCCCGTAAACTAAGAGGTGGCCCTGAAATGATGATGCCATATTCACTTATGACCTTCGGACAGGCAAAGACCGATCCTTCCAGGAAACTCATTCTCGAATTCGGATATAGTTACGAATTCTCCGGAAACGGTTCGGCAAATAGCTACCAGCTTGAGCCGGGGATATCGGTCAGACCCCTGAACTTCCTTAAAATTGCCGTGACAGCCGATTATACACGCAATCACGATGAACTTCAATATATAACCAGGAAAGACCTGGGCATCCTGGGAGACAGGTTTATCCTCGGAACAATAGACCAGAAAACGCTGGGCCTTACATTCAGGGCTGATCTTAACCTGACCCCCGAATTTTCCATACAATATTACGGAAGTCCTTTTGTCTCGAGAGGTTCTTATTCAGAATTTAAGCATGTGACTGCTCCAAAAGCAGATAAATATCCGGACCGTTTTGAAATTTACCCCGATCCTGTACTGACTGACGGATCTTACAATCTTTATGATTACCAGAGCGGCCTGCGTGCAGATTATACGATTCCCAATCCCGATTTCAACTTCCATCAGTTCCGTTCCAATCTTGTTGCAAAGTGGGAATATCGTCTCGGTTCATTCATCTATTTTGTATGGTCCGGCGACAGGACAGGCAGGAACAGCATGTCGGAAGCCTCACTGGGTGATTCTTACAAACAGATGAGGGATCTCTTCCCGAATAATATTTTCCTGATCAAATTAAATTACTGGTTCTCATTATAAATCAGTTTTGTTTAGGGTTCAAAGTTCCGGGTTCTTGCTTTTTTTCAGAGTCTCAAAGTTTCAGAGTTTCAATTTTATTGTAATGCTTTTCGCCCTGAGCCCTCCGCCCTTCGCTCTGAGCTCTGAGCTCTTTGAACCCGGAACCCGGAACTTTAAACCCGGAACCTGAAACTTATATCTTTTAGTCACGTATCAGCAGTTGTTAATCCAATAATTCCGATTGTTAGCAAAAACATTCCGGGATTTTTGGTTAAACAGTTAAGAATATTCATTTTTACAACGTATAAGCATAAGGTTATGAAAAAGTAAATCTATAACCTTATGAATGATAGCATGAGGATACTAATTTGCGAAGACAACAAGCTGGCGCTAAAAACTATTTCCGTTGTCCTTGAAAGGGAGGGTTTTAAGTCTGATACAGCAGATAACGGATATGATGCACTTGCACTGCTTAAGGATAATTTATATGATATGGTGATTGTGGATATACATCTCCCCTATCATAGCGGACTTGAGCTGGTTGAATATTTACGGACCGATCTCAGGCTCGACACTCCTGTACTTATTGTCTCGGCATTCAGTGATCCTCAGATGCAACGTCAGGCAGCCGGGCTGGGTATTGCCGGGTATATCGTAAAGCCTTTTAATCCCACTGACCTGGTGAATAAAATAAGAACCATTCTAAAAAATTAAGTTATGAACAGATGCTTTATTCTGTTTATCGGATTGGTTTTATCAGGAATGTCTGTATATAGACCGGTATTTGCCCAGCAGATAACTGATCCCGAAGCGGAATATCTGAGGATAAGGTCACTGGCATTTGATGGTGAATATGCAGCAGCTGCATCTGATGCCCGCAAACTCGTCAATGCATTTCCTTCATATGGCGATGCCCGTATCCTTCTCGGGAGGATACTTGCATGGCAGAAAGATTTTAAGCAGGCAGCTGCTGTGATCGATACGTTACTTGCAACAGATCCGGATAATACAGACGCTCTTGCGGCGAAAAGGGATATTTCCCTCTGGTCGAAAGAGAATTCCCCGGTAGCAACGGATATAAGGGCAGGATACAGTTTCGACAGGTTCACAGAACCTTATGACAGATGCTGGCGGATGTTCAAAGCAGGCGCCGGACATAAATTTAACTGGGGCCCGGCTGCAGCCGGCATAAATATCGGACACATTAACATTGATCAGACAACAGCAACTGAGGTTCAGTTTGAAGCAGAGGCCTGGCCAAAGATCTCTGACAAAAACTATGCTTATTTCTATTATGCATTCAGCCCGGGTGATTATTTCCCGCGACACAGGGCTGCAGGTGAAATATGGCAGATACTACCTGAAGGATGGGCTATGTCGGCAGGTATTAATTTTTACAGATTCGACCGTAATATTTTTATACCAACTCTTTCGGTCGAAAAATATGTAAGCAGGTTCTGGTTCTCCCTGAAAGGTTATTTATATCTCAAAGATGAAGGCGCAAGACCGGCTCTCTATTTTAACGGAAGAAGATATTTCAATGATACCGATTATCTTCAGTTAACCCTTGGTACCGGAACGGCTCCGGATGAACCTATTGACATACAAACAGATATTGAACGTTATAGTGCCAACAGCATCAGACTGGCTTATTATGGCTTTATTACAAAAAAGATGGCGATCCGCATAGGAACGGGCTATTCCAGGGAAGAATATGCTGAAGGAATCATGCGCAACAGGTTCGAAGGCCATATTAATTTCATTTATGCAATAAAAATGAAATGATGAAGTTCGCTCTTCTTTTAATATTGTCATTTTTAACAGCACGGGCAACTACTGCCGGTCAGTCTTTAAATATTAAAGCCGACTCGGTGGCTGTTGCAGAAACGACATTTGTTACCGAACCGCCTTCAGGTATCCCGCTGGATTACGAGATCAATGAAACAGCAGTAAAAGGATTCATTACGTCCCTGAAAAATAAATATCCGGTACAGCTGGGTGCTTTCAGGGTGAAATATAATGCAGAGGCATTCTTTAAGGAGGTCACTTCACATATCGACAGTAATGCTGTCATGTTCAGGGAAGATGGTTTATACAAGATACGGATATCACGTAATCCGGGTACAACAGAAGAGGTAATCCGGAAAAAGCCTGAATCTGAAAACATTACAGCTGTTCCGCCCCCGGGAACAATTGCAGGCAGTGATACTGTCCCGTCCGGGATAAGTATCCCTGATTCAACAACTACCGGAATTTTATTGAGCGAACCTGCTGAGGAGAATGCGACTGCTGAAAGAATATCTGCAGGTGAACTGATCATCGGAAATAACAGTCCGTGGTTAAAAAGAATTACCTACTTCGGCAAATCCCTTGCACTGATAAATGCACTCATAATTACGATTGTTGTATGTATAATCTCAATGATACTCCTTCTGCTGTTCATTCTGCTTAACAGAAGAAGGATGGAAAGAAGGGAAAAGCTGCACCAGTATCTGATGGAGAAGTATCAGGAACTCATTATCAATTATCTGTTCGGGAATGCAACTCCTGATGATTTCCGGCCTATTGCCTCTGATACATATCGCAGGCAGGTGCTGATAGACCAGATGATTGATGTAAGTATTAACCTGAAGGGAGAAGAAGCCAGGAAACTGCTGGGATTATATAAGCATCTTGGCCTCGACAGGGATTCTGTCGGTAGAGCCCGGGATCATCGCTGGCATAAAAAGATCAAAGGATTCCGCGAGCTGGCATTCATGAATATCAGGGATGCCAATGACACAATATACAAGGCTCTCAACTCCTCAAACGAAATCCTCCGAATGGAAGCTCAGATAGCTCTTGTAAGGCTTGGCGATGAAAGCGCATTTGATTTCCTTTCACATCTCGAAAGGCCTTTCTCACTCTGGGAACAGATTTCACTTCATGAACTGATCGTTCAGCATAATATTCCTCTTCCGCAATTCAGACAATGGCTCACATCTTCCAATCCTACTGTGGTTATGTTTGCACTGAGAATGATAAAGGAGTTCAAACAGTCTGAAGCCGAAGAAGCGGTACATGATACAATAATGCACCCCGATCCTGCAGTCAAACAGCTTGCCATACAGGTCGCGGGAGATATGAACATGCGAACCACTCTCGAAAGCATGAAACACATGTACAAATTCCAGGAATATAATGTCTGTCTCGAAATTATAAGGTCGATGGGAAAAATGCCCGACCTGTCAATGCTCGGGTTCCTGAAACTGGTCCTCGACAAGGAAGATGATGTACAACTCCAGATTGAAGCAACAAAAGCTATCGAAAACAATGGAGAAGAGGGTGTTAAAGCTCTTGTAAAGATCATGAAATCGGAATATAAAAACTACAACATAATTGTCAGGCATGTGCTTGACCGGAGAATATACTAAACAGCCATGGGTTTTATTTTCGGACATATTGTATTCATCATTACCCTGATCATTTTCGGATCATACCTGTTGCTTGGCATATTTTCAGCCATTGCTCTGCGGAAATATCTGCGGAAGAACAGTTATGTGAATTACAACTCTCTTGTCCTCTCTCCCCTGAGCCCGAGGATATCCATTATTGCCCCGGCATTCAACGAAAGCAAGACGATAATTGATAATGTCAGGACATTATTATCCCTGTATTACAATAATTTTGAAGTTATCCTGGTTAACGACGGGTCGACCGACAATACATTTGAAAAGGTTGAAGAGGCTTTTGAGCTCGAAAAGGTCAATTATTATTTCGATTACAGGATACCGTGTGAAAGGATAAAAGGAGTTTATAAATCGAAAAATCCCTCTTTCAACAGGCTTACAGTTATTGACAAGAATAACGGAGGCAAGGCAGATTCACTTAATGCCGGGATAAATATCTGCAAAAGCAACCTGATAGTTTCAATCGATGCCGATTCAATTATTGAGGCTGATTCAATACTGAAGCTTGTAAAACCTTTCCTTGAGGAGAAAGATCACAAAGTCATCGGTACGGGTGGAGTGATAAGGATTGTCAACTCATGTGATGTTGAGCTTGGACATATCAGGAATATACATGTGCCAAAACAGATTTTACCCCGTCTTCAGGTCCTGGATTATACCCGTGCATTCCTCCTTGGCAGGATGGCCTGGAGCCAGCTCGACGGATTGATGCTTATTTCAGGTGCCATGGGTATTTTTGACCGTGAAACTGTCATTAAAGCAGGTGGATACAGCACTAAAACTGTCGGGGAAGACATGGAGCTTGTCCTCAGGATGAGACGTTACATGACAGAACACAATGCAAAATACGAAGTTACATATATTCCCGATCCTCTTTGCTGGACGGAAGTTCCGTCAGACCTTAAATCTCTCAGGAAACAAAGGACCCGTTGGACAAGAGGCCTGGTAGAATCATTAAGGACCCATCGCAAATTATTCTTTAATCCTAAATTCAATAAACTGGGATTACTCGGATATCCTTACTGGTTCTTCTTTGAATGGCTCGCTCCGCTTATAGCTTTCGGAGGTTTCATATACACAATAATCCTTATCCTCACGAGCGGTATAAACTGGCCTTTTTACCTGCTTCTCTTTGTTTTCGTTTACTCATTTGCAGTCCTGCTCACAACCTGGGCCATCCTTTTTGAAGAGATCACATTCCATAAGTACAAAAGAAAAAGGGATGTATTCAAACTTATAGCCACAGCATTTGTTGAACCTTTCTTCTACCCTGTCCATACATACTTTGCCGTAAGGGGAAATTTTGAAGCAATGAGGGGTAAAACAGGCTGGGGTAAAGCCGAGAGAAGCGGATTTGACAGGAAGAAGAAAAAAATCCATAAGCCGACAGTCCGTCAGTCGGCAAACATATCAAAAGCAAATAACCCCGAGGAAATTGTCTGAAGTGACCTTTTCTCCCGGGAAACCGTTTCAGGAACGATCAGCCATTTATCCCAGTTATACCTGCTTGTGCTTGATGTAACACTTTTGTCAAAATAAACTGATACTGCAATGCCGTCGGATACTGCAGTCGATATCTTATAAGATCGCCCACCGTCGGATGATGTGGCTCCGTTAACAACTTTCCTTTGTGTCGGATCATAGAAATGAAGCATCGTCCAGGGGATACGTACCCTTAGTTTATTCCCTTCCCATAAAACTGCTGTGAGAAAACCCGGACTAAAAGTATTGAAATTAAATGCCTCTATTCTTCCTATCTTTTGTTCAGTCATTGAAAAACCATCGTTGATCCATTCCATGAGCTTCCACGGAGCCCCGTCCGTAACTGTGCTCCTGTACTTTTGTACTGAAGGATCGGTAAGATTAAACCTTGGAGTAAATCCTTTCATATTATAAGCCTCAGTCACATAATATGATGCGGAATCTTCTCCTGCCACATATTCAAGTAAAAATTCCGAACGGTTGCTGAGTACCTTACCATTTGGAAGCCGTGATTCACCCAGACCTGCAAGGTAAGAATCAAACGCTATTAAAATTGTATCCCCGTTTGATATATTCCTGGTCAGCTCAACATTCAGATAAAAATAATTGTTAGCGTGAGAAGCCTCAATCTTTGAAACCGGTCCTGAGGTATTGTCCCTGCTGTAATTAACAAATGAGGGAATTGCCTTTTGATCAAAGGTTATTAATCCGAAATTCTGTTCGGGTGATGTCACATTATGCCAGAGCTGCCTGGTAGGAATGAACAGGTTATTTGAATCAAGTCCGTAAGCCTCAAGGTATGAAACGATCCATGTAGGCTTGAACCATTCATCCATCCATGAGAACATAAAGCCCCCTGCACACCCGGCATCAAAAATATTGTTCAGCATCCTGACATTCTTCTCTCCCTGCTGAAACTCCGAATATCCACCGTGATGCATGTTGCTGTATGACTGATGAGCGCTGCCCCAGCTCGACGGAACACCGAATTCACCGATGACAAGCGGTATATTGACGTAATGATCTTTCAGATCGGTAATATATCCAAGATAACTGTTCTTCCCCTGGCTGTCTGAATATTCCCGGTAGGATGGCTGTTCACTTATGAAGTTCGGATAGTACGGATAAGCATGATAACATGCAAACAATCCTGCTTTAAGGTTCTGACGGTTTATTTTTGTGATGTCATAGGTAGCTTTATCCTCATCGGTAAATATTTCTGTGGGATGTGTAAGCGGATCAAGTGTCGGCCAGCTTGAAATGCTCACGGGTCTGTTTACCGAGTATTTCTGGTATTCATAAGTAACTGTTTCATCAAGCATCCGGGTTACGAAAACTTCGCTTGCCGTGCCATCTGAAATGCTTAACTGATTGCCTGAAAAGGATTTCATTGAGGCATGCAGCCTGTTCGTTGTATCAACTTCCTGGGGCATTATTTCCCTTCCTATTACATATCCGGCCGTCCATCTTGACATATCCGTACGATAACTGCCATAAGCTTTTCCAAGCCTGAAGGCAATCTCCTTATTGCCATGGATGCAATCTATGACTTCCTTAATTTCATTCCGGAATGAGTTTGTACGGAGGGTAAGATCATATTCTGAAGTAACTGAACCGTTTTCAATTTCTTCTAACCAGATCCCCTGGAACAGCAGTAATGGTCTTTCAGGGTGGCGGTAATTATAATTGGCAAGCTTTTCATAAAATACCGGGGGGTGCAAAGTATATACACGTATCCCGTTAAAGCCGGATCCAGCCATAAGATTTATCCACTCTTCATATGTCTTTCCTGAGATCGCATATGCTATCTCTCCGGGGAAAGTACCGGGGGGTGAGGAACCCAGATTTATTCCCTTCAGATTCAGAGGCCTGTAATCAGATCCCGTGTGCATTGTGATATAATTCTCATTCGTTCTGAAAGGGATTGCCAGAGAAGCACATATCTCAAAATCAATAAGGGTATCACGTCTTATTATTATATCTGTAAGCCTTACCGGATAATAATCCTTGCATGTAACATCTGTAATTACGGGTATCCTGTTATATGAACCCGGTATGTAAGGTGCAGAAGCCGGTATCTGAACCTGTTCGAGAGTCGAAACCGCCGAAGATGCTGCTTCCGATGAATATTTAAGGAGTCTTCCGGACCATGATTTACCACCAAATGTAATTGTATAAATATATAACCCCTGCCGGGCAGGGGCTCCGTTATCCGTTCTTCCATCCCAGATTATCTGATAACTTCCTTCCTCAATTCCCGGAAAATAAAAATCCTTTATCTTCTGTCCTGATAGATTATAAATCATCAGCCTGATATCTCCCTGACTGTTGATTATAAACGGGATATTTATTGAATGTGAGAAAGGGTTGGGATATGGGACACCTGGCTGAAGAAGATCGGAGACCGGACCATATATTCCGGAAATTCTCAGCGAATACTTACCGTCAGTGCCGCTCAGGGCACCAAAAACCGAACTGCCTGCCGTCATTGTGATTTTTGCACCCGGAACTGCTTTCCCTGACATATCCGTTACAGTTCCGGTCACATAATAATCGCCTGCCCGCAAATTTCCTGCGGCGGCCATAATTGCTATTACTGTAATGATTTTCTTCAGAAAAAGCATTAGGGCTTGAAGGTTACTGAGTTCAGGGTACTGATCAAAACATGGATTTTAAGTCCCAAATTTAGCAAAAAGATGTATAAATCCATCCTTTTGTGGTAGTTATGTTTTTCAGTTTCATTATTTGATCAGAATATTAACTTTGTAACAGGCATACATAAGCATAGCAATGAGCGTAATTTACAGGCATCTCAGAAGGAAGGACAACCGGGAAATTGCAGATCTTATACGTTCGGTATTCCGGGAATTTGGCATAGACCGGCCAGGAACCGTATATTTTGATCCGACCACCGATGACCTGTTCTCACTTTTTAAAAGATCAGGTTCTGTTTACTGGATTGCAGAGGAGGACAGTAAGATAATCGGCGGTTGCGGTATTTATCCAACGCCGGATCTGCCCGAAGGATGTGCTGAACTTGTTAAATTATACCTCGATCCCGCAAAACGTGGCCGGGGGATAGGGTGGGAACTGATGTCAAAAAGCCTCCGGTCAGCCAGGAGATTGGGTTATAAACAGGTTTACCTTGAATCAATGCCGGAACTTGGTAAAGCTATCAGTCTGTATAAAAAAGCCGGATTTGAATTTATACCCGGGCCCCTGGGGAATTCCGGACATTTTGGATGTGAAATATGGATGATCTGCCAGCTTTGAAAATAAATTGAAGTTTTTTTATATATTGCATATAAATACTTCCATGAGATTTCTGAAGAAACTTGAGCCGCCGGACAAATGGAAACTTCCGGTTATCCTGGTGCTTGCTGTATTCACGGGGATTGCGCTCTTTTCATTCCATATCTCAAATGCCTCATCATATCTTGGCGACAAGCCTGAGACCTGTGTCAACTGCCATATTATGGCTCCGCAATATGCGACCTGGTATCATAGTTCTCATCGTGAGAAAACCAATTGTAACGAATGCCATGTACCTCATAATAATATTTTAAGCAAATATCTTTTCAAGGCGAAGGACGGTCTTCGCCATGCAACTATATTCACCCTTCGCAGGGAGCCACAGGTTATTTTTATTAAGGACGCCGGCAGGGAAGTTGTTCACCGGAACTGCATAAGATGCCATTCTGATCTGCTCACCGACTATAAACTTCTGTCCAGGGGAAACGAAACCCACAACTTCAGGATGGACCGCACCTGCCTCGACTGTCACAGATATACTCCACACGGAAGAGTTAACAGCCTTTCGAGTGTCCCCTGGGCACGTGTTCCGCTACCCGGCCCGATCGTACCGGAATGGATGGATAAAATTGTAAACAAAGATGACTGATAAAATATAAACTATGAAGCCTATACAGGAAAAGCTTAAAGAAAAACCATGGCTTGGATGGGTCATTTTCTTCCTTACTGTCCTTGTCGTATTTATGCTAGGAATGCTTGCCTCATCAATAGTACAGAGACGTGCGGAAGCTGTTTTTGCTTATACTCCTGCTGTCACATTTTCGGAAAACGAACCACGCAATTCTGTCTGGGGGGAATTATTTCCGCGTGAATATGACTCATATATAAAAACTTCCGATACAACTTTCAGAAGCAAATATAACGGCAGCTCGATGGTCGATATGCTTGAGGAATCTCCCCGGATGGCAGTTCTCTGGGCAGGTTATGCATTTTCAAGGGATTACAGTCAGGGCAGAGGTCATTATTATGCTGTTGAGGATATCCGGAATACATTGCGGACAGGCTCTCCCTCTGATGGTGTACCAAGTCCGCAGCCTAATACATGCTGGACCTGTAAAAGCCCTGATGTTCCACGGATGATGAATAAAACCGGAGTGGCTGAATTCTACCGCGGAACATGGGATACCAAAGGAAGTGAAATAATAAATCCCATAGGATGTGCCGATTGTCATGATGCTAAAACAATGAATCTAAGGATATCACGACCGGCTCTTATAGAGGCATTTGAGGCAATGGGACGTGACATTTCAAAAGCGACTCACCAGGAAATGCGGAGCCTGGTTTGTGCACAGTGCCATGTCGAGTATTATTTTAACAAGACCATTTCGGAAGGCGTATCTTATCTTGTTTTTCCATGGAAGGACGGAACCAGTGCAGAAGAAATAGAGAAATATTATGACAATATGGGTTTCACCGACTGGACCCATTCCATGAGCCGGGCACCTATGCTGAAAGCCCAGCATCCCGATTATGAGGTCTACCTTACGGGAACCCATGCCTCCAGAGGCGTATCCTGTGCCGACTGCCATATGCCCTTCATAAGCGAGGGAGGTCAGAAATTTACTGATCATCACCTGCAGAGCCCGCTCAATAATGTTGCCGCTTCGTGCCAGGTCTGTCACCGTGAGGAAACCGAAAAACTCATAAATGATGTATATTCAAGACAGGACAAAATAATTGAGAACCGGAATATTCTCGAGACTCTTCTTGTAAAGTGTCATGTCGAGGCAAAACATGCCTGGGATAAGGGAGCTACGGAAGAAAGGATGAAAGATATACTTTCAGATATCAGAAAAGCCCAGTGGAGATGGGATTTCTCAGCTGCCGGTCATGGAAATTCCTTCCATTCTCCGGTTGAACTGGCAAGAATAATCGCCGGAGGAATTGCCATTGCCCAGGATGCAAGGATAAAAATGGCCCGGTTAATGGCCGATCTGGGAGAGAACAGGGAGATTCCCTACCCTGATATCACAACCAAAGCAAAGGCCCAGGCATACATCGGACTTGACATGAAAAAGCTCAGGGAGGAGAAAAAAGTATTCCTCGAAAACATTGTTCCTGAATGGATAAATAGCGGGAAGGAAAGAGAGAAAGACTATTAAAGAATCTGGTTGCTGGTTGCCGGTTGCCGGGTGCCGGTTGCCGGGTGCCGATTGTCGATTAAAATATTCTAAAGAGTCAATAACATAAAAATAAACGGATATGAATATGGCAGAAAAAGATTTTTCAGAGATGCGGCATGCACATGGTTGTTCATGTTGTGGTGGTCATTATGTTGAAAATACAAATGATATGAGCCGGCGTAATTTTGT
>CAYPHL010000096.1:3374-15937 GCA_964410385.1 uncultured Rikenellaceae bacterium | reverse complement strand
ATGATAACAGAAAGAGTGACCACAATACCTGTTTCTCTCAAAAACGGGCAACCGGCAATTGACAGGTTAGAAATGACAGGCAAATTCCTGAGGGGTGAAAGCACTGAAAAGCCAAGGCCCCATCGGTTCATCACCTCCGATCTCTATAAAGTGATGGAAGGAGCTGCTTATTCATTAATGATATATCCGGACACTACACTTAAGAGACAAATTGATAAAATAATCGATATAATTGCCGGTGCGCAGGAAGAGGATGGTTATTTATATGAAAACCACACCTGTGGTAACCCCAGAATAAGCGAGATGGGTGCAAAACCCTATTCCTGGGTTGTACACAGCCATGAACTTTACAATATGGGGCATCTCTACGAAGGTGCGGTTGCATATTATAATGCAACAGGCAAGGATAAATGGCTAAAGATCGCCCAAAAAAATGCTCTGCATGTAAATCAGGTATTTTTTAACGGAGGAGATCCAAAGTATAATAACGGGAAACCTGTTAATCAGGCACCCGGACATGAAGAGATAGAACTGGCACTTTGTAAGCTTTACAGGACAACAGGCAACAGGCTCTATCTCGATATGGCAAAAAAATTCCTGGATATACGGGGTATTACATATCGCCCGGATGGAGAAGGTGTCATGTCTCCCACTTATGCCCAGCAACATGCCCCTGTCAGCGAACAAACTGAACCTGTTGGTCATGCAGTAAGGGCAGGTTATCTCTATTGTGCTATGGCTGATGTTGATGCTCTGACAGGCAGAAGTGATTATTCCAAAGCGTTGGAATCAATCTGGAATAATCTTGTAAACACCCGGATGCACATAACAGGAGGACTCGGAGCGGTACACGGGATAGAAGGATTTGGTGAAGAATACGAATTGCCAAACCTCGAGGCATATAACGAAACCTGTGCTGCCGTCGCTAATGTATTATTTAACTACAGGATGTTCCTGCTCCACCAGGATGCAAAATATTTTGATATTGCAGAATTATCGCTGTTTAATAATGCTCTGGCTGGCATTAATATCAAAGGAGACCTATTCTTCTATGAAAATCCACTTGAATGTGACAGCATCAGGACTTTCAACAAAGGAACCACCGGCAGGGCCGAATGGTTCGGAACAGCCTGCTGCCCTCCAAATATCTCACGGCTTATTCTTCAGACACCCGGCTATATGTATTCATATACATCCGATGAAATTTATTTAACATTATATGCAAGCTGTGAAGCTGAAATTCCGCTGGAAAATAGCACCGTAAATATCAGACAGACTTCGGTTTACCCATTTGACGGTAAAGCAGAGATTGAAATTTCCCCTGAAAAAAGCCGGCACTTCAGTATTTACCTGAGGATACCATCCTGGGCAAGTCAGAATAAATTCGTGCCGGGAGAGCTCTATACATATAAAGATACCCTTAAGCAGGAAATTGTTCTTACTGTAAATAACAAACAGATCAGCTACAGAATGGATAAAGGATTTGCGGTTATCGACCGGAAATGGGAAAAAGGCGATAAGATCACACTCGATCTGCCTATGCCAGTACGATTTGTTAAATGCCATCCGGCTGTTGAAAACAATTCCGGACGAGTAGCACTGACAAGAGGTCCCCTTGTATATTGTGCAGAAGGCGTTGATAATGGGGGTATGGTTCAAAGACTGTTCATTCCTGAAATACAATCTGATGATAAAATCAAAGTCATTCCTTTTACCTCCGGGGAGCTTAAAGGAATACCTTCAATTATTATAGGTGGGAAAGAAGTACGTGATGAGGCTGTTAATGATACTCAAATTACCCTGATACCTTATTATTCCTGGAATAACCGCCAGACAGGACCAACAATGATTGTCTGGTTACCCGAAAGCAGGGATCTGGTTGTCAATAAATTCCAAAAATCAGACAATACCGGCAATTGAGTGACCTGAAGCAAGCCAATAGGAATGTAATAATCTGTACTTCGCCTCATATATGTTACCCGGATGAATTGTTATGGTAAATAGACGAAAATTCATTAAAAAGGGATCTCTTATTATAAGCGGGGCTTTATGCAATCCTGTCTCAAGCTTTGTTCCGGAACTGAAGCCTGTCAGAGCATGTAAAAAAAACACTACCCCGGCCGACAGAATAATTGGCCAGGCTATTCTGGCAAACTATGTAAGGTATTTCAACAGGAATGACAATGAGCTATATCCTCAGACAATAACCAATGAAAATGTTTTAAGCTTCCTTAAAGAGAATATTCCCCTGTTTGAATGTCCCGATAAAGATATCGAAAAGACTTACTATTTCAGATGGTGGACCTTCCGTAAGCATCTTCGGAATACTGAAGATGGGTGGGTTATCACAGAGTTTCTTCCCCGGATCGGACATTCAGGCAGACATAATACTATCTGCTGCCCGGGAGGACACCATTTCAGGGAAGGAAGATGGTTATTGTCGGATAAATACCTTGTTGATTACTCCAATTTCTGGTTTAAGAAAGGCGGTGATCCCAGAAATTACAGCTTCTGGGTATCAGATTCGATCTGGAATTTCGCTCTTGTAAGCGGCAGGTTTGATTTGGTAAAAGAACTCCTGCCCTGTATGGTCAGTAATTATCTGGAATGGGAAAAATCCCACATGGATCCGAATGGCTTATACTGGCAGATTGATGTGCGTGACGGAATGGAGGTGAGTATCAGCGGAAGCGGTTACAGGGCTACGATCAACAGCTATCAGTATGGTGATGCAATGGCAATTTACAATATTGCCATGCTTGCGGGCAGAGATGATATTGCACAAAGATTCCAACAAAAAGCTTTTGATATTAAGAATTCACTTAATAAGTACCTCTGGGATAAGAAAACCGGTTTTTATAAAGTAGGAATCCGCGTATCAGAACAGGATCCGAAACCCTCTTCTGTTCTTTCATGGATAGTAAATGATGATAAGCATCTTACAGGAACAGCAATTGTCACCTCTTCGCAAAGGATAGCTCCTGAAATCCTTGAGGGGATTAAAAAAGACTACACCGGGAAAGACACCGGCAAACAGCAAAACGGGAATATTGCATTATATCCACGCAAGGGAAGACTAGAATGGATCCAATATGATTTCTCCGGTCCGGTGACGATAAATAATATGAAGATTTACTGGTATCAGGATGGATATAATTTCAGACTACCCCGGGAATGGAATGCGTTTTACCGTAAAGGGAAAAAGTGGTATCCTGTTCCGGCAAGAGTCAGAAACAGGATCGATGCAAACAGGTACAATGTCCTGACTATGGATCCTGTAACGACCAGAAGTCTGAGAATTGAAATAAGATGCCAGGGTAATATGCCGGTTATAATAAATGACAATATCCATCTCACCAATGTGCGGGAGTTACACGGATATACTCCCTGGTATTTTGAAGGATTGGCAGATAATGAAATGGCGGTGGCATGGAAACAGGTAATTGATCCAAAGGGTTTCTATGCTCCCTTTGGCCCGACCACCGCAGAACAAAGGCATCCTGGTTTTAAAGTTGAATATTCTGGTCATGCCTGTCAGTGGAACGGCCCTTCCTGGCCATTCTCAACATCAGTAACTCTTACCGGCCTGGCTAATCTTCTGAACAATAATCCCTCTAAATACATTGACAAAAATGATTATTACAGGCTTGTCAGAAATTATGCCTTAAGTCATCGGATTAAAATGGCCGGCAATGGAGAAATCTGCTGGATCGACGAGAACCTGGATCCTTTTACAGGTGAATGGTTAAGCCGGAATATGCTTCAACGATGGGGGGAGAAACCAGTGGAACGAGGTAAAGATTATAACCATTCAACCTTCTGTGATCTTATAATCAATGGATTGATCGGTATAAGACCGCAGACCGGGAATAAGCTTGTAATAAATCCGTTACTTACTGAAGACCAGTGGGATTGGTTTTGCCTGGACAGAGTACCTTACCATGGAAAACTGTTTACAGTATTATGGGATAAAGACGGAGGCCACTTTGGCAAAGGTAAGGGTTTGAAAATCATTTGTGAAGGAAATATAATTGCCAGTTCCCCGAAACTTCAGAAAACAGAAATCATCTACGAATTCCAACAATAAGAAAAATGAACAAAGGATTAACACTATTTGCTGTAATTATTACACTTAACTGCTTATTGTCATGTAAGAATACCCGGGATAAGACATCGTCAAAATCAGAGAAGTCAGTATCAGAAAGTATTATGGAGGAGATCTATAATGAGATAAAGACGCCGTATAAATATGGTGTTGTTCTGAAACATCCCGACACAACAAAAATGATAGATTCCCCTACCATATATCGTGAAGGATATGAATGGTATATGACATACATTGTATTTGACGGACAGGGTTATGAAACATGGCTGGCAAAAAGCAAAGACCTTCTCAACTGGGAAACACAGGGAAGAATTATGTCATTCACAAGAGATACCTGGGATGCCAACCAGAAAGCTGGTTATATGTCACTTGCCGACATAACCTGGGGAGGGTCCTATACTGTGGAAAAATATAAAAAGAAATACTGGATGTCCTATCTGGGCGGCTCAAAGGAAGGATATGAAGCCGGAAAACTCGGGGTAGGACTGGCTAATTCTTCATCTGTTACAGAAGCAATAGAATGGACCCGTATTCCTCAGCCGGTATTACTACCGGATGATAAGGATTCCAGATGGTTTGAAAAAGGAACTATATTTAAGAGCATAATAATCAGAGATAAAGAAAAAGTAACAGGTCATCCCTTTGTAATGTATTACAATGCCAGAGGCGATACAGCCAGATATGAGAGCATTGGTATGGCAGTGTCGGATGATATGATCAACTGGATGAGACAGGGCTCGGAACCTTTAATAACCAGACATAAGGGTATTTGCGGAGATGCTCAGATTGCAAAGATCAATGACATTTATGTCATGTTCTATTTCGGAGCATTCTGGAAACCGGGCGCCTTTGAAAGATTTGCATGTTCCCGGGATCTTGTCAACTGGACGGACTGGGATGGCGAAGACCTTATCTCCCCCTCAACGGAATACGATAAAGTATATGCACATAAACCATGGGTAATCAAATGGAACGGGATCGTATATCATTTTTATAATGCTGTCGGGAATGAGGGACGGGTTATTGCCCTTGCCACATCAAAAGATTTAAAAACTAATAAATGACAATACGGGAACAGGTTAACTAAAGAAAATAATCTAGATTTGCCTTGCAGTATCACTATTTATAATTCAAATGCTCAGGACAGGGACAGTAAAATATATTAAACCGGTCTTTACGGCAGTATTTTATATTGCCATTTTCTTTTTTTTTGCAGTTCTATACAATAATCACCTCCATTTTCTGGAACAGTCACAGTGTTTTATCCTTACCCGGGAATATCTGCTTAACAGGATATCCCTGCCTGGTGGATTGGCAGGGTATACCGGAGAATTCCTTACTCAGTTTTATTTCAGTTCAATGGCAGGTCCGGCAATAATTACTTTTCTGTTATTTCTGATTCAATTTTTCTCCCGCATTATTATCGCGCAGGTTAATCCCAATAAAAATCTGTTTGCGCTCAGCTTCCTGCCTGCAGTACTTTGTGCTGCTTTACTTTGTGATGAATATTACCCTCTTTCCGGAACGGTTGGATTCCTTTCAGCATTAATAGCAGGCCTGCTTTATATAATCATTAAAAGGAAGAGAAGCCGGTTTATTGCCGGATTATTAATAATTCCCGTGGTCTATTGGATAGCCGGAGGCTCTTATATTGTTCTTTCAACAATAATAATTCTTTACGAAGTGCTTGCGCTTTCCCGGTCTGAAAGAGCTCGTCCCGGAATCAGTCCACTGAAATCATGGCAACTGGTTGTTTTTGTAATCATCAGCATCATATTTCCTCTCATAATAAGGCAAATAATATTTCAGCCTCTGAACCTTAGCTATATAAGTGAGTTTTATTATGATCTGAGGACAGTCATACCTGCAGGAATAATTATACTATTTGCTCTGTTGCCTGTAATTATGATCATTGCATTTTATTTGGGACGTGATGAGCAAAAAACAAATATTATGGCTTATCTGATGACAGCTGTTGTAATAGTTGCAGGTTATGCAGGATTCAAATCAAATACAAACTTTGAAGCAGAAAATATCTATAAATATGATAAGCTAGCACGTAACGGAAGATGGAAGGCAATTATAAGCTTTGCTGAAAAACACCCGCCGCAAAATGATCTTTCCCTTTCAATGCTTAACCTTGCCCTTGCCAAAACAGGGCGTATGGGTTATGAAATGTTCAGGTATGAGCAGAACGGTGATGAAGGCCTTTTCCTTCCATCATCAACCTTTTATTTTCCCATGATTCAAAGAAGTGAAATATTCTTTCATCTTGGGTTACTGAATGCATCGCAGGAATCTGCTTTTGAAAGTATGGAGACCACGCCAAATCTTAAAAAGCCAGTAAGGGCAATAAAGCGTCTTGCTGAAGTCAACCTTTTAAATGGTCATTATGAGGTTGCCGGTAAATACATTAAAATACTTCGTCACACCCTTTTTTATAAAAAATGGGCTATTGAAACAGAAAAGTATCTTTATAATGAAGATATGGCAGATAAAAATCAGGAATGGTCAGATATCAGAAAAGTCAGGCTTCATAGTGACTATTTTTTCAAATCCGGGAACATAAACAGCATTATTGATATGCTGAAATATTCACTGGTTGAAGATCCCGCCAAACCTGTTGTATTTGAATACCTGATGGCTCATTATCTTTTAAATAAAGATCTGTTGAACATACCAGGGGTCATGGCGTTAACAGATAAAATAAACTACAAAGAGATTCCCTTAAATTACCAGGAAGCGTTACTATATACGACGAATTTAACTCCTGATGGCGGGAAACCTGAAATACAAAATAAGATAAGCGAATTCACCAGGAAACGAATGAAAGAATATCTTTATACTTTTTCAACCAAAAGGAATCCCAAAGAAGACACGATGAAGAAATTCAGAGGTACTTATTGGTATTATTTTGATTTTAAGGATATTAAAATCAGTAATTAATTCAAAGTTCTTACAGATGAGAAAAACTGTAATTTTATTACTGACTATTTTATTTATCGGATTGTTCTCCTGTACTGAAATTCCCGGAGACTATGAGGTCAGCAGCGATCAGCCTGATGTCTTCCCGGATATAAAGGATATTAAAATACCGGATAATATTGCACCATTGAACTTCAGGCTCAACAACAGCTCATCCGATAAGATAATTGCAGTGTTTGAAGGGGAAAATGAGACTTTTACTGTAAGTGGAAAAGCCAGGATAAAGATTCCCATTAGAAGGTGGCACAGATTCCTGCAATCAGTTTCAGGAGGGAAACTTCTTGTTACAGTTTATGAAAAGCAAGGTGGAAGATGGATCAGGTATTCACCATTCGGAATTGAGATCAGTAATATACCGATTGATACTTATGTCGTTTACCGGCTTATAGCGCCAGGTTACGAATCGTGGAGTGAGATGGGCATTTATCAGAGGAATCTCACAAACTTTGATGAAGATCCCATTATAGATAACCGGATGCTGACAGGAAATTGCATGAACTGCCATTCATTCAATAAAAATGACCCTGAGAAAATGGTATTTCACCTCAGAGGCAAAATTGGAGCAACAATTCTGAAGAATGGTGATGAAGTCAGAAAGCTGAACACAAAGACTGAAAATACGATTTCAAATTGTGTTTATCCTTACTGGCATCCTTCAGGTAATTTTATATCATTTTCGACGAATATAATCTATCAGTATTTTCACACTGATCCATCAAAAAGGATTGAAGTAAGTGATACTGAATCTGATCTGGTGGTTTATGATATAAAATCGAATAAGCTTATCTCAAATCCGGTTATTGCTTCAAAGACAAGTTTTGAAACCTTTCCGACCTTCAGTGCCGATGGAAAGTTACTTATTTTCTGTAGTGCGAAAAAAACGTCTATTCCGGCAAACTATGATAAAATCAGGTATAATCTTTGCACAATTCCTTTTGATGAAGAAACAGGGAAATTCGGATCGCGGGTGGATACTCTGATCAGTTCTTTCAGTACCGGGAAAAGCGTTTCTTTTCCCAGAGTCTCAAGAGATGGAAAATGGCTGATGTTCACACTTTCTGATTATGGAAATTTCTCAATCTGGCACAAGGAAGCCGATCTCTATCTTATGAATATGGAGGACGGGACTTTTAAACCCATTTCTTCTGCGAACAGTGATGACACTGAAAGTTACCATTCGTGGTCATCAAAATCAAACTGGTTTATCTTCAGCAGCAGGAGAATTGACGGACTCTATACAAGACCATATATTGCATGGATTAATGAAAACGGTGAAGCATCCAAACCATTTCTTCTTCCCCAGAAGAATCCGGATTATTATGATTTCAGTTTAAGATCATTTAATATACCGGAACTTGTTTCTGGAAAGGTTAAAGCAAATGGGAAAAATATGGCCCGGACTATAAATTCAGATGCAGTTAATGTTGAATTCCGGCAAAATGATTGAATTTTCCCGGTATCTCAGACACATTATATCTCAATTACTTATGTTAATACAGGACAGAATTCCAGTACCTGCCGGCAAGCATCCGGGTAGAAAAGAACTCTTAATCATCCTAAAATCCCTTGTATAATGTTTTGTTCAGATAAATATTATATTGTAAACCAGTAATTGAACTTTATCATAAAAACATTATTTCCAGCCATATCAGTCAGTGACTTAAAGTTGTCGGATTGTGACATATTACTGATCTTCTGGTCATAAGTTCTGTTATGAGTCCATACAAGATAAATTACTGATCCGAGATGATACTCCCATTTCAGTATCAGATTAGAACGGAACTCCGCAAAATTAAAGTCAGGGTTGATAAAATTAAATGTTCCGAAATCGGCATCATTAATAAAATATCTGGAATCATTTTCAGAATAATCAAGTTCATTTTCTCCATATTTTCTATACCTGTCATCATAATCCATCGAATGACTGTCATTTACTTTCCTGAAATTACTATAATCACCTACCGATAAATAAGGACTGCCATAATATTCCACTGAAAATTCGGGAGTGACATATAAAGCTGTACGGAAAGTGAATTCGAGGATATTCTGATTCAGTGAACCGAATAGATAAAGGTTCTGCAGATCATTCTTTTTTCCCAATATATATTGCTGATCAAGTCTGTTCTGAGTATAATTCATTATCCCGGTTAATCTCATCCTCTTAAAGGGCAGCCATTTTAAATTAGCTGATAATTGACTGAAGGTATAGTGGTCATCTTCATTCCGTCTTATCTGGTATGAACCTGTGATGCTCAGATCCTTTGCAGACGATGTACTTATACTGCAAAAATATGTCCAGAAAGGAATGCTTGTCAGAGCAGGTCCTCCCCTGAGGATCCTGGGATCGAGATAAGTAAAATTCCTTGTCAGGTGTGTATTGATGCTCCAGAAATTCTTAAACTTACTTTTCAGGGTCAGTCTGATTTTTGAATTTATCAGTTCATTTCCGAAAGTCCATGATGCATCCTGATCCATCATAATGGAATAATTAAGGAAGAGCCCTTTAGGTTTATTAATAACATATTCTAATGATAGATTTTCATTTATCAGATCACTTTGCCGGAGGTATCCCACATCATTTAATTCAAGATTTGGAGAAAACCAGGCTCCCCCTAAAGTATATCTCCATTGTCCTCCCTGTTTCCCAATTTTCAATTCACCTCCTGTACCGGAGAGTGTTTGTGCTGAAGAATCTAACTTGAGATAGGTTGCATCCGGTCTCTGAAATCTGTGAACATTCTGGTTACCAACGTAACTGATAGACTGTTCAGATCCTCTGACTGAGCTGAATATTGTTTTGCCTTCAATAAAATAAGTTTTTCGTTTAAAGTACTGTATAAGATCGAAGCCGCCTGAATATGAACTTCTGTTAAGTTGTTCTTCCAGGAAGTTATCAGTAATGAACCTGTTGGTACCTGTTATCATCCCACCGGCAATGGTCTGGGTTTTGTTGATTTCTTTCCTGATCCGGCCTACCAGATAATTTGTATATGGATTAACTGTAAGCCTGTATGAGGTATCCTGAGAAAAAACCGATACCCTTTCAAGGTTAACGACACTTTCAATTATCCCAACCGATAAACCGTCGCCTGTTTTGCCTGTGAGTTTTGCAGCTCCAAGAATTACTGATCGTTCAGGTCTGTTTATTGATTCACCATCAAATACTTCCGGATTATACTGAGGAGCCTGTCCTATCCGTCTTGAATAGAACATTTGTGCATCAGCCAGCTTAAAATCAAAAAGATCACTGCTTTCAAGGAAAAAAGGTCGTTTTTCTTCAAAGAAAGTCTCATATGATGTAAGATTCAATTCAGAGGGATCAGCTTCAACCTGGCCAAAATCGGGATTGATAGTAAGATCCAGTATCATGTTACTGGCAATCCCTATTTTAGTATCAATACCATAACCCAGTTTAACCGGATTTGATCCTCCGGTCCCGGCCCTGGTCAATTCGTTACCTGGAATGAATTTCACCGATCCGTATGGTGAAATTTCTACCTGTCGGGGGGCCTTTATGTTGCTTATTCCGTCAATGATCCCGAACTGGTCAACAATTGCGGGTGAGTTTCTTGGAAGCAGTTGCCAGTGGCTTTCCTCGCTGTTTCTTCTGACCCACCGCCATACGTGCATACCCCATTCTTGTTGTGGTTTGTCAATATATCTTAACTGGCTCAGAGGAATTTTCATTTCGCAGAACCATCCTGAATCAATTAAAGTAACTGCGCCGTCCCAGACTCCATTCCAGTTAAAATCCCATTTGTAATCACCAATATGTTTCAGGTCGATCCTTTGTCCGGCGCTTGTCATAACAAACTCATAACCTGATTTCTTGTCAAAAAATGAATCAAAAGCAAATCCTATCATATCTCCTGAAAAAATATCACGCGAGCTGAAATCTTGATCCATCTTTTCCGGTTCACTGTCAAAGCACTTTGCGCCTATATAGATATTATTATAATCGTATCTTATCTTAAAGTCTGTCTGTTGTGAGACCTTTGCTCCCTCCGTAGGGCTATACTGAGTAAAATTGCTTTCCCATTTTCCTTCGCTCCAGCATTTGTCATCAAGCTTTCCGTCAATCGCCGGAGGAACGGATGTCCTGGTCAGTGTGTATTGTCGCTTTTTGTAATATGAAACTCCGTTTATTATCGTATCAACTTCAGGCTGGCCAGATAAAGTGTATGAATAAAAAAGAACAAGAGAAAATATAAGTATTTTATGCATTTTGCTAATCGTCATTTTCAATAATTCGGTAAAATACAAAAATTCAGATGAATTACTCGTAATATAATTAATGGTGAAAATGTATCACTTAAATAGTTTACAAAAATCCACTTCAATATAGATAAGCTTAATCCACAAAAATTCGAATTAATTCCTGAAAGAAATTCAATGCACTTTGTCTGTACTTTTTCGCCGGAGAAAATAACAGAATAATTAATAACAACAAATCAATGTTCGGATGCTTGTAAAACAGGATTGGATGGAACAAAGAGAACACAATCTGAGTGTTTTCCAAAAAATGGAAAATGGAAAATAAAAGCTGATTGCTTTAAAAGGATGCCTTAAAAAAGTAATTTGGTTAAAATTTTAATTATAATTAATCGCTGGCATCTTTTACATAATAAGGGTCCAGCTCCAAATGTAAAAAACCTCATTTTTAATCTTTATTGTCGATAACTCTCCGCCAAAAGGATAGCTCCCGTGATACAGGATAAAATTTACTGCAGGTTATTCAAAGAAAAGATTTACAAGGTGAGTTGGCTTTGAGTTTTCAATTTTATTTCCATTGCTTATTTCCCTGAAGGAATATCATAAATTATCAAATCGCTTTCTCTGAACTTGCCCATTGCAACTGCTTTACCGGTCGGATCAGCAATTGTGGAGCATCCGCTGTGCAGGTAACCTTTCCAGTCACCCCCCGCAACCGGAGAATGAGCAGCGTCGGTACCTATCACCCAAAGCTTCGTTTTTTCTGCCACGTTTTTTATATGATTCATATACTTAATTGCATTGTCCACAAGGTTAGTATCGCTGGCCGCATAACCATGCGGAGCTATGAGAAGCCATGCACCAAGTTCCGCTACCCTGAGAGGATATTCGATATTGTGATTATCAGCACAAATGGTAAGTCCTATCCGGCCAAACTCGGTATCGGTCACTTTGATATCTTCAGCGCTACCGGGATCATAAAGGTGGGATGTAAGTTTTGGCAATGTATTGAACTTTCTGTGCTTAAGTACGATGTTGCCATTACGGTCTATAATTACGGCCGAATTGTAGGTTTTGTCATTGTCTTTTTCGAGGCATCCGGCGGATATCCATACTTTGAGTTCCTTTGCTAAGCTGGATAAAAAATCTGTGTATTTGCCGGGGATCGGAAATGCATCTCTGCGGGCCTGCTGGTATAACCATCCGAAATCAGCCATTTCCGGTAGGCAGATCAGATCACATTTCATTTCTGCAGATTCCC